>CAZJNQ010000055.1:0-18238 GCA_964547475.1 uncultured Porphyromonadaceae bacterium
CCGTCCGCGAAGTTCAGGCCGTTGATGTTCCCGTTGAGGATGCATTCGTTGCAGAGTAGGTTGTAATTATTGTCATAGCTTTTGCAGTCATCCAGGCTGTTGGGATCCTGGTAAGGGCCTTCAAAAAAGTCGATTCCGATGGATGGCGGGTTGGCTCCATAGGCCCATGTCTCACCGCCCCCGTCCACGGCCTCACCGTTGTAAAAATAGCCGATCCCCTTCAATACATGGCAACCGACATAGTCATCCCAAGCATAACCCAGGTCGCCGTCGGCGTAGACACCGAAATAAGTCTCGATCAGGGTGTAGGTCGAGCGGTTGATCAGGGCATAGTTGTAAAAGCTCATGTCGTTCAGGGCGTCGTTCGTGGAAAACTGGAAGGCCTGGGCCCGGACTTCCATCCCGATGGCATCGCTTTCAGGGCCGGTATGGATATTTCCCCTGTCGTTATAGACCCACCAGGCGGTGCCGTCGCCGTAGAGGCGTGGGCGTCTCAATTCCCGGGTGGTGCCGCAGGGCAGGATCCCGTCCAGGTCGTAGAACGGGTAGTCCCCGTCGGCCGGGTTGTAGAACCCGTCATCGTTGTTGTCCCAGTAAGGGGCCAGGTAGAAATCATAGCCGGCGGCCGCGTCGGCATGGGCCGGCCAGTCGAGGATGATCTGCGGGATCGAGTAGCCCTTGAATTCAAAGTCCCGCTCTTCCGGCGGCGTATTGTACCACTCCCGGAAAGCCTCAACCTGGTAACGCGTGATCTCAAAATGACGGTCGTACTGGTAGCAGACCTCCACGTCGGTCGTGCCCCTCAGCTCCCCGGTCATGATCAGCGGCCCGGGCCAGTAGTTGCGGGCGCCGCTGAATTTGATGGCGGTCAGCTTTAACTGGCCGTTCACATCCGTCCCCCCGATCCAGATGCCACCCGCGTAAAGGGAAGTCTTACCCGATCCTTTGGGAACTTCATATCCGGAGTTGGACCCCCCGATATCGGTCCAGAGAAGGCCCGTCATGAAAATGAAGGTCCTGATGTTGTTCAGGGAGATCTCCGTGACCGTCTTGCCTAGCTGGCAGGCCGCGGCAAAACCCTTGATGTCCTTTGAAGCCGGTTCCGTACTCCGGGCCCCGATATATTTTTCAGCAAAAGCATTATTTGCCACGAAAACACCCAGGGTCGCAATCAAAAAGTATGTTATTGCTTTTTTCATAGTTTCGATCAGTTAAGTATTCAACCGGTTAGAAGTTCAACGTCAATCCCAGCTGCATCGTTCTGGGCGCGAAGTAGCCGGCATTATTATACAACACCATTTGGTAAAACATCCGGTAGGCTTCCTCATCGTATTGTGTATGAATGGCCTGCTGGGCAATCGGAGCGTTCAGGTAGCCGTCATCAAGCGGGTCACCCGTCGCTGAATAGACACTGGAGATATTCTTTGTATTCAGCAGGTTGTCAACATTTAGATAGATGTTCAGGATCAGATTCCTGCGAGCCTGTTCACCACTTTTCTTAAAAGTAAGATTGAAGTCCTTATCGACACGCATTTTAATAACAGTGGTCCAGGGCAAGCGTGATCCGTTGAGCATCCCTTTCAAACCGGGTTCAAGAACACCGCGGGTTTTCGAGTAAGGATAGCCTGAACCGGAAACAACCGTAAAGTTGGCCCCGGCATCGGAAAGGATATCCTTGCCGAACAATTTCGGTCCGTTGTAATCTTTGCCGGAACTAAAGCGAAAGTCAAGGCTGAGATTGATTTTATGCCGCTGGTCCCAGTTGGTCGGTGAAAGGATCCTCAGGTTCGGCTGGTTGGTACGGAGCAGGCTCTCCATCTGTCCTGAACTCGACCCGGTAGCGGAGGAGAAGCCCAAAGTATAGTTTGCCCGCAGGGAGAGGTTACCGGTTTTCCTCAGGTCGTAGGAAACCGACAGACCTTTTGAAGTACCGAAGTCGATGTTACCCCTGGTGAAGTAGTCGACCGGATAGGCACCCAGCACTCTGATTGACTGGGCCATATCACGTTGTTCCCTGTAATAGGCGGAAATTTTCAACGAAGAGGAATTGTTCAGTTTTTGCTGGAATCCCAATTCATAATCGATGGTCTTTTCCGGGGTCATGTTCGGATTGCTGATGGAAGCTCCCGGGTTATTGGCCAGGTACAGGTATTGGGTCGGCGAAAAGCTTTCGGTCGGCCTCTTGGCCAGAATGTCATAGTGCGCAAAGAACAAAGCCTCATCAGAAATCGGGAAGGAGAAGGAGATTCGGGGCATTACCACCACCTGCGGGGTGTAGTCCTCAAATGCATCCGCGGTGATCTCACTTTTCTGTGCCTGATCCGGATTGACCAGGTAGGGAGCGATGCCTGTTGAGGAGGCGATTGCGGCCGGGTCCTGGACTTCAACGCCATAGGCATTGTACCACGTATCGCCATTCCGGTAGCCGTTAATGGTGGAAGGATCATCCACATCATCCACATAAACCACATATTCCTCGCCCATGTTGGAAGGATGCGTGCCGGTCGGGTTCATACTGCCCGGGACATCGCTGACCTTCTTGGTATCGTAGAGGCAATAAGGATCTTTCAGGACATATTGGTTCAGGTCATAGCGGTCAACCCTGACACCGATGTTGAAGATCAGGTCATTGAAAGAAAACTTATCCATTATATAGCCGGCAGCATAGATCGGTTGGTTTGGACCGATTTCACGTTTGTAATACCCTCCATCATCCTTGGCCGTAAAGAAATCTTCAAAGGTCGGCTTGTCTTTCAGCCGGTTGCCGTAAACATCATAGCCCAGGTAACCCACGGCGGAAGCCCCGTTATTCAGGAGTTCATCGGCACTGAAATAGCTGATATCCATTTCGCTCGGATCAAGAGCGAAAATATCGATCCAGTCGGTTCCGTCGACAGCCAGGCCCAGGTGCTTGCGCAGGCTGGCATCCCAACGGGCCTGAGTGGTGGACTGATACTGGCGGTTGTAGCGGATGGTATCCATAAAGACTCCGTGAGCGTCATAAACCGGGATTGGATTGTCGGTAGCGAGTTGGTCTATGTGGAAGTTGGTCCACTGACGGGCCAGCCCCCACAAGCCATTTCCGCCGACCGCCCAGTAGCGGTTATCGTTCTGTTCGAACTCAAACCCAAAGGAGATCTCATGGTTCTTGATATCAGCCGAACCGGAAGCATTGATACGAAAGGTGGTATTGTCCCCGGTGTTGTAGCCGGTGGATTGCTGGCCGGGAAGGTTGAACATGCCATAGATATTCCCCAGGTTTCCTCCGTTCACGATACCTCCGCCTCCGACAACATCGGTATACCTCTCATAATGACCGACCGGGTCATCGTAAGAAGCATAGTATTGCGACGTGACGGCTGCCAATTCCGGGTTCAGGTCGCTCGGGGTGAATTTGTAAAGTATATCTTTCCACCCGTTCATGGCCCAAACACCGTTTGGGTAACCGGAAACCGTATCCGAATAGGTGAAAGTTTCAATCTTGGTTGTTTCAAACTTGCCAACATATCCGTATAGCCAGTAGTTTGCACCGTGGCGCTGTGACTGGCTCCAGCTCCTGTTGCGCTCAATCTGCGCCTGGATTTGATAATAGGCGTTTTTGATGATGGAGGCTGATTTTTCTTCCTGTGACGGTGTCCGGTCGGCAAAACGCTGTGTAAACCGTGCCCAGGCGCGCCAGTTGTAACCGAAACTCCTGCCGTTGTTCTGCCAGTTCATCAATGAATTGCCAAAACTGTAACCCGGGCCGTCATTATAGTTGAAGGAACCGCCAAAGGTCAGATCGATATTGCTGTTAAAGTTGATCGTTATTTTAGGAACGATGTTGGTTCCGACGTCCCAGTAACCATCCTGGAATTTAACCTGTTCGAAATCATCAATTGTCAGGTAGTTGGCGGCGTAGCGGACCACACCCTGGGCATTGGGGATGACCGGGGTGTTGACCAGCTGTTCCCTGACTTCCGGCAGGATCCGGTAATTCTGGTACCACCAGTTGGTAGGGTTCCGGTCATAAGCGACGTCACCGGAAATAAAGAAACCGATCAGGGTTCGTTTCCCGCCGCTGGGAGTTTTGACTTTGGCCAACGGGCCCGACAGGGTGATGTTGGCAATGCTGTGCCGGTCCTGATCGAGGAATTCGGAACTCTCGAGGTTGAATGAACCGTATAACCGGGGTGCCGCATTCTTGGTCGTGATGCTGACAACACCGCCGGTCACGTCGCCATATTTTGCCGACATGCCACCGGTGATAACCTGCACCTGTTCCTGGGCGGCTTTGGGGATACTTTGGCTGGTCGCTGAAACACGGATACCGTCAATGAACACCGTATTGCCGCCACGGGCTCCGCGGATGTTCCCGACGCTGTTGCCGTCACGGGAAGCGACCCCGGCAACCGTCGAGGCCACCTGCATGGCCGAACGGCCCGGCATCTTCTCGATATCCTCTGCCGTAACCGTTTCACCCGTCTGTGTATTGTCCTTGTCGATCAGAGGTACCTTATACGCGATGACCTGGACCTCCGAGATCTGCTCGGTTTTGGTGGATAACAGCAGATCGAGCAAATCGATCTTATCCGCTTTAACAACCACATTTTCCATGGTGAGTGATTGATACCCCACGCATGTAGCCTGGAGAATCCATTTGCCTGCGGGTATCGGCTTCAGGGTGTAAATCCCGTCCAGGTCGGATTGCGTACCGACGACGGCCATGTCACCCACGTTGCCGACAATGATGACAGCAGCAAAGGGAATCGGCTCTCCTGTGGCTTTGTCAAGTACCCGGCCTTTCAAGGTACCGGACTGACCAAATACGCTGCCGGTTAAGACAACAGCGACAACTACTAGGAGTAATTTTCGAAACATAATCAGAGTTTTGATATTAAATACTGCAATATCGATCTACCTCTCGGTAGAAGTTCGTAAATGTATACATTATCACACGAAACTGCCAAAACTTTCAATAAAAATTCAATTCAACTTTTTGTTAAACATACTTGCGCTTCTGTATCACCGATTAAATCATTGCTGGTCGGGGACCGGGCAGCGATTCCGGCAGGATCCTGTCAGGCGGTTTTTCAGGCACGCCCGGATCGGTCACCGGTAAATCGGGCAGATCCGTCAAAGAACATTCCGGATGAACGGGCTCTTGCAGGCCGGGATCATTCCGTTGGAAAGGCACAGGTACGTAATAAACAGAGGGAACTTTAACTTCACTCTCCGGTGAAAGATCTTTTTGGGGGACGATCTTCTGCATCCGAAGCAGCTCTGCCAGGACAAAAACGACTCCCAGTGTGAAGTAAACCAGGGTGTCGATTCCGATGTCCATTGCATGACAAAGTTAATTGATTCCCAAATATCCGTCAAAAAAAAATAAATTTGATGCCGAATCCGTTTCCGGGAATCGTGCATTCTTTTTATGAGCTATAAATCAACCATATACATTTCTTGTTTTTTTATTCTGATGATTGCCGGCGCTGCATGTGACCGGGAGAAACAGGTACCTGTACCCTATGTTTACGTGAATTATACCGTTTACCTGTCCAATCCTGCCAACAACAACCTACGGGTTCCGGGCAATTATCTTCTTCTGCCGGATGAAGGAAACCTGGGCATAATATTATATAGGCGCACCCTGGGCAATCCGGATGATTTTGTTGCCCTCGACCTGACTTGCTCCCATGAACCGCTGGAATCGTGCCGGGTTGCCGTTGATTCAAGCGGCTTTTACCTGGCATGCCCCTGCTGCCAATCCACATTCTCCATTTGGGACGGCCTCGTGGCCTCCGGTCCCGCCCGCTGGCCGCTGAAAGAATATGCCACCACTTTCGTGGGGAACACGGTGAGGATCACCAATTAAGGAGAAAGGAGAAAGGAGGAAGGAGAAAGGCAGAGAGCCTTTTGGCTTGTTCCTTCAGCCTTGTACAGAGGTTTTCAGGATTTCAAGGGCGGCAGCCCGGTCCTTCACAAGCTGCAACCGCAACTCTTCCAGGCTGTTGAATTTCATTTCGTTGCGAAGCCGGGCCATGAACCTGATATCCATTAGTTCACCATACAAGTCGCCCGCAGCCCCAAACAGGTGAACCTCTATGGTTTTATGCTCCTGATCGGGAATGGTAGGCCGGATGCCGATATTCAGCATACCGCCATAATCCTTTTTTCCTGATCCGGCCCGAACGGCATAAACACCGTCACAGGGGATTTGCTTATACTCTTCCGTGACAAGGATGTTGGCGGTCGGGAAGCCGATCGTATTCCCGATCCGGTTGCCCGTTATTACAGTTCCGTTCAGAGAATAGGGATACCCGAGCATCGCATTGGCCTTCTCCAGGTCGCCGTTCTGCAGACATGAACGGATGCCGGTCGAGCTGATCCTCTCACCTCCGGAAAGACAGGGTTCAAAACGCAACACCTCGAAACCCAGCACCAAACCCATTTCTATCAGGCGACTGATATCCCCCTTCCCGCCGGTTCCGTACCGGACATCTTCTCCAACCAAAACACAGGCCGGGTGCAGAGCTTCCCACAGGAAAGTGCGGACAAAATCCTCAGGACCGATGGAAGCGAACTCCCCGGTGAACGGGACGACTACCAGGTGATCGATCCCAGTGGCCGCGATCAGCCGTGATTTTTCTCCCAGGCTGTTCAGGAGGCGGAAATCCTGCCCGGCTTGGCCCAATACCAGCCTGGGATGGGGCCAAAAGGTCATAACCACGGATGCCATACCTTTTTGCACGGCAGTTTCCCTGACAGCCGACAGGAGTTGCCGGTGACCCAGATGCACTCCGTCGAATGTACCGAAGGCCATGACCGGTGACCGGCAGTTCACGGAGCTAAGGCGGTTATGGATGATCACGATGGCTAAATTGGAACAAAAGTAAAATTTTTCAATACATTTGGAAGTTACAGAAACCGTGGGAACCTGTATCTTTTAACAGATATGAGTGATTCAGGTGACGTGGCCTATTTCATTTCGGATGCCCATCTCGGCACACCCGATCATTCTTCGAGCCTGCTCAGGGAAAAACGCCTGACTGAATTTCTTGATTCCATCAAGGGAAAGGCGACGGATCTTTTTATCCTGGGTGACCTGTTCGATTTTTGGTTTGAATACAAGCACGTGGTACCGAGGGGATTTACCCGGATATTGGGGAAATTGGCTGAGCTGACGGACCGTGGCATCCGTGTCCATTATTTCAGCGGTAACCACGATATCTGGCTGTTCAGTTACCTCCAGGAAGAAACAGGGGTTGTTTTGTATGACAGGCCAACCGCCATGACCATCGGGGGCAGGCATTTCTTTATGGCACATGGCGACGGACTGGATGAATCGGATCATGCTTTCCGGTTTTTCAAATGGATGTTTACCAATCGCCTTCTGCAATGGGCTTTTGCACGGTTGCATCCCAACCTTGCCTTCCGGATCGCCAGAAGCTGGTCGCGCCACAGCCGGATCAGGAACGGAGAAGATCCCTTCAGGGCAGAAGAGGAACCGATCGTCCGCTATTCCCGCCAACACCTTCAGGATCAGGGATATGATTTCCTGATATTTGGCCACCGCCACACCCCGGTGGATTATCCGCTAACCCCGCATACCCGGTTGATCATTCTGGGGGACTGGATAAAACACTGCACGTACGGGGTGTTTTCAAATGGGAACTTCTACTTAAAGGAGGAAGTATAAAGTAGGAAGGAGGAAGAAACCGCTCCCTTTTTCCTTTTTCCTTTTTCCTTCTCCTTTCTCCTTCCTCCTTCCTCCTTTGCCTCATTGCTTATCCCTTCATTATCCTCATCTTGTAAAACGACCTGTAGACGAAAACCAGGGCCACGGCCAGGAAGGCCAGCCCGATATAGGGTGCCAGGTTGGTGGTTCCGGCATGCTCGGCATGCAGGGTCATTTCGATGGAGATCTCAGCCGCAAGCAAGCCGAACAGCGTGGAAAACTTGATGATCGGATTCAGGGCCACCGATGAGGTATCCTTGTAAGGATCGCCGACGGTATCGCCAACCACTGTCGCATCGTGCAGATCCGTTCCTTTTTCCTTCAGGTCCACTTCAACCACCTTTTTCGCATTGTCCCAGGCGCCTCCCGCATTGGCCATGTACATGGCCTGGAAAAGGCCGAATACCGCTATTGAGATCAGGTAAGCCACAAAGAAATTGGGATCGAAGAAGGCAAATGCCAGGGTGATGGAAAAGACCACGAAAAAGATGTTCCACATGCCTTTCTGCGCATAAACCGTGCAGATCCTGACCACTGCCTTGGAATCATTGATATCGGCCTTTTCTTTGTCAAAGCTGATATGTTTCTTGATGAACTCTACGGCACGGTATGCACCTGTCGTCACCGCCTGGACCGAGGCACCCGTGAACCAGTAGATTACGGCACCTCCCGCGATGAATCCGAGGACTACCGGAGCATCGGTCAGGTTTATCTCCAACATCCCAACCTTTTTCAAAATCAGTATGATGCTGAATATCATACAGGTTGCACCGATAACGGCAGTCCCGATCAGCACCGGCTTGGCTGTAGCCTTGAAGGTGTTGCCGGCCGAGTCATTGGCCTCGAGGTAATGCTTGCCTTCTTCGAAGTTCGGATCGAATCCAAAGTCCTTTTTAATCTCTTCACGGATACCGGGAACTGATTCAATCTTGGAGAGTTCAAAGACCGACTGCGCGTTATCGGTGACCGGTCCGTAGCTGTCAACTGCAATGGTGACCGGCCCCATCCCGAGGAATCCGAAAGCGACCAGGCCGAAAGCAAAGATGCTCGGATAAGCCATGATGGCATCGAGGTGAAGAGTTGAGATCCAGAACGCGATGAACATCAGGCCGATGACAACCATTCCCTGCCAGAAAGCCGAGAAATTCCCGGCAACGAGGCCTGACAGGATATTCAGCGAGGGGCCTCCCTCACGGGAAGCATTTACGATCTCGCGTACATGCCGTGATTTGGAACTGGTAAATGCCTTTGTAAGCTCAGGAATCAATGCGGCAGCAACCGTTCCGCAGCTGATGATCGTGGCCAGTTTCCACCAGAGACCTCCTTCGAACAGATTCCCGAGAAGTGCCCAGCTGGCAAGGTAGGTCATCAGGATGGAAATGACCGCGGTGATCCAGATCAATGAAGAAAGGGGATTTTCAAAATTGAACGATTTTGATTTCCCGTATTTTGAACGGTTGTAGGCATGATTGACATAATAAGACAGCATCGAAGTAACCACCATGAGAAGACGCATCGAAAAGATCCAAACGATGAGTGATGCCTGAAATTCCACTTTCATGATCGCCAGAACGATGAAGGATATCAACGCAACACCGGTTACGCCGTAAGTTTCAAAACCATCAGCCGTCGGACCGACGCTATCGCCGGCATTGTCACCGGTACAGTCGGCGATGACGCCCGGATTGCGCGGATCATCTTCGGGAAGCTTGAAAACGATCTTCATCAGATCGGCACCGATATCGGCAATCTTGGTAAAAATACCGCCTGCGATGCGCAAGGCGCTTGCACCCAGTGATTCTCCGATGGCAAATCCCAGGAAACAGGCTCCTGCTGAATCTCCCGGTACAAAAAGCAGGATGGCAATCATCATGACCAGCTCAACGCAGATCAGCAGTAGACCCACGCTCATGCCGGAGCGGAGAGGGATGGAAGCCACATCGAAAGGCCTCCCTTTCAGGGAAGCAAAGGAGGTGCGGCTGTTAGCCAGTGTGTTGACACGGATGCCATACCAGGCCACTCCGTAGGAACCGCTGATCCCCAAAACCGAAAATAACAGGATCATCAGGACCCTGGGGACATGCATGCCGCTGAGGCCAAGAAAATAATAAGCCATGATGACGGCAATCAGCGCGAAAAGGATCATCAGGAATCTGCCTTGCTGCAACAGGTAGGTTTTACAGGTTTGATAGATAGTGCTCGAAACTTCAAGCATTGATTTGTGAGCCGGCAGGTTTCTTATGGACCGGAATTGCCGGTAGCCGAAAAACAGGCCCAGGAGCACAATCACCAGCCCGTAAAACAGAATATCCCATCCGGTCAGGGCGCCGTTGAAAAAAGTGGCACTCTTGAGGTCAGGGAGCTGCAGGTCCGCCTCACCGGCAAAAAGGGAGAAGGGAATCATGGCTAACATTATCAGAATCAGCACTATTTGTTTTTTCATCAGATTTGGTTTTAGAGGGATGCAATTTAATCAGAGGCTTTTAATAAACAAAAAAGGCTGCCGGAAATGTCCGGCAGCCTTTTGCCTGTCCCTTGCTTATTATTTCTTGAAGATCTCCGGGTCCACCGGAGTGACGGTATCCATCCGCTCCAGAGTGATGAGGAGGGATTGTCCGGGCAGCGTATGTTTCATCTGAAAGGGGAATTTCACGCCGCCGACATCCCGGTAATCACTGTAATCGGTCTGGCTTTCCATGGATTCCCCGTCCACCTCAGTTGTGGTTATTACCCTGATCTTTAATCCACTGGACACTTCATAGAATTCAGTCCTGGCGGTCCCGCCGGGCGGCAATACCTGGATCCGGTAAGCTATCCGGCCTTCCAGGTCCTCCATTCCTTCGAGAGTCAGATGGTAGCCGGGAGCAACATAGTATATTTCGGGGAACATGCGGGCTCCCTCCTTCATTTTCCGAAGATCCTCACCGGTGATGTCCATGAAGTTACCCATATTGATCTGCCATCCGGCCGATCCGTCATAAACCTGTTTCCTGACCAGCGTTTCACCCACGCGGGTCTCCTGGCAGAGCCGGTCGGGGGCTTCCTGCCAGCTGTTCAGGGTGAATTTCGCCGTCTGTCCCATGGCTTCAACCTTGCCGGCGGCCCGGGAAGTGATCTGTCGGATCCCTCTCAAAGCCTGGCGGCCTCCCAGAGCCTGGATATACTGATCGATAACATATTTTGCGGTGATGCCCTCAGCGACAGCCATCGGAACGGGGCTCAGGGGGTTGCCATAGCGATCGTAGCAGGAAACGGCTCCGGTGCCTGAAAAGCGGGCCAGTTTTGGACCGGTCTCCTGTTTATTGCCGACGACCAGAATGATGCATTTCCCGGGACTGAGGTATTTCCTGGCCATCTGCTGAACCTCCTCCCGTGTAATCTTCTCCAGCCTTTCGAGATAGGTGGAATAATAATCCCGGGAGAGGTTATAGCGGATGGTATTCATGGCAAAAGAGGCCAGGGTGGACGGGTTCTCGAGCGCGCGGGCGAAATCCCCGGCCATGACATTCTTGTTCATCGTCAGGTCTTCCTCTGAAATAAGCTCATCCTGCATCCGCCGCATTTCGTACAGGAATTCGTTGATGGCACTGTCCGTCACGCTTGTCCTGACCTGTGCACCGGCCGTGAAGTTGCCGATGAGTTGATCATAGCTCAGGGAGGAAGTGGCTCCGTAAGTGTAGGCCTTGTCTTCCCTCAGGTTCATCATAAGACGCCCGGAGAATACGCCTCCGCCCAGAACATTGTTCATCAACCGGGCCGGCAGGACATCGGGATCACCGGGTTTGAGAGTGAAGGTGCTGGTTATGGTTATGACCGACTGGACCGCTCCGGGCCTGTCAACCATACCAACCAGGTTTCCTGCCAGAGGTGCCGGATCAGCGAAATGGCTGAACCCAACCTTGCCGGGTTTCCAGGAATCGAAATATTTCCCGGCGAGTAATTTGCCTTCATCGAGCTTCAGATCGCCGACCATGATCAGGTAACCTATATCGGGTTTAAAATAAGTCTGATAGTACTCCTTGATCCCGTCCAGGGTAATGTTGTTGACTGTCTCCTCGGTGGTGGGTTCGCCGTAAGGATGGTCCTTGCCATAACGGAGTACCCTGGCAACCACGGAGGCAATCTCGTTCGGATCGGTAGAGCTCATTTGAAGGACCGACAGGGTCTGTTTTTTCAGCTTCTCAAACTCCTCCTGTGGAAAAACCGGGTGATACAGGATATCAGTCATGAGCTCAAGTACCTTTTCCTGATGTTTTTTCAGGCAGGATCCGTAAATCCCGGAAGGATCGGTAGTTATTGAAGCTCCCAGGAAGTCTATCTCTTCATCGAGCTGACTCTTTGTCCGTGTAGTGGTTCCCGTTCGGAGGAGCTGACCGGCAAATGAGGCCGTACCTGTGGATTTCCCTTCCAGAATGGGTTCCATGGCCAACTGGAGGCTGAAGTCAACCGTCGGAAGTTCATGATTTTCAACCAGGATAACGGTGAGCCCGTTGTTCAGCTTGAAAGTTTGATAATCACCGAGAAGGATTTTGGAAGCTTTGTCCGGTTTAGGCGCCTGGCTTCGGAAATCCTGTGCCTGCCCTGCCGTCAGCAGGGTCAATGCCATTATAACAAGAACTGATCTTTTCATGAGACTGGTTTTCCGGGTGATTAATTGGTTTTAGGCAGATAATACAAGACGACCCGGTTATCCTTGCGGAAATATTTCCTTGCTGCTTCCCTCAGGTCCTCACGGGTCACTGCCAGGTACTTGTCGATGTCGGTATTGACCGCGTCGGTTGAATGATAATAGGTATAACCGGTTGCCAGCAATTCAGCCCTGCCTTCGATACCCGAAAGCCGGCTGATCATGGAAGCTTCGACATTGTTTTTAAGTTTCTGGAACTCGCTCTCCGGTATCAGGTCGGTCTGCAGCCGGGCGATCTCCTCATCAGAGGTCTGTTCAAGGTTGGTCAGGTCCACTCCCATATTGGGTATCAGCAAGGCCAGTGTGATGCCTGGGTGTTCCAGAGGCAGGGCAATGGCAAGGGTCTGCAGGGCCAGTTGTTTTTCATCGACCAGTACACGGTTCAACCGGGAGCTCTGCCCTCCAGCCAGAAGAGTGTTCAATAGGTTGACCGCATAGTAATCCGGGGTTCCCATGGCCGGTATATGATAAGCCTGAACGATAGCCGGCAGTTGGATGTTATCGTAAACCGTATCCCGTATTTCAGCCATCTTGACCGGTTCATTGGTTTCAGGGCGGAGGAGGGGTTCGGTTCCGCGGGGTATGCCCCTGAAGTATTTCCGAACCAGCTTTTTTGCTGTTTTCGGATTGACGTCGCCTGCCAGTGTCAGCACCGCATTACCGGGGACATAATATTTGTTGTGAAAACCGATGACATCCTGATCGGTCGAGGCTCTCAGGTGATCAGCTGATCCAAGAACATGTGATTTATAAGGGTGCACCTGGTAAGCTCTCTTGAAAGTTTCGCGAAGGAGAGTGCCGTACGGCTGATTTTCCTCGCGCTCCTTGATCTCCTCGATGACCACGCTTTTCTGGGTGGCTATCCCCAGCGAGTCCATCCGGAGATGCAGCATCCGTTCCGACTCCAGCCATAGCCCGAGGGCCAGTTGGTTGGCCGGCAACACTTCATAATAATAGGTGCGGTCGAAATCGGTGTTGGCATTCAATTTTCCGCCCGCTTTCTCGACATAGCGGGTGTACTCCCCCCGCGGGATGTATTTGCTCCCTTCGAACATCAGGTGCTCGAACAGGTGGGCAAATCCCGTCCGTGACGGATCCTCGTTCTTGGCACCGACATGGTACATCACGGATACTGTTACGATGGGAGTTGAATGATCCTCATGGATGATCACATGAAGACCGTTTGGAAGGTTGTACTCCTGGAAGTCCAGCCTGACCGTCTGCGACCGGAGGCCGCTCAACCCTGCCAGGAGGAAGATCAGGACCCAAATTGAAGGTTTAGAAGTTCTCATATCATTCCGTCAAAAATTAAAAGCTATTAAAAACGTCTTCTTTCTTGGCATGAAATATGTAGGAAAAACCTGAAATTAAGGGAAGTGAGTCTGAAACCCGCGTCATTATTAACAATTCATTAACGAAAAAGTCTGGCGTTTTGACATTATTTAACACATCCCCATGTAACAGAAGCTGTGTTAGAACGTCTTATTATCAGAAAACAAAAATAAATGAATTCGGGAGGAAGACAAATGAAAATCATGAACCTGATCAAAATAGTCCCGGCCTGTCTGATGGTACTCAGCCTGACGGTTACCACCAGGGGAGACAATCAGATGAAGCCGGTGGACTCAATAAAAATTGAATCCATCATCAGCACTTCGGATTATCCGGTTGTCAAGATCCTGTCCAGAAGCACCTCTTCGATGGCCTGTCAAGATTTCGTCGACTACGAGGACAGTGAGCTGGAACGCTGGATGTTTTACGTTGACTACCTGGATTTTTCAGGGACTGAGTTGGCCTTGGAAACCTGGATGACTGACGGGAATTACCTGAATGAAGAGGTTTCTGCGATTGAAGGCTGGATGCTGGATCCGGATTACCTGTATTCCGTCGGGGAATGTTCTTTGGAACCCTGGATGCTGGATGCTGGATATCTGTCAAACTAACAAGAAAATAGCTGCAAGGAGTAAGTGTTTGTTTTTCGAAACAGGTTAGGGTGGCCTTCGGGCTGCCCTTTCTGTTTTCCAGCCGGTCAGCAGCCCCACATGTCCCGGTCGAGGGTCCGGTAGTTGACAGCTTCAGCCAGGTGATGCGGGCGGATCTCTATGCCACCATCCAGGTCGGCGATGGTTCTGGAGGTTTTAAGAATCCGGTCGTAAGCCCGGGCTGATAGTCCCAGTCGCGTGATAGCCTGTTTGAGGATCTGCCGTCCTGCCTCGTCTATCCGGATCAGTTTTCTCATCAGCCGGGCATTCATCTGGGCGTTGCAGTAGATTCCGGGGACATCACGGAATCGCACTGTTTGGATCTCCCGGGCCTGAACGATCCTCTCCCGGATCTGGCTGCTGCTTTCGGCCGGCGGCAGGTCGGAGAGTTTTTCAAAGCTCACCGGGACCACTTCGATATGCAGGTCGATCCGGTCGAGCAGCGGGCCGGATATGCGGCTCAGGTATTTCCGGACCATGCCGGGTGCGCAGGTGCATTTTTTCTCCGGATGGTTAAAGAACCCGCATGGGCAGGGATTCATGGAAGCGACCAGCATGAAACTGGACGGATACTGGATGGCAAATTTGGCTCTGGAAATATGGATGACCCGGTCTTCCAACGGTTGACGGAGCACTTCGAGCACACTGCGTTTAAACTCGGGCAGCTCGTCGAGGAAGAGGACCCCATGGTGGGCGAGCGAGATCTCTCCTGGCCTGGGGGAGGAGCCGCCTCCGACCAGGGCAATGTCGGAGATCGTATGGTGGGGTGATCGAAAAGGCCTGCGGGTGATCAGGGAAGCATGCGCCTCCAGCTTTCCGGCAACCGAATGGATGCGGGTGGTATCCAGGGCCTCCTCCACTGACAGGGGAGGCATAATGCCCGGGATCCGCTGGGCCAGCATGGTCTTGCCAGCTCCCGGGGGGCCTACCATCAGCAGATTATGGCCACCCCCGACAGCCACTTCAAGAGCCCGCTTGACGTTCTCCTGGCCCCTGACGTCCGCGAAATCGGGCTCGTAAATACCGTCTTTCCTGGCAAATTCAGCCTCGATATCGATCCTGACCGGCTCAGGCCGGCTCTCCCCGGTAAAAAAGGAGATCACCTCCCTGATGGTACTCATGCCGAAGACATCGAGCCCGGTCACCACAGCCGCCTCCCGGGCATTGGCTGCAGGCACGATGATGCCCCTGAATCCTTCCTGCCGGGCTTTGAGAGCCATGGGGAGCACTCCGGTGACCGGCTGAAGTCCACCGTCGAGCGAGAGTTCTCCCATCATCATGTATTGTTCGAAAGCCGTTGACGGGACCATTTCGTTGGCCCCCAGCACCCCCACTGCCAGCGGGAGGTCATATCCCGAGCCCTCCTTCCGGAGATCGGCAGGAGCCAGGTTAATGACCACCCGGTGACCCGGCCAGCGGTAATCCAGAGTCATCAGGGCCGCCACGATGCGCTGCTGACTCTCCTTGACCGTATTGTCGGGCAAGCCGCTGATGAAATAGCCGATTCCCTCACTTACCTGGACCTCCACCCGGATGACTGTCGCGGTGAGGCCAAAGACTGCGCTTGTGTACGTCTTGACCAGCATATCGGTTTATTTATAATGATATAGATGCAGGCAAACGGCCTTAATGGAAAATCATTTTCGTATTTTTGTTCACGAGTTATCAAAAACACAAGCGTCATGCCCTTGTTCAGAACTGAAAAACCCAAACAGTTTACCTTCATTCCCAGGTTCTATGATGAGCGAAAGGAAGAGTTGAAAAACCGGATTGAAGCAATAGAAAAGGAGAATCAGCCAACCGGCCCTGGCGGTTATGTTCCCCATATCAAAGGTCAGATGCGCGCCCGGCACGACCTGCTTTACGGTCAATCAGCCAAACCCAGGAAAAAACTGATCAACCAAAGGCTTATGACGCTGGTTTATATCGGACTGGTGCTGGTGATTATTTATTATATTATCCGGATGCTGGCCATGGCCAAATAATCCCTTTGACTGAATGGCTGATTTAATCCAGGTTTTACCCGATTCGGTAGCAAACCAGATCGCGGCTGGTGAAGTTATCCAGCGCCCCTCTTCAGTTGTCAAGGAGTTGATGGAAAATGCCATTGACTCGGGAGCCGATCGCATAAGCGTGATCATTCGGGATGCCGGCAGGACTCTCGTCCAGGTGACCGATAACGGCTGCGGAATGTCGGAATCTGATGCACGGCTCTGTTTTGAACGTCATGCCACTTCCAAGATCAGGAAAGCAGATGACCTGTTCTCCATCAGGACGATGGGCTTCAGAGGTGAAGCCCTTGCTTCGGTTGCATCTGTCGCGCAGGTGGAAATGAAAACAAAAACGATGGACGCCGCCATGGGCACACGCATCCTGATCAAGGCCTCGGAACTGGAATCACAGGAGCCGGTTGCCTGTTCCGACGGAACCAACATCATGGTCAGAAACCTGTTTTTCAACGTCCCGGCCAGGCGCAAGTTCCTGAAAGCTCCCTCCACGGAGCTGAAACACATCATCACAGAATTCCAGCGGATCGCGCTGCCGGCGCATGACCTGACCTTCACACTGCTTCATAACGATTCGGAAGTGTACAACCTTCCCGTTGCACGCCCGCACGAACGGGTACAGCACCTTTTCGGAAAATCGATGGCCCAGGTCCTGGTCAGCCTAAAAACCGAAACCTCCATCGTCAAGGTATCAGGCTACGTCGGAAAACCCGAATTTGCCAGAAAAACCTTTGGTGAGCAGTTCTTTTTCGTCAACAACCGCTTCATGAAGCATCCTTACCTTCACCGCGCGGTCATGAGCTGCTATGAGAACCTGCTGACACCGGATGTGGTTCCGGCTTATTTTATTTTCCTGGATATTGATCCTTCCAGGATCGATGTCAACATTCACCCCACCAAGACCGAGGTCAAGTTCGAGGACGAAAAAGCCATTTACCAGATCCTTCAGGCTTCCGTCAGGGAAGCGCTGGGCAAATTCAACCTGACACCTTCCCTCGATTTCAACCAGGACGGCGCCCTGGAAATACCCTATTTCCGCGAAGGTCAGCCGGTCATCGAGCCTGTCATTCGTGTGGATCTGAATTACAATCCATTTGAATCACAACCGGTTACAGAATTCCGGTCACCGGATTTCAACGATTTTCCCAGACGCCAGCCGGTTACCGGATGGGAACAATTGTACGCCGGGCTGAAGCCCCAAAACGGACCGGCCCCAGAATCCGCCTTGCCCGAATCCCGTTCATTCCTTCAGATCAGGAATAAATATATTCTTATGCCGGTCAAATCAGGTGTAATGGTCATTCACCAGGTGCGCGCTTTTGAAAGGATCCTGTTCGAGGAGTATCTGAATGCCGGGCGCGAAGCGAACCTGCCGGGGCAGCAGTTGCTTTATCCCCTGACCTTCGAGCTGAATCCGGCCGACCTGAACCTCCTGACCGGGATTGCCGGTGAACTTGAATCGATCGGTTTCGACATAAAACCTTTCGGAGGGCAAAGCGTTATTTTAAGAACAATCCCGGCATCGGCTGAAATCGCCGATCCGAAGGAACTGATTGAAAGTTTGCTGGAAGAAATTAAAAACGAGACTCCGGATATTGTCGGCCTGTTGAAAGAAAGCATCGTTCAAAAGGTGGCCCGGCTTTCGGCCCGGTCATTTGCACGGGCCATGAGGGAGGAAGAGGTTCAGGCTCTCATTGGCCGGCTTTTTGCCTGCAAGGAACCCCGGTTCACCCCGGGTGGCAAAGCGGTGCTGACGATCATGAGGACAGAGGAGATAGAGAAGAGAATGGGCTGAGAAGAGCACAGGGACAACAGAAGGCAGAAGGCAGAAGGCAGAAGGCAAAAG
>CAZJNQ010000056.1:0-9172 GCA_964547475.1 uncultured Porphyromonadaceae bacterium
GTCACGAGTCACGAGTCACGAGTCACGAGTCACGAGTCACGAGTCACGAGTCACGGGTCACGAGTCACGAGTCACGAGTCACTGCTTTGCGTTGCTATTGCCATCTTTTTGTAAAAGTAATAAATCCCCCCAATCGCAAGGATCGTGGCCGGGATTACCCAGATCCATTCATACGGTCCGGTGACGGGTGGTTCCAGCTGGCCGGATGCGAATTTTGAAGGAGCCAGGTAACTGAGTGTGACCGGGATCAGGTTATTTACGAAATGAGGTATGATGGCGTACCAGAGGTTGCCTGACCAGTAAAAGAGGTAACCGAAGAAGAGCCCCAGTACAAAGCGGGGAAGGAACCCGTAAAACTGCAGGTGAAAAGCCGCAAAGATCAGCGAAGCCACCAGAATGGCCCCGTGAGGGTTCCGGAACCAGCGTTGCAGTAATTTTTGGAGGACACCCCTGAAAAAAAACTCCTCCCCGAATGCGGCCAGTACGACCACCATCAGCACATTGATGAGGTAACCGCCCAGGGTCTCGACATCCAGAAAGGCTTCCGTCAGGCCCCCCATCTGTTCCTCGGTCCGCATCATCCATTCTTCCAGCCAGGCGAGGAAGCGCGGCAGTTGCATGCCTTCGTTAAGCCAGCCCAGGAAAGTGATCAGGGGAACTGCCAAAATCAGGATGCCTATTGAAACCCATGAAAGGCGAGACCCGGGATTCCGGTCGATTTGCAGGAACTTCAGCGGATTGCGGCAATCAAACCAGCCGATGATCAGGGGAGGCAGTATGAACAGGGCGAACGCCTGGGTGATCTGAAGGTATTTGAGGAACGGGACCTGATCCGGGTTGCCCGGATCGAGGCCGCCGGCCCAGTCGCCCAGGGATACCCCGAAAAGAAGCATCCCGGGAACGAGGGAGAGGAGGGTGACGGCCAGATAAGTGACCAGGATGATGAGCGCTGCGAACAGCAGCTGCACAAGCGGATGCCTGGATGCAAAATAGCTCGGTTCCATGGCCGCCAAAATAGTAAAAAAAGTTCAAGCCGGCCGGGATGCTATCCATCACCGGCCGGACAGGAACAATAAAACCGGCCGGCAGGAATCAGATTCCTCCGGCCGGCAGGTTTTTCGTTATTGGGGAAAGTCCTTCGGAGGTCATGATCCATTCCCTGCCTACCAGATCACTCGACCAGGTATCCTCGGTGTTGCGAACTGCATACAGCAGGTCTTCGAGGTTCTTATCGAGGTAAATCCGGGTTCCTTCCGGCAGGTTGATATTGACTTCGACCTGTTGAACATGGAAACGCTGCTTCTGGCCTACCCGGTAAAAGGGATCGATGGCCAGAACGGTATCGGCCACCTGGCAGGTATACGGGATCTCTTCGGCATTCCTGAGGGCCGCGCTATAATTCGGACCATGCGCCCTGCGGACGATCCGGATGCCGGCAGCCGTGTCCCGGGTAAAATCCAGGTGCACTTTCGGACGGATCAGCAGGCTGATCGAATCCCTGGTTTTGGATATCCGGAAATCATCATCGTCGTTAAATCCCGTCATGGTGGAATAAACATCCGACGGTTCAGGCAATGATTTGATGTATAAAACTTTGCCTTCAGGAACAAGAAGCTCTGTTTCCTGATCGCTCGTGGCCCGGTTGGAGTATTGCATACCCTCGCTGATCCCTATGACCAGCAGGACGATCAGGGCAATGATCCATACTCCGAAGGAACTGAAGCCGACTGCCCGGTCGTTGGCCCTGAAACGGAATATCAGCTTGCCCAATCCGTATATCAGGCCTAAAACCGGAATGGCGACGAGCAGGATGAGGGCGATGAATCCCAGCGTTCCCCCGACGGGTGAAATGAACAGTTCCATGGCGTCACGGAACCTGAACATATTATCACTCCAGCCGGAATCGATGAACCAGGCATTGGCGCCGAAAGCAGCGGCAATGAGGGCAGCCAGGACGGCAACACCCGCGATGGCCAGGGAACCCAGGACAATGAAACCGATTATCTTGAAAAACACCAGGATGACTTTCCCAATTCCGCGGACCAGATTGCCGATGAAATTGCGCCTCCTCCTGGGCACCCTTTCGCCCTGGACCCCGGATGTTTGCCGGTACTCCTGGCGAACCTTGCGCTCAAGGTTGAAAACGTTTACCTCTTCACCTGACATTTCCAGCTTTTCGGCTGCCGTCCGGGCTTCGGGCACTACGGCCCAGAGCAGGAAATAGAACAGAAGGCCGATACCATAAGCCAGCGTGAACAACACAAACAGGATCCGGATAAAAACCGGATCAATGTTCAGATAAGCCCCAATGCCGGAGCACACCCCTCCAATGACCTGGTTATCGGGATCGCGGAACATCCGCCGTCCCCTCCGGCCTCTCTGGCGGGTGAAAGTAACCGGTTCTTCATCCTGCGTTTCCTCCCCGATCTCTTCAGGCTCACCCATAATGTCGATCACCTCGCGGGTGTCAGCCAGGGTAAGCACCTGCTTGTCGGTGGAAATCTTGGCCTGGAAAAGTTCCGCCATCCGGGTTTCAATATCAGCGAGGATCTCCTTCCGGCCCGGCTCGGCCATGAACCGGGCATCAAGTTGATCGAGATAGTTTCTCAGGAGGTCGTAGGCATCTTCGTCAACATGGAAGACCACTGCGCCCAGATTGATTTTGATAGTCTTTTTCATTTTATATCGATCAGGCTTGTTGATGAATGAGCTCCACCGCTTTGACCAGGTCATCCCAGGAAGTATCGAGTTCTTTCAGGAAGTCGCGGCCTTTGTCAGTCAGCTTGTAATATTTCCTGGGAGGGCCCTGCGGCGATTCCTCCCAACGGTAACTCAGCAATCCGGCATTTTTCTGCCGGGTAAGCAGAGGGTAAAGAGTTCCCTCCACAACGATCAGCCTGGCATCCTTCAGCTTCCGGAGAATATCGCTGGCATAGCAATCCTGCTGGTTCAGCACCGTCAGGATACAGTATTCCAGTACCCCCTTCCTCATTTGCGCCTTGGCGTTTTCTATTTTTTCGGTTTCCATAACAATTGGTTTAATAATCTCTTTTTAATGATCCTATTCCCGATATATGCTTATGCACTTCAGGATCACCCCGGTATTTCACGGAACCGGCCCCTGAAATCGAAACATCCAGTTGCTGCGTTGCATACACCCTTGCGCTGCCGGCTCCGCTCATGTCGATCTCCACATCCGAGGCAACCAGGTCAAAAGCATCAAAGTCCCCGGCTCCCGAGATCTGGGTCCTCAACTCGCTGACCTTGCCGCAGATGTCACAATCGGAAGCCCCGGCCAGATCCAGCTTGAGCTGCCTGGCCTCAACAGTCATGTCCAGCCTGACCGCCCCCGAAGCCTGTATCCCGAGTGATTCGACCCTGAGGGTGGAGTCCGTATTCAGCTTGATGGCCCCGTTGACTTCAAGTTTTTCGAGGTCTTTGGTGCTGATATAAAGGTTCTTTTCACGCGCGCCCAGGATGTGTATCCGGGTCTCGATCCTGAGGGTATTTCCCTCTTCGGTGATCCTGACATTATCCATCAGGTTCTCGTCCATTTCCAGCTTCAGCGAGTACCGGTCAGCCTGGGTCAGGAGGACATCGAAATTCCCGGTGATCACCAGGCGCGTGAATCGGCCGATATCTTCTGTCCGGGTCACCACCTTGCCGTTGCCGATGATGCCACCCTGGCAAGCGATCATCAGAACGATAAGCAGGATAATGGTCAGGACTAGCCCTATGGTCGTAAGAATTTTTTTCATGTTCCCCTGTTTATCAGAAATAATTCGACCCGGTTTTCATTTCACTGATCTGGTCCGGAGTCTGGGCCATCGGCAGTGCGATCCAAAGAACGACGTACAGCAGGAATCCGAAGCCCATGAACAGGGCAATGACAAAAAGGATTCGCATCAATAACGGATCGGTGTTGAAATAGTAAGCCATGCCCGAACAGACACCGCCCAGCACTTTGTCGTCACCGTCGCGGTACATCCGCCGGCTTCTCCTCCCGCGTGAATAATGTCCGCTGCGGCTGGAAGAGAAACGGTAACCGGGATCCTGCCTTCCGCCAATATCTTCGGGGTTCCCGAGCACCTTAAGCACTTCCTGCACGTCTTCAACCGAGATCACCTGACGGAGAGGCTTCAGCCGTTCGGTGAAGAGTTCAGCCATCCGGAGTTCCAGGTCGTGTATCACTTCCCTGCCGTCGGTAGCCGAGGTGAACTGGCGCTCTACCGCGCCGAGGTAATCATAAAGCACTTCGTAGGCATCATCGTCTATATTGAAAATGGTGCCTGCAAGATTAATCTGAACTGTCCTTTTCATAACCTAATAGTTTTATTGTTCAAAATACTGTTTTAAGCATTGTTGTATCCTTTGCAAAGATATAATACATTTTTAGTATCTTGTATCACATAGTACCATAAAAAATTTAATAGATCGAACAAAAGAGGCAAAAGTGACTGATAATCAGGGAGAAAATTTTCCATCACGGGCATTTTGCCCTCCGGCTTCACCGGGATTGTTCGACTTATAATTTTTCCTACACTTCGTTTGAAAAAATTGAGTCTCACGAACAAAAAAACCGGCCTTCCAGCCGGTTTTCGTATTTCAGAGGTGAAAATGCTTATTCAACGACTTCCACCCATCCGTATGGATCGGGTGAGTCCCCGGTTTGGATGGCGGTCAGCCCGTCATACAGTTTTTTGGACAGAACCCCTGCCTCGCCACCGCAGCAAACTGAATAGGTTTTGCCGGTTTCCTCATCCACAACCGATTTTACGGGACTGATAACCGCAGCCGTTCCGCAGGCGCCGATTTCAGCGAAAGTTTCGAGTTCTTCAACCGGTACCGGCCTGACTTCCACCTTCATTCCCAGGTCACGGGCAATTTGCTGGAGACTTTTATTGGTGATGCTGGGGAGGATGGAGTGTGAATCGGGTGTGATGTAAGTATTATCCTTGATGCCGAAGAAGTTCGCAGGACCGGCTTCGTCGATATATTTCTTTTCCCTGGCGTCCAGGAACAGGGCCGATGCATAACCCTTCCGGTGGGCTTCATCCAGGGCCCGGAGGCTGGCTGCATAGTTGCCTCCCACTTTGATGTTTCCCGTCCCAAGGGGTGCCGCCCGGTCATAGGCCCGGGTGATGATCATGCTTACCGGCTTGAATCCCTCCTTGAAATAAGGCCCCACGGGTGTCACAAAAATCATGAACAGATATTCCGTGGCGGCCTTTACCCCAACCTGTGCGCCGGAGCCGATCAGCAAGGGCCTGATGTATAACGAAGCGCCCGAGCCGTAAGGCGGCACAAAGCGTTTGTTCATCCTGATGACGGTAACCATCGCCCGGTGAAACAGCTCCTCCGGAACCTCGGCCATCAGGACCCCCTGGGCCGACCTGCGCATCCTTGCGGCATTTTCCTTCCAGCGAAAAACCCGCACCCTGCCATCTTTGCCCATAAAAGCTTTCAATCCTTCAAAGGCTTCCTGCCCGTAATGCAGTGCAGAGGCCGCCATGTGAAGATTGATCGTCTCAGAAGAGGTAATTTCAAGTTCCCCCCATTTGCCATCACGGTAATAACACCGTACATTGTAGTCCGTTTTTACGTAACCGAAAGGGAGAGATTTCCAATCGAGAATTTCCATATCTTTCCTTATCTGTTATTGTTATTCATTGAACCAAAGGTACTGAATAAAGGGATGCGTGAACTGATTTTCGTCACGAATAACCGGCACAAACTTTCGGAAATCCGGCAGATCACCGGCAACCGGTTCAGGATAAAATGCCTGTCGGAAATCGGATTTGAAGGGGACATCCCCGAAACAGCCCCTGATCTCCGTGGAAACGCCCTGATGAAGGCCCGTTTTATCCATGAACGCTACCATGCCGATTGTTTTGCCGATGATACCGGGCTTGAAGTAGATGCCCTGGGAGGAGCTCCCGGAGTCCGGTCGGCCCGCTATGCCGGGGAAAAAGCGACGTACGCCCGCAATGTCATCAGGCTGCTCAAGGAACTGGACGGGAAAACAGACCGGAAGGCAAGGTTTCGCACCGTCATCGCCCTCATCCTGGACAACCGGGAGTACCTGTTTGAGGGAACGGTCGAAGGAACGATCCTGACCGCAAACCGGGGTAACCATGGATTCGGGTATGATCCCGTCTTCCAGCCTGCCGGGTATGACCGGAGTTTTGCCGAGATGCCGCCGGAGGAAAAAAACAACATCTCCCACCGGGGTAGGGCCATGGAAGCCCTGGCCAACTTCCTCCTGAATCCAGGCAATAATTCGGGCGAGGAAGTGTTATAATAAGAATCCTGATGAAACGACTTTTATTGACAATCCCGATGTTATTCCTGGCGCTGTCCTTGCTTGCCCAGGTGCGGGTTGGCGAATGGGAGGACCAGCTCTCCTTCGGCCAGGCCACCAGCCTGGTAAATGCCCGGGGGATCATCTGGTGCGCCACCCGCAGTGGCTTGTTCTCCTATGATCCCGATTCGGATGAAATCGTCAAATGGTCGAAGATCAACGGCCTTAGCGATGTTGAGATAGCCTGCCTGGCATTCAGCGAGGAACATAACACCCTTATCATTGCCTATTCCAATTCCAATATCGATCTGCTCAGGAATGGCCAGATTGTGAACATACCGGACATCAAGAGGAAATCCGTTACCGGCAGCAAAAAGATCAACAGCATCCACGTGGAAGGTGACGAAGCCTTCCTCTCCTGCGGTTTTGGGATCATCCGCCTGAATATCCCCCGGTATGAGGTGGCATCCACCTATTTCATCGGTCCGGAAGGCTCGCATGTTGAAGTGTTTGAAACATTGATCTTCCATTATGACTCGATTTTTGCGGCAACCTCCCAGGGAATACTCAAGGCATCCAAATTCGATCCCGATCTCGAGAACTACCGCAACTGGAGCCCGGTTCACGGGCAACCATTCGGTGGGGAAACCTACAATCACATGGCCTACTTCGATGGCCTCCTGTATGCTTCCCACCTGAGCAGCAGTGGGGACGTGGATTCGATCTTCACCTATGACGGCTATACCTGGAAATGGTTTCCAAGATATTACAATGACATCCGGCGGATGCGCTTCATTAATGACGAACTGGTCGTTTGCAGTTCTTACCAGATCAACTTCATCAGCACGGCCGGAACCATGAACCGTAACATCAACCGGTACGGCGAGGACATCATTAACCCGGGTGACCTGCTGATTGACGGGAAGGGCCGGACCTGGATTGCCGACCGTGATTTTGGCCTGGTGTACACCTCCGACTACATCGAATACATCCGGAAACACCCCGACGGGCCCTGGGACCGGAAAACATTCGACCTTGCGGTTGCCGGTGGTGATCTCTGGATTGCTGCAGGCTCTTACGATGGCTCCTGGAACAACATCTGGACCAACAGCGGGGTATCGGCCCGGATCGACGGCACCTGGAAAACGATCAATCCCATGACGGTACCCAGCCTGGGTGCCCTGCGTGATATCATCCGCCTGGCGGTGGATCCGGAGGATGACAACCACCTCTTTGCCGCCTCCTGGGGATTCGGTGTTCTGGAGTTCCGCGACGGGGAACTGGTCACTATCTATAACGATACCAACACCGGCGGCGCGCTGCAAAGCATATACGCCGGCCATCCGTATATCCGCGTCGGCGGCCTTGCCTTCGATTCCGGTAACAACCTCTGGGTAACCAACTCCAGCGTAGCCTCGCCGGTGTCCGTGATGAAAACCGACGGGACCTGGCAGAGTTTTTCTTACGGGCAGTATCTCTCCGATGCTTTCTCCGGCCAGATAGTCATTACCCCGGGGGATATCAAGTGGGTCCAGATGCCCAAAGGTTACGGACTCTACGCCTTTGATAACGGAAACAGCCTGGAGGACCTCTCCGACGACCGGTTCATCAAGATGCCGATAACCGTCCGGTACCCGAAAAACCAGGTCCTGATCATGAATGATGTCTATTCGATGGCAGTCGACCTGGAAGGCCACCTGTGGATAGGGACCAGTACGGGGGCGGTGGTCTATTACGCTCCTTACCTGGTCTTCACGGAGCCGGATTTTTATGCGACGCAGCCCAGCGTGAACCAGGGGGATTCGCTCTATCACGGGCTCCTTGCAACCGAGACCGTCACAGCCATTGCCGTTGACGGGGCCAACCGGAAATGGTTCGGGACCCGGAATTCGGGCGTATTCCTGACCGATCCCAATGGTACGGAGCTGATCGAGAACTTTAATGTGTCCAATTCCCCCCTGTTGTCAAACGAAATCGTCTCGATAGCCATTGACCATGAATCGGGGGTGGTCTATTTCGGCACTGAAGCAGGGGTGGTCTCCTACCGGGGTACTGCCATCCGTGACGACCGTTATGAAGGTCCGGTTTATGCCTTTCCCAATCCCGTGAGACCCGGTTATACAGGCCCGATCACTGTCAAAGGGCTTCCTGCCGGTTCTTCAGTCAGGATCACCGATCTATCCGGCGGACTGGTCTTTAAAGGTGAGAGCCTGGGAGGCCAGGTGGTGTGGGATGGCAACGGCCTGAAGGGCAGCCCGGTGGTCACCGGGGTTTACCTTGTCTTTGCCGCGACAGCCGGACAGATGAAGAAAGCGGTGACCAAAATCCTGATCGTCCGGTAACCATGATTGAAAAAAGCCTCGGAATTGTTCTCGGCCAGATCAAGTTCGGGGACACCAGCCTGATCGTTCACCTCTATACCCGCCGGTGGGGCCGCCTGGGTATCCTGGTCCCGGGAGCACGCTCCTCCTCAAAAAACCGCAAAACCCATCTTTTCCAGCCGCTCACCCTCCTGGAGCTGGAGGTCTATTACAAAGCCAGCCGGGATCTGCAGAAGATCAAGGAAGCCCGCAACCACAGTCCGTTTGTTCACATCACCGGCGATCCGGTCAAAAGCTCTGTAGCTCTCTTCCTGTCGGATGTCCTGAACAAAACACTTCGTGAAGAGGCACCGAACGAAGACCTGTTCGACTTCTTAAGTTATCATATTCAATATCTCGATGTTACAGACCATAGCGTGGCCAATTTTCACATTTATTTTCTGATCCGCCTGGCACGCTACTTCGGTTTCAACCCGGGCCTGCCCGATGGTGATCATCGCTGGCTGGAACTGCTTTCAGGAGTTTTTCTGCCTGATAAGCCTCAGCAAGG
>CAZJNQ010000056.1:9272-18144 GCA_964547475.1 uncultured Porphyromonadaceae bacterium
TAAGTTTTAACCGGCCTCATAGTTCAAGGGATAGAACGGAAGTTTCCTAAACTTTAAATCCAGGTTCGAGTCCTGGTGAGGCTACGAAGAGGGTGTGAGTGTCGGTGTGAGTGTGGGTGTGCTTTTTGTTGGGCCCCATAGTTCAAGGGATAGAATGGCAGTTTCCGGAACTGTAGATACTGGTTCGAGTCCAGTTGGGGCTGCTGATAAAGCAGGAAGCCCCGGGATATGCTCCCCGGGGCTTTTTTTTCACCCATTATTTCGTAAACTTGCATAGATATAGTTTTCCTTTTCACTTGCATAAATGTTCATAGCATGAAAACCAGACTCTTACCCACAATCCTGCTCGCAGTCTTACTTGCAGTTGCATCCCAGCCCGGCCGAACTCAAGACCTGGCGGGAGCGGGAGTGAAAGATTATGCAGCATACCCTTACTGGTCGCAGATGATGTTGGATCCGCAAGCAAACTTCTTTGAGGTCCAGAAAGCTTTTTACGCTTACTGGGAGGGCAGGACCCCGACCCGCGGATCGGGATACAAACCTTTCAAACGATGGGAATGGTACTGGCAGAGCCGGATCAATCCCGATGGATTTTTTCCGTCTCCGGACAAGGTTTACCGTGAATATCAGAACTATGTCGAAGCGCATCCGGTTGCTGATAACCTGAAAAGTGGCAACCTGGAGTGGGCCGAACTGGGTCCGAAAACCCGCCTCGATTACGGCGGATATGTGGGTGTCGGTAGGATCAATGCCATTGCTTTTCACCCGACTGACTCGCAAACCCTCTATATCGGCGCTCCTTCAGGAGGTTTCTGGATTACCCATGACGGCGGTGTTTCATGGACAACCCATACCGACAACATGCCCACCCTGGGCGTGTCCGCCATCCTGGTTGATCCTGACCAGCCGGATGTCATCCTGATCGGGACGGGTGATCGTGACGGCGGCAATGCACCCGGTATGGGAGTCTTCCGCTCAACGGACGGCGGGGTGATCTTTGCCCCGTACAATGCCGGCATGGGTAACTATACCATCGGGATGTTCGCCCGCGATGACAACAAGAAGAACCATATCCTGGCCGCCGGTGGCGGCGCGATGTTCAATACCACCGACGGAGGTGAGAACTGGGTAAAAGCCACCACCGACGACGCTAATTACCGGGACGTGAAATTCAGGCCCGGCAGCAGTACCATCGCTTATGCCACTGCCGACGGGAACTTTTACCGCACGGAGGATGGCGGCCAGAGCTGGGTCAAATTGCCTTCCGCCAACGGTTATCCGACAGGCGGCCGACTGGTGATCGGCACAACCCCGGCCAATGACAGCCTGGTGTACCTTGTCGCAGGAGCCAGCGAGTTTCAGGGCTGCTTCCTGTCCCGAGATTTCGGGCAAACCTTTGTCAGCCGGTCAACCACTCCCAACATTCTTGGCTGGTCCTATGAAGGGGACGATGAGGGTAGCCAGGCCTGGTACGATCTGATCATCCACGTCGACCCGGTTGATCCGAACCTCGTTCATGCCGGAGGCGTTAACCTCTGGAAATCGGTTGACGGGGGAGTGACCTGGACCATAACCGGCCACTGGTGGGGCGATCGTACCAACGAGGTTCACGCCGATGAACACACCTTTGCCTTCAATCCCCTGAACAACCGGATCTATGCCGGAAACGACGGAGGGATCTATTGGACGGAGGACCAGGGAACCGCCTGGACCGAGGTCAGCGAGGGCCTGGGGATCGGCCAGATGTATCGCCTGGGCGTAAGCGCGAACATGCGGTATAAAGTGTGCACGGGATTCCAGGATAACGGCGCGGCCACATGGACCACCATCACCGGGGCGCCTGATCCTGTCTGGCTTAATTCCGGCGGAGGCGATGGGATGGAGTGCGCTGTCGATCCATTTGATGCCAAATGGAGCTATACTTCTGTTTATTACGGAAGCCTGACCCGGTTTACCAATAATGCCAGCGGCCGGACCGTTGCAGGCAAGGGGACCAACGGGATCACCGAGGAAGGAGCATGGGTAACGCCTTTCCTGCTCAGCGAATGGGACGGGAACACCATGGTAGTGGGATATAAAAATATCTGGATCTCAAGAAATATCCGGAATCTCGGCACCATTACCTTCACAAAGATCTCGGACAACCTGGCGGGAAGCAACACCCAGAACATGGCCGTACTGGAGCAGTCACCGGTTAATCCCAGTCTGTTGTTTGCCGTCCGCGGAGATTCCAAACTGTTCCGGACCGAAAACCTGCTCCAGGGAGCCGTTAGCTGGACCAACATCACCTCCAGCCTGCCGGTGAACGGAACACCCTCGGATATCGAATGTTATCCTTACGATGAAAATATAGTATTCCTCGCTCTCAACAACAGGATCTACAAATCGTTCAACAAGGGTGGAAGATGGACCAACATTTCGGGTACCCTGCCGGATATCAACATCAACTCCATCGTCTGCGACAAGACCAGTGAAGAGGGGGTGTATATCGGAACCGATGCAGGTGTCTATTACCGCGATGCGGAAATGGAGGACTGGGTACTGCACGGTACCGGACTACCCGTCTCGGTGGAAGTAACGGAAGTTGAGATTTATTATGATCGCGGTCTCCGTGCGGATTCACGCTTGCGGGCTTCCACTTACGGACGGGGCTTGTGGGAAGTTCCGCTGGCTCCGGCCTCAACCATCATGCCCCCGAGCATGCTAACCGCCACAGAAGTGGATAACGAAGCCATTGAGCTCGCCTGGGTGACCCCGTTTTATGTGCAAACCGTCCTGGGGTACCAGATCTACCGGAACGGTGAAAAACTCCTGTTCATGAACGGGAACTCCTATACTGATTCGGAAATCCAGCCGGACATAACTTATACCTACACAGTTACAGCCGTTTATGCCGGCAATATAGAAAGCCGGCACTCCAACGAAGCTTCAGCAACCATCGTGTCGGAAATCGTTCTCCCCTATACCCAAACCTTTGAAAACGGAACGGGAGGGTGGAAAGCCAAGTTCACCCAGGAAGGCTGGCAGCATGGCACGGCCGACCAGGTGGGTGTTCCGGGCCGCGAAGGGAAATTCTTTGCCGCGAGCTCGGTGGCTGCAGGTCAGGGAGTGGTGATTAAGGACTATCTGACCACTCCAGGTATCAACCTGAGCAGTTACACGGGCAGGACCATTACCCTGAGGTTTGCCTTTACCATGCGTAAATACCGGACCTATGACAAGTTCAGCGTACAGTATCGGCCGGCACCTGACAGTGCCTGGGTCAAGCTGGTCGATCTGAAGCCACCCCATATTTCATCATGGGTATGGGATACAACAGAAATCAACCTGCCCGAGAAAGCCCTGACAGCAACCATGCAGATCGCATTCTATTATGATAATTCCAATGAATTTGCCTATGGCGCAGCCGTTGACGACGTTCAGCTGTTCCTAAACACCACATCGGCCAAACCGCTCGATCAGCTTTCGGTCATCACTGTCTTTCCCAACCCGGGATCCGGCCTGTTCCACCTGAACATGCAGGTGGCCAAACCCGGACCGGTGACGGTCACGGTCTATGGCCTGAACGGGCAGATCATCCTGAAGAAAGTACTCGATTATTCAGCCGGGATCCTGGTGGAGCCTATCGACCTGAGCAAGGAATCCAGGGGGATCTATCAGCTTGTTGTTCAGACACCATCCGGTGAGTGGAAAGAGAAAATCACGCTGCAATGACATGTCGTCACCCGCTGTAAGGCGTTTGTTCGCCATTCTGGTCCTGTTATCCGCCGGACTGGCCGTTTTCCCGCAAAGTTCACAGGAAGCCGGTTTGGACCGTGACTATTCATCTTATCCTTACTGGATCAGCATGATGCAAGACCGGGATGCGAACTTCTTTGAAGTGCAGAAAGCGTTCTACACGTATTGGCAGGGCCGCACCACCCACCGCGGGGACGGCTATAAACCTTTCAAGCGCTGGGAAAGCTATTGGCAAACCCGGATCAACCCGGATGGCAGTTTTCCGGAACAGGGTCATGTCTTCAGGGAATATGCCCGGTACATCCAAGAGCATCCGGTCAACGGGTCGCTCAAGAGCCCTTCCTTGCCATGGACCGAACTGGGCCCGAAAACACGCGTGGATTACGGAGGATATGTCGGGCTGGGCAGGCTGAACGCTATTGCCTGCGATCCGGCCGATACCAGCCTGATCTATGTATGCGCCCCCTCCGGCGGAATATGGAAATCAGCCGACGGCGGAAAAAACTGGCGGCCACTGTCTGACGACCTGCCTTCGCTGGGAGCCTCGGCTATCCTGATCCACCCGACCAGGAGCAATGAGATCCTGGTTGGAACCGGTGACCGGGATCACGGGGATGCCAGGGGTATCGGGGTAATACGCAGTACCGACGGCGGAGAAAGCTGGGAATTGTACAACACCGGAATGGGAAATGTCACGGTCGGCATGCTCGCCCGCAGCACGACCGACCCCGACCTGATCCTGGCTGCCACCAGCCAGGGCATATTCAAGACCACCAACGGGGGCAGGAGCTGGACCAAAAAAACGGATGTCAGCGGGCATTTCAAGGATGTCAAGTTCAAGCCCGGCAATCATACTGTCGCTTATGCCGTGGCAACCAGCGGTGATGTCGGCTTTTACAGGAGCGAAGACACCGGCGATACCTGGGTCCGGGTTCCCGATTCCAATGGGATCCCAATAACCGGCAGGATGGTGATCGGAGTGACGGCTGCCGCACCCAACCTGGTCTATATGGTTTGCGGCAACCAGCCATTTGCCGGTTGCTTCGTTTCCCAGGATGACGGCAAAACCTTCCTGACCCAATCAACCGTCCCCAATATCCTAGGCTATGCTCAGGATGGAAGCGACAATGGAAGCCAGGCCTGGTACGACCTGTGCCTCCATGTGGATCCGATCAATGCACAGATCCTTCATGTTGGAGGTGTCAACCTCTGGCGCTCCGACAACGGGGGAAAGACCTGGCGGATAACCGGCCACTGGACCGGAGCCGGGGCACAGGAAATCCATGCCGACCAGCACGCTTTTTTCTACAATCCCGTCAATAAACGGCTCTATGCGGGCAATGACGGCGGGATCTATTACACCGACAACCAGGGTACCAATTGGACTGAGATCACCGAAGGGCTGGGAATCGGTCAGATCTACCGTCTGGGCGTCAGCGCAACCAACCCCATGAAGATCGTGACCGGGTTCCAGGACAATGGCAGTGCCACCTGGATCGGATCGGAATGGTGGTCCTCCGGGGGAGGCGACGGCATGGAGTGCGCCATTGATCCTGTTGATTATCAATACAGTTACATTACTCTCTACTATGGTTCAATAGACCAACTGGAGTTTAACGGCTATTCCCGGAACATTGCCGGAGAAGGGGTCAACGGCATCACCGAAAGCGGTGCCTGGATCACGCCGTTCATCATCCATGAGGAAGACGGCAATACCATGGTGGCGGGTTACAGGAATATCTGGATAACCCATGACCTGAAAAATCAGAAGATCACCTGGAAAAATATCTCCTCCAACCTGACAGACGCGAATGGTCCCTTCATGCTCGCACTGGAACAATCCCCGGCGGACCTGAAGGTCCTCTACGCCTCACGGAGCGACCGAACCCTGTTCCGGACAGATGATTTCACCCGCTCATCACCCGTCTGGATCAACCTGACATCCGGATTGCCTTCGGAAGACATCGCTTCTGATATCGAAGCTCACCCGTATGACCCGATGACGGTGTATATCACCCTGGGAAGACATGTGTATAGATCTTCGGATAAGGGAGAAACATGGACCGATATCACCGGAACCCTGCCGGATGTGGCCATGAATACGATTGCCTTTGACAAATCCAGTGTCGAGGGGCTTTACGTGGGTACCGACGCAGGTGTCTATCACCGGGATGAAGGCATGGCCGACTGGGCTTTTTTCAATGCCGGCTTGCCGGCCTCCGCCGAAATCAGTGATCTGGAAATATATTACGACCACCTCGACCGCACCAAGTCACGCTTGCGGGCATCCACGTACGGACGGGGACTTTGGGAGACCGGCCTGGCTGAAGCCCAGATCATCCTGCCCCCAACGGCACTGGAAGCAGTTGCCGCAGCCCCGGTCATTAACCTTTACTGGAATGCTCCTTTCTACCCCGAGTATGTATCCGGCTACAGGATTTTCAGGAACAACCTGTTTCATGCGTTCTCCACCTCTCCCTTTTATTCAGATGACCAGGTCGAAAAAGACAAGGATTATAGCTACTATATTGTTGCCGAGTACTTTGGCAACACTTTTTCCGATCCGTCAAACCGGGTTTCGGCCATTTTGACCGATCCGGCCGTCCTGCCATACTCGGTTGATTTCGAAGGTAGCACGGCTGGCTGGACCGTTGATAAGGCCTTGGCCGGTTGGAAATATGGCAATTCGTTGGATCTGGGTATAACGGGCAATGAGGGTTCATTCTTTGGAATAGAGAGCCTTACTGCGTCCGCCGGAACGCACGTGTCCGGGATTCTCAGTTCTCCGCCCATCGACCTGACCCCCCACTCGGGAAGCCAGCTGACACTCAGGTTCTCTTCCGCCTTCATGCGGACTGACAATGCCGGTAATTTCAGCGTTGTTTTCAGGATTTCGCCCGATAGTTCCTGGACCCTGCTCGCCGAATTCCCGCCTGCTGATCAGCCCAACTGGACATGGACTTCCACCTCGCTCGTTCTGCCTGCTGAAGCCCTGTCTTCCCAAACCCGGATCGGCTTCCGGTACGATAACGAAAAGCAACCCTCCGGTGGTGCTGCAGTGGATAATATCGAACTGTTCGTCAGCGCGATGGATGTACCGGACCTGGTGAAACCTTCCGGACTGAGGATCTTCCCGGTCCCCTCAACCGGCTTGCTTACAGTCAGCTTTGACCAGGAAAGCCGGGGAGATGTCCGGATCAGGATAATGAACCTCACAGGCCAGACCCTGTCCGAGCAACTGATAACCAACTTCACCGGCTCATTTTGCCAACAATTTAACCTTTCGAAGGAACCCCCGGGAATATACCTGGTCAATATCAGGTCATCCTCAGGTGAATGGAATGAAAAAATCACCCTTCGCTAAAAAATGAAACTTGCAACTGCCATTTCTGTGCTTCTTCTGCTGGTTTTCACCGGCTGTAAAACAACAACCAATTCAACCAATTCAACCAATTCAACCAAAACATCCCCCATGAAACGCTATTGCATGGCCCTTGATCTCCGCAATGATCCTGAAAAAATCAGGCAATATAAATACTATCACACCAAAGAAGGTATCTGGCCCGAGATCCCGAAAGGAATCCTGGAAGTAGGCATTACCGATATGGAAATCTACCTTCTGGGCACCCGCATGTTCATGATTCTCGAAGCCCCGGAGGGCTGGGATTTTGATAAACAGATGGCCCGCCTCGGGAAACTGGAAAAACAACCCGAGTGGGAAGAATTTGTTTGGCAGTTCCAGGCACCGTTGCCCTGGGCAAAACCGGGAGAGAAGTGGATCCTGATGGAAAAAGTCTTTGACCTTGACCGTGATTTTCAATAATCTTTTAGCACACCTTTGATCGTATTAAAGTCTCCGTCGGTCTTCGCCGGTGTGAGACCCAGGATGTGCACCAGCAATCCGTAGATGGCGGTGTTTTCAAATGAGGGCTGGATGAAATTTTCCTTGAATACCGGCCCTGTGGCATAAAAAATCCCGTGCATGTCTTTATTCCATGGATCGTACCCGTGAGTCCCGAGTCCATAGGTGTCCTTTCTCCCTTCTCCTTTCTCCTTTCTCCTTATCTCCAGGCCATAGGCGCTGTCCGCCTCAACTATCAGTCCGGGGATCCGTACATGCGTGCCGTAATGATAGTGATAGGGCAACTCATCGCGCCTCCAGACTTTTAAATGAGCGGCCGACCTGAGCAGGCGGTAAGCTTCATCGGCATAGGCGGATTCGGGCTCAAGCGTGACCACGGGATTTCCCCCGTTTATGCGCCTGATCCTGCTCAGGTCAAGGATATCCTCAAGGAAGACCTGGTTGCCCCCCGTCACATTTCCCATACCGTGATCCGAAACGATGACCAGGTTAACGCTGATATTTTTCTTCCGTTCAACGCGGTTCAGTTCCTGTACTAACAGGCCGATCTTCCTGTCCAGATCTTCAACAACAGCCCGTGTTTCTTCGCTTACCGGGCCAAACGAGTGGCTCGTCAGATCGGGTTCATCAAAATAAAACAAGATCAGCCGGGGGCGCTCGTTTCGCGGCTTTTCGAGCCAGTGTGTAACCGTGTCGATCTGCTGCCGGTAGGGGAATCCGCTCTCATAGAACTTCCTGTACCCCGGCCGGTACGTTTCGTTGCTTTCCGAACCCACCCAGAAATAGGATGCGGTTTTCATGCCCTGGCTTTCCGCGGTTTCCCAGATAGCTTCACCCTCCCAGAAAACGGAATCCTGAACCGCCCCCCGGTCGCTCATCCGGAAAACCCGGTCAAGGACAGGATCATAAAAACTGTTCTGGACGATCCCGTGATGATCCGGGTAAAGCCCGGTTGCGATTGTATAATGGTTCGGGAATGTCTTGGTCGGATAGGAAGGGATCAGTGAAACGGCCTTGACGCCACCGGCGGCAATCCGGTCAATATTCGGGGTATGGTACAGATCGGGATAATCCCACCGGAAACCGTCCATGGACAGCATGACCACATAAGGATCACCGCTGGTTCCGGTGGTCTTCGAGAGAGGGGTGCAGGCCACCAGCAGCGTGGCGAGAAAAAGGAAACTGAGTGGTTTTCTCATGGGGAAGTGACTCGTGATTCGTGACTCGTGACTCGTGACTCGTGACTCGTGACTCGTGAATCGTGACTCGTGA
>CAZJNQ010000057.1:0-10161 GCA_964547475.1 uncultured Porphyromonadaceae bacterium
CCTCATTCCTTTTCAATTTACATCCTTTTTAGTTATGGTGTGAATCTAAAGGAAGTGAGCTTTTTAGGCGAGCTTCAGCGAGCCCGTTTAAGGATGCTTTGCCGGATCAATCATTTCCAGTCTTACAGCCCCTGCCGGCGTTACCTCGACCAGAGCAACGGGAAGTTCAATTGTAGCGCCGTTATATTCAATCCGCTCAAGCCTGCTTTTTTGCAGAGTTGTTCCCAGTTTTCTGAAAAACGGGAACAGATCTTCACCCACGGCGATACTCATATCTTCCACCATCTCGTCCCATGACAGGTGATGTTCCGGGTCGTTTTTCCACCGGGTATGTTGAACGTATTTCCAATTGGGGTACCAGCCGGGACCGTACCGGTCGTCCAGTTTTTGCCAGATATACCAGGTCTTGATCCAATCCTTGCCATAGCCCCATTGCTTATGCATGGCTTCATTTTCGTAGCAGGTGGCCAGGTCCATTGCATTGCCCTTTGGATCAAAGGCAAACATCAGATTGCAGTCGCGGTTGGGTTTGTCCCTCAGTTCCGGCTTTAAGAAGGCGTTGACCTTACCCTGGTACCACCCTGCATGGGCTTCCCCCCTGTCGGGTATCGGGGCGATGCCTGCAGTCCCGCCGTCATCGCCGGCCGGACCAAACAGGGTATGAGCCAGCTCATGACCGAAAATCGACAGGATACCAAAACCATCCAGACTGATGATGCCGTTTTCCTTCGGTTTGTAAATATTGACCGCCCATCCACCGCCACCTCCTGCCGCAAGGATCAAGTACATCGGTTCAGCAGTCGGGGTTGAAGGGAGACGCTGCTCAATGAATTCCTGGGCCCTGGGCACATCCTCCTTGACCACCTTCAATAGTTCCGATTTTTGATTGGCTGCATAATAAAACACGATATTGCTGAAATGATCTTCCAGTTCCGGATAGATCGGACCGCCTCCCTCCATGGCCTGGGGCAATATCGGCCTGCCTTTTAAGGGTTTCTGTTTGGCAGTCAGCCAATCCAGGCATTCAGCAACGATCAGGTCCACTGAATCCTTTTGTGAAATGGCGGCGTCCCTCGGATATTTCAGTTCCTTCGGATTCCCGGTCACCAGGACCCGGCCTTTCCCGAATTCCATCCGGACAGGCGTTTCTCCCGGGTTGATCCCGAATGCAGTGATCAAACGGTGCAAGGACCAGTCGTCAATACTGCCGCTCACCCGGCTGTCAGGATTTTTCAACTTCCGGTAATCGGACAGGATGATCAATCCCCCTCCCTTTTTGACAAAGTCAACCAGGGCTGATATTTCCGGTTCTGTATATTCCTGCGCCTCCGGATTGAACTGCCCGGTCAGCACCACGTGAAATATCGGGTTGGGCCACCAGGCGAAAGGGTAAACCTTGTTGACCGTATCCCAGAGAACCCTGACACGGCTTTCGCCATCACGGTCAAGAACCGTATTCAGGGTGGCATGACTGCCCAATGAACGGTATCCCAACTGGTTCAGTTGCTCGGGAACCGTCCACATCTGGTAAAAGGTGCACTCATGCGCCAGGTCAACCAGCACATTGTATCCTTTGTCATTTTTGACCGGCTGCTCGGCGAACAGCGGTGAAGTTGTCAACTTTTTAAAAGTGGATAACTCTAATGTTTTCCCTGATGTCCACGCTTCCGTGATCTGCTCCGGAGTCAGCTTTCCTTCCTCGGGGCCGCAAGCGGCCAACATGAAAACAGCAAGAATTGGCAGTATTTTTTTCATGGTTCCTCCTCCGACGAAATTAACACAATCTCTCCAGACCAGTCACGAGTCCCGAATCACGAGTCACGAATCACGAGTCACGAATCACGAATCACGAGTCACGAGTCACGAGTCACTCTTAAACGGTAACAGCATCTGTTCATCAGTCAGCCTGAAGCTCTTCCTGTGATACGGGCTGATTCCCCGTTCCCGTATCGCGTCACGATGCTGCCGGGTGGGATAACCCATATTGTGGTTCCAGTGAAATACGGGGTACTCCTGATGTATTTTAAGCATATATTCGTCGCGATGGGTTTTGGCCAGTACAGATGCCGCTGCAATGCTTAAGAACCGTCCATCTCCCTTGATCTCGCATTGGTGCGGGATATCGGGAAACGGTTTGAACCGGTGGCCGTCGATCAGTAAAAAATCAGGTTTAATTTTTAATCCCGATATAGCCCTGTGCATGGCCAGTATGCTGGCATTGAGGATATTGATCTCGTCAATCTCCCCCGCATCCGCCGAGGCAACCGACCAGGCGACGGCGGACTGTTCGATTATCGAACGTAACAGATCCCGTTTCTTCCGGGTCATCTGCTTGGAGTCGTTGAGGTCGGGATGAGTGAAACCCCTTGGCAAAATCACCGCTGCTGCAAATACCGGTCCTGCCAGGCATCCCCGCCCGGCCTCGTCGCAGCCGGCTTCCAGACGGTTGGCTTCGAGGTAGTGAAGTAGGTTATTGTGCTTTAGTTGTTTGAACATACAGTATGAATGATTCGCTACGCGAATGAATAGCTCGGCTTCGCCTCGCGAATGATTCTCGCTTACGTTCGAATGAATTAATTCAGGCCGAAGGCCTCATTCGCCGAGCAAAGCGAGGCTATTCATACGCGCAGCGTATTTTTTACGAGGCGAAGCCGAGTCATTCATAGTCTCGTATCGCTGTGATCACCGTTTCGATCGTCAGCCACACTTTTTTTGCCGTCTTTTCCCAGGTAAAACTCCGTGACCGTTCAAGGCCTTTCCTGACGAGGAGTGCACGAAGGTTCTCATCGTGAGCCAGTCTACCCATTCCTTCAGCAATGCTGTCAACCGATCCGGGATCGGTGTACAGCACGGTATCGCCTCCTACCTCGGGCAATGAGGTGATGTTGGAGGTAAGTACCGGAACTCCCGACGACATAGCCTCCACCACCGGGATTCCAAAGCCTTCGTACCAGGGAACAAAAGTCAGCGCCAGTGCTCCGCCCATCACCAGGCGCAGTTCATCGGGCTGTAGGCGGCCAGTATAGATGACAGACGATATTCTCTGGTCTTCCGTTTTCCGTCTCTGGTCTTCCGTTTTCCGTCTCTGGTCTTTCTTCCACATCACTTCCCCTACCACCACCATCCGGACCTCAGACCGGGTTTGTTCGATGAATCGGTGATATGCCTTCAGCAGGTTACCGACATTCTTTCGCGGGTGGAGGGAGCCAACAAAAAGGAAGTAGGGTTTGCCACTTGCATATTTTTCCCTGACGATCCGGATTTCATCAGGTTTCAAGGGTTTGTAGGTCTGGCTGGCTCCATTGTAAACTACCCGGATGACCGACCGTGCGACATTCCATGTCTTACTGATATCCTTTTGGCTGTGAACGGATACGGTGCATATCCGGAAAGCTTTCCTGGCATAACGCGGGAAGAAATAGTTGTAATAGATCCTTGCGGCTAAGGGGACATCTTCCGGGCGATGAACGAAACTGATGTCATGGATGACCGGAACCGAGCGGACCCTGGTCCTCAGGGACAGAAAACCGTCAGGAGAAAAGAAAACATCAGCCTTATATCTCCTCAGTATCCGCGGAATGACCAGTTCGAACCAAAGTAACCAAAGTATCGGGTGCCGGGTGGGAAAGCCGGCAACCACAGGGGTTATGTTATCGGAAAAAATAAATTCCCGGGAATAGGGACGGTCGAAGATAAAAATGAACCGGTGCTCGGGATGATCACGGGTTATCCGTTTAAGGGTTTCATACGTGAACCAGCCGATCCCCTCAAGCTTGTTCTTTAACAATAGCCGGCAATTGACCGCGATAACCATCCAGCAAAGATAAGCATTAGATGCCGGAAGAATACGGCCGGGGAGCAAAGCTGATCAGGTCGTTGATCCTGACAAACCCGGCCTCCCAGGGATTAAGGATTTTCAGGGTTATCCGGTGAGGGGTGTCAGCCAGGCCGAACTTCCAGGCCACATCCAGCCTCCGCCCCAGGTCGTCCAATGGCATCGCAAACTGAACCGGGTCCCCGCCATCAATGGTCATTTCGACATGTACGACTCCCGTATTGTCTTTATTGGTTGCCGAAATAAGGGCTTCACCGGTAAGGATGAAGCCGGTCCCTTTAAAGGAGGTTTCCCAGGTGGTTTCGAGATTGCTTCTGATCCTTTTCCTTTCGACCGGGTAATACCCCTCAAAACCCTTCTCCAGCCTCACGGGCGATGGTTTCTCATAAACCAGGCTGACCGATTCACCGTCAACGGTGCCACCATGGCCTTCGATCATGGCCAGGGCATGCCGGTAGCTTGATTCATACACCTGGTTGAGGGAAAGGCTGGTAAAGGAAAACGGCTTGTTCTCGACCGGTTTGATCGGATCGCGCCATTGCGGAGGGATCAGGTCATAGCCGAGCATGGTACCCAGGATCCCTCCCGCGCTGGCAGGGTTGCAATCGGAATCCTGGCCGCAGCGTGTGGCAATCTGAACCGTTCGGGTGAAATCACCCCGGCCGTAAAGCAAGCCGATGGCCACATAGGCGGCATTGACCTTGGCATCAATATCAAAGGGGTCGAATATCCCGTCCGGGCAACCGATATCAGAGGTCCAGTTCCTCTCAACTGCGAACCAGGCGGCTTTCCAATCTCCCGGGTCTTTCCGGTATGAGGATATTACATCCTGGATGCATTGATGGAAATCCGATTCCGGGGGGATGGATTTCAGGCCTTCGGTCACAATGAATTCGACGTCACGGCTGACAAATGCCAGGCTGTACATTGAAGCCATATATACCCCGCCATACCATCCGTCGCCATAGTTCATGATGTGCCCGACCCTGTCGCAGACTTCGGCGGCGGCATTCGGCATGCCGGGCGACATCAATCCGGCAAAATCAGCTTCAATCTGGAAATCAATATCTTCCGAATGGGGATTGTTCATCCAATAGCCTGATTCAGGGGGAAGCATCCCGGAAAGTATGTTGAAACGGGCTGCCTGGTTAGCGTGCCAGAGAGGATAAAGGGCATGGGCAAAGGCGCGGGCGTGACTGGCAGCCGGGGCATCGATGCCCTCCTTGTTCATCACCTCGATAAAAGTTATGTCCATATAAACATCATCATACAATCCCGGAGCATGCTCGAAATACCAGGCAATCCGGCTGCTGTCCCAGAGTATCGGATGGTAATCCTGGATCATGGTTCCCCGGAAGCCAAACTCCGTGGGGCCGCCGAAGGTACAGCCAATCACCTGGCCGGCCCAGCCTCCCTTGATCTTATTAAGCAATTCGGTTTTGGACAAGACCGGGTGGCTGTCAACCTTGACGGAGGGACCTTCCGGGCCGGCGCAGGACACCAGCAAGCAGACCGCCAGCATGGGAAAAGCGATGGTTTTCATGATGGGTTGTTTAATCAGATGAAAGAAATAGGCTAATCAATTGCAATAGTTAAAATTAGTACATTTGGCCAATTGACTAAGCGCCGGACTGCGAAGGAAAGTGAAAAACCAAACGATAGTAAAAAAGAAGTTCGTAACCAACCTGGTTCTGATCATCCTCCTTAACCTGCTGATCAAGCCTCTCTGGATTTTCGGGATCGACAGGAATGTGCAGGTTTTGGTGGGTCCCGGCGAATTCGGATTGTATATAACCCTTTTCAATCTGTCCCTCCTGCTGAATATCATCCTTGACTTCGGGATAACCAACTTCAATAACCGTAATATTTCGCAGAATCACCAGCTCCTGCAGAAGCATTTCTCAAGCATCGTCTTGCTGAAATTTATCCTGGCAGCGGCCTACGGACTGGCCGTTTTTGCACTCGCCCTGTTCCTCGGCTATACCTCCGGAAGAGAATTGAACCTGCTGGCTTTCATGGCATTGAACCAGCTGCTGGTGTCTTTTACACTCTATCTCAGGTCGAATATAGCAGGCATGCAGATGCACACGATGAACTCGGTCATTTCGGTTCTCGACCGCGCCCTCATGATCCTGATCTGCGGCATACTCCTGTGGGGCCACATCAGTGGATTTCAGATCAGCATAGAATGGTTTGTTTATGCCCAGACAGCCGCCTATCTCGTCACCGCTGCCGCCTGTTTTCTGATCGTTGCCTGGAAATCCCGGTTTCCGAAATTCCGCTATGACCGGAAATTTTTCCTGGTGATCCTGAAACAGAGTGCCCCTTTCGCCTTGTTAACCCTCCTGATGTCCGTCTATACCCGCTCGGACGTCATCATTCTGGAAAAACTGATCAACCCCGACGCTGCAGGAATATACCAGAACGGATTCAGGATTTTTGACGCTGCCTATCAGTTCGCCCTGCTGTTTGCTGTTTTGCTGCTCCCTATTTTCAGCAAGATGATCAAGGAAAAACAGGACATACACGAGCTGACCCTGCTTTCGTCCCTTCTTCTTTTTATCCCGATGATTGCACTGGCCGTCGGTTCACAGATTTACAGGACCGAAATCATGAGCCTGATGTATGACAACAATATCGGCGAATCTGCCGCATTCTTCGGCATCCTGATGATAGCCTTCCTGGGGATGGCCGGAACCATTATTTACGGAACACTCCTGACGGCTAACGGTAGCCTTCGGGTATTGAATATTACTTCCGCTATTGCATTGCTTATCAACTTAATGCTCAATCTGATACTGATACCAAAATATCATGCTTTCGGAGCGGCCCTGGCCTGCCTGGCAACCCAGGGTTTTGCCGGATTCTCCCAATATGTCATTTCAGCCCGGAAGTTTAATTTCGGCTTGAATCATAAGCTTTTTTTTAAACTGATAATATACATCGCTGTCACCATCCTGATGGGTATCGGATCCGCGCAGCTTGAAATAGCCTGGTGGATCGGATTTCTCGGTCTCCTGGTGGCTGCTTTGATCCTTGCCTTCCTCCTGAACCTCATCAATGTAAGGGGACTGGTCAAGATGGTAATCAAAGCGGAGTGAGCTCAAGAAAGTAACCCCGGGCGAAACCCGGGGATATAACGACACAAAATGACAGACGTAACCATCGGAATCGACATCGGCGGCACCAACACCAAGATCGGTGTGGTTGACCGTGATGCAAGGATACTGGCTCAGAGCAAGGTATCGACCGCTATCTATAAACTACCGGAGGATTTCGTTGGAGCGGTGCACCGGGAAATACAGGGGCTGCTCAGGGACGCAGGGCAGGTGGAAATGAAGGCCATCGGGATCGGGGCTCCCAATGGCAACTACTACAGAGGTACCATCGAGCATGCACCCAATCTCAACTGGAAAGGGATTGTGCCTTTGACCGGGATGTTCAGGAAATATTATCCCGTGCCGGTGGTCCTGACCAACGATGCCAATGCGGCCGCATTGGGTGAAATGATCTATGGAGGGGCAAAGGGAATGAAGAACTTCATCATCCTGACCCTGGGAACCGGTTTGGGCAGCGGCATCGTCATCAACGGGGAACTGGTATACGGGCATACCGGTTTCGCCGGGGAAATGGGGCACCTCACCATGGAACCTTTTGGGAGGGAGTGCGGGTGCGGCCGCGAAGGCTGTCTCGAATCCTATGTCTCGGCAACGGGGATCGTCAAGACCGTCCTCGAATTGTTTGCCGAGCGCCGTGATCCAAGCCCCCTGAGAAAGTTACCGGCTGACGAACTTACCTCCAAGGCCGTTGCTCAGGCAGCAGCCGACGGGGATCCGATAGCCCTGGAAGCTTTCGAACGCACGGCTGAAATGCTGGCCACTGCCATCAACAACGCCGCCGCCTTCTGCAGTCCTGAAGCCGTGTTCCTGTTCGGTGGACTGGCCCAGTCGGGCAACCTGCTTCTGGATCCTCTCAACAGGTACGTGGATGAGAATATCATGGGTTACTACCGCAAGTCGTTTAAAATCATCCCTTCCTGCCTGAAAGAGGCGGATGCCGCGATACTGGGCGCCAGCGGTCTTGCCTGGAAAGAGATCAGGTGACTAACCCTGGACTTCAGTCCGGGGTTTGGCAGATAATTAGTGAGTTGATAATGAAGACGATAACAGTTCCGTTTCTTGCTTTGCCGGAACCGCGCGCAGGTATGGGCGGGATCTCAAACGCGTTGGACATACTGGGATCCGGATATCCGATCGACGTAATCAATTGGGCAGGTTACGATAACAGGCCGGAAGTTAAATTCAATATGGCATACGGACCTTCGGAAATCTACATCAAGTATTATGTGAATGAACCCTTTACCAAGGCGGAGCACACCCAATCCAATGATGAGGTGTACGAAGATTCCTGTGTGGAATTCTTTGTAGCACCGGGTGCGAAGGGACCCTATTATAATTTCGAGTTCAATGCGATCGGTACCTGCCTGATGGCAATGGGCCCCGATAGGAACAACCGGCAGAGAATGGACCCAAAAGTCGTTGCCGTGATTCAGCGCCTCGCTTCTCTCGGAGACCAACCCTTCGCGGAGAAAAAAGAGGGACCCTCCTGGGAGCTCACTGTTACCATTCCATTTAAAATCTTTATCGGAATGGATATCAATGATCTGACCGGTAAGGCCTTCAGGGCTAACTTTTATAAATGCGGCGACAAGCTGACGATGCCGCACTACCTTTCGTGGAACCCGATCGGTACCGACAAGCCCGATTTCCACCGTCCGGAGTATTTTGGCACTATCAAGTTTGAATAAACAATATGAGCACTAAGCATAATTGCATTATCGGCCAGAGTGGCGGCCCAACCTCAGTCATTAATTCGAGCCTGGCCGGGGTGGTCAAGGCAGCCATGAAATCGGAGAAGATCGGTGAGGTGTATGGCATGAATTACGGGATCGAGGGATTCATGAATGAGTGGCTGATCGACTTGGGCAGGCAGCCGGAAGAGATCCTGAAGGGATTGCGCAAGACTCCGGGATCCGCCTTGGGTTCATCGCGCCACAAGCTGAAAGAGGAGGACTTCCCCCGGATACTGGAGATCCTGAAGAAGAACCGTATCCGTTATTTCTTCCTGATAGGCGGTAATGATAGCATGGATACCATCAACCGGGTGGAGTCATTCTGCCATTCGCAGGGATATGAGCTGACCGGAGTGGGTATCCCGAAAACGGTGGATAATGACCTGTTCGGTACCGATCATACTCCCGGCTTCCCTTCGGCTGCCCGGAGCAATGTATTGAACGTTATGCAGGCCGGCGTGCTGGCCCGCGACATGAAGAAGGTGGATCAGTTTGTTGTTTACCAGACTATCGGGAGGGATGCCGGCTGGCTCGGTGCAGCAACGGCTTTCGGCAAGCGTAAAGAGGAAGATGCCCCCCACCTGATCTACTCTCCCGAATTTACCTTCGATCGCAGTAAATTCCTGGCAGACGTGGACAAGGTGTACAAAAAATACGGGTGGGTATCCATTGTTTGCGGTGAAGGTTTGAAGTATGCCGACGGCACGCCAGTCAGCGCATCGCTGACCCGTGATAAGTTCAATAACACCGAATTCGGTGCGATGGGTGGCGCCAGCGTGGGCCTTAACCTGCACCGCATGATCACCCAGGAATTCGGCTTCCGGGGCGAGTTCCAGATCACGGAATCCCTCATCATGTCTGACTTTGTCAATGCTGTCAAGCTCGACCTGGATGAAGCCTATCATGCCGGGAAGGAAGCGGTCAGGCTGGCCGGGAAGGGTGAATCCGGATACATGGTTTCCCTTGAGCGTGTCGGCAACCATCCTTATGAATGCCGTTTTGGCAAAACCCTCCTGAAAGATGTGGCGGTCAAGGCCAGGCCCATGCCGAAAGAGTATTTCAACCCGGAAGGCAATTTTGTGAGCCCCGCCTTTTTGGATTATATTCGCCCCCTGATTGGAGAATTACCTGAATTTGTCCAATTATGGTAGATGCGCATGATTATGCGCATCATAATGCGTATTTACAACATATTCAATTGTAGATACGCATGATTATGCGCATGTACAATATATTAAATGCAGAAATTCAATAAAGTAGTTGTTTCCGTCCACGCCCATCCGGACGATACCGAGGCTTGGAATGCCGGTACCCTTAAAAGGCTGAGCGACAAGGGATATCATATAGTTATTGTGACCATGACTGCGGGTGGAATGGGCGGTATTGGTTCCAATGAAGATAAAACCATCACAATCAGGCACAAGGAAGCACGGAAAGCCGCGGAAGTGATCGGGGCTGACTACATCTGCCTGGG
>CAZJNQ010000057.1:10261-16581 GCA_964547475.1 uncultured Porphyromonadaceae bacterium
TGATGAAAGTGATGCATAAGATGGATGATTTCTTTGATCACGTGTACCAGGGGAACAAAGATTACGGTGCCCTGGTTGGCGTGGACTATGCCGAAGTTTTCTGGCAGCACCTCGGTGGAGGATTCCAGAAGGATCCGGTCGTACAGGAAGAATTAAAGGAATATATCAGATATAAGAAATAGGAGTGGGATATCGGATGCTGGATTCGGGATGCTGGATAACGGATATCTAATATCCAATATCCAATATCCAACATCCAATATCCAATATCCAGCATCCAATATCCAGCATCCAATATCCAACATCCCGAATTTTCACTCATCACTTAAAACACAGGTATGAATCTGACAGATAAAAAGTATTCAGACTTCGCACTGGTCCGCGAAATGATGGAAACCACCGAAGTGGCCCGCAAGTTCGATCCCGGAGTGGCAACCGAATTTGCCGAAAAAGCCCTGACCCGGAAAGGTTTGTTCCTGACAGGTGAAGGCAGCAGCCGGATTTTTCCTGCCAAGCGGGCCATGTACGACAATCTCCGATGGGGGGCCAAATTTCCGATCTTCACCGATGGCTCCACCCAGGCGCTCGAGTACAACCTTAAAGAGCTCGCCGTGTTCGGAGCCTCCAACTCGGGCCAGACCAAGGAAATCATCCGCTTGTTCGTTAAACTGAAGGAGGAGGGCCACGATATGCTGTTCGGGCTCACGGCGAACCATTCAACGAAACTGGCCGAGATGGCCGGTTCGACGCATGTTTTGAACTGCGGGACGGAGGATGCAGTGGCCGCCACAAAATCGGTGATCGAACAGGGACTGTTCTATGATGCCATGCTCCGGATGATGTACGGAAGATGCACATGCGGGTTTGATGAATTGCCCGGCCACATTGCCACGGCACTTACCCTCGATATTGATCCTGACATGGTCAGCGCAGCCCGGAAGGCCGAGGTCATCTATTTTGCCGGCCGGAACGACGGGGTCGTCGAGGAGCTGACCCTTAAAACCAACGAGATCACCCGGAAAAGATCCGATTTTCTGGAAGGCACTTACGCCCTGCACGGGATCGAGGAAATCATGGATAAGAATGATGTGGTTTTCATCGTGGAACCGTTTGCCGAAGAGGAGGACAAGTACGTTGAACGGCTGGTCAAGGGTGTCGGGATGAAAGTTTTTGCCATTTCGGCACGCCAGACCGTTTTCCCGACCGTCAGGATCCCCGATGCCGGGAACATGGCTGCCTATGTTGAACTGGCGGCCGGATGGAACCTGCTTGTTGAAATCGGCATGGCTCTCGGAATCAACCTGGATAAACCGGTCAGGGCCAGAAAAATAGGCAATGAGTTTACGCTATAGAATCGCAGGTATTAAACAAATCTGATCAATCATGGAAAAAGTTGCCCTGGGAATCGATATCGGAGGTACCAACACCGACCTTGCCTTGGTGGACCAGAGTGGAAACTTCCTGGCTGAGGACCGGCTCCCCACCGTTAATTTTTCGGAGCCGGAAGTATTCGTGGCAGCCCTGATGGAAAAAGCGAAACTGCTCCATAATAAGATTAGCGACCCGGTAAAAGTCATCGGTATCGGGATCGGAGCTCCCATGGGAAACATCAATAAAGGTACCATTGAATACCCCGCCGATCTTCCCTGGAAGGGCATCATTCCCCTGGCTGACCTGATCCGGGAGCACACCGACCTTCCCGTTCTTGTGACCAATGATGCCAATGCCGCTGCCGTCGGCGAGATGATTTACGGGGCTGCGAAAGGCATGAAGAACTTCGTTGTGATCACGCTGGGTACGGGAGTCGGAAGCGGCATCGTGATCGATGGCAAACTGGTTTACGGACAAGATGGCTTTGCCGGCGAGGTGGGACATACCATCGTACGTCCCGGACGTACCAACCGGGAATGCGGATGCGGCAGGGTAGGCTGCCTGGAAACCTATGTATCGGCAACCGGTCTGGTCAGAACCCTGATCAAGATTATGGCGGATTCCATCGAGCCCTCGGAACTCAGGAATGTCAGCTTCAACAGCATGACCAGCATCCAGATCGCTGAAGCCGCTGAAAAAGGGGATGTCCTGGCAAAAAGGGCTTTCGAGCATACGGGTGAAATTCTGGGTCTTAAGCTGGCCGACCTGGTGGCCCATACCAACCCGGAAGCCATTTTCCTGTTCGGCGGCCTGACCCTGGCCAAGAACCTGATCATGGAACCGACCCTCAGGGCATTCGAAGAAAACCTCCTGTTTATTTATAAAGGGAAGGTCAAGCTCCTACCTTCCGGACTGAACTCCAAAAACTCCGCCGTTCTCGGCGCCAGCGCTTTGGCCTGGGACCTGTTCAAGAAAGAACGGAAATAGTCACGCTTCCCGGTCCGGTTTTTGCTGTCCGCTCTATCTATGAATGAAAAGGAAATCCACGGCACAACCCGCCGGATACATGACCTTTTGTCAGCCAAACGGCTGAAGGAAGCCATGTCAGAGCTCCGCCCGATAGTGGAACAGGCGGGCATGCCTGCAGGGGTAGAGGAACTGGACCAGATCGACACTACCTACCGGTACATGCTGGATTATACCCTGCAGGGAATCAAGGACCCTGAGCGTCAGAAGGTTTACAGGAAAATTGTGGCTGATCTTTACGAGCTGGCCGACCGCACCTCTTCCGCGCTGTTGACACGCATCTCGACCGGGTATGTATATGTCAGGAAACGGATCTTCCGGGATGACCCCGGCCTTGAAACATTCATTCAGAATTACCTCGACGATCCCGACATCCTCAATCCCGGCCAAACCGAATACATGCGTGATCTCTCCCGTCTATTCCATATAATCTGGCTGAGCGATGAATATAACGAACGGGAAGTCAAGCTCGTCGAGTTGACCCGTGACTCGAAAGCCCTGTCGGTACCTGAGAAAGCCCTGATCGTGACAGCTTTGAATTTCAGCCTGTCCCGGTATTTCGACAAGCGCAAATTTGAACTCCTGTTCAGCTTCTTCGACCAGGAGGACGAGGAAATCCGCCAACGGGCCCTGATCGGCCTGCTGCTGGCTTTTTACCGTTACGACCAGCGCCTGATATGGTACCCGGCCATCCGGGGACACCTGTTGGTTATGGACGAGAATCCGCGGTTCAAGCTCCTGGTGAAGGAAGTGATCATGCAATTGATCCGGAGCCGGGATACCGATAATCTCAGCCGCAGGATGCAGGAAGAGATCCTCCCGGAAATGATCCGCCTGACTCCTCAGATCCGGAACAAGCTCGATCTCGATAAACTCTTGGGCGATAGCCTCAAGGACGACCAGAATCCCGAATGGCAGGAGATCTTTGAAGATACGCCCGGTTTGAAGGATAAGATGGAGGAGCTGACCGAGATGCAGATGAGCGGCGATGATGTGTTCATCGGGACATTTCAGAACCTGAAGGGATTCCCGTTCTTCCGCCACCTGATCAACTGGTTCTTCCCGTTTACGCTCGAACACCCGGAAATCAAATCCCTGGAGGATACCGGTGATCTTGCCTGGATGAAAGGGTTCCTGGAGTCAGTGGGGAACAGCTTCTTTCTCTGTAATTCCGACAAGTACAGCATCTGCTTCGGCATCCGGAGCATGCCGGCCGATATGCAGAAATTCCTGTCGGATGGACTGAAAGCTGAAGCCGACCAACTGAAGGAAATGCTCGAGGACGACCAGCTGATCGATCCGCTTCAGCAATCGAGAAAAGTCATACGGCAATATATACAGGATCTCTACCGCTTCTTCCGGCTCCATCCCGACCGGCAGGGATTTGACGATTTTTTCGGATGGAAGCTGGATTTTTACCGGAAAGATTTCTACCGCGACCTCTTCACGGGGGACGCTCCGTCGCTATACGCCATAGCCGGATTTTACCTGCAGAAGAAAAACTACCGGGAAGCTGCAGAAGCTTTCGGGGTGCTGGAACAGTCGGGCGATCTCAGTGCCGAGGTCCTGCAAAAATCGGGATTTGCCTGGCAAAAGACCGGCAATTATCAGAAAGCACTAGATTATTACCTTAAAGCCGACCTCCTGCTCCCGGAAAACATCTGGAATCTGAAAAAAATAGGACTTTGTTACCGTTATCTGAAGCAACCCGACAAGGCACTGGAATTTTATCGCCAGGCTGAATTGTACGATCCGGAGGATCTCAACACGGAAGTGTCCATCGGGCACTGCCTGCTGGATCTTCAAAACTACGACGAAGCGCTGAAATCCTATTTCAAGGTTGAGTACCTCTCTCCCGATAACACCAAAGTCTGGCGTCCCATAGCCTGGTGCTCCTTCGTTCTGGGTAAATTTGACCAGGCCAGGAAATACTATGAAAAACTCCTGGAACGGGAACCCAGCCATTACGACCTGGTCAGTCTGGGAAACCTCGAATGGTGCCGTGGGAACCGCTCAGCAGCCCTGGAATATTACCGCAAAAGCCTGACCGGCAAAGCCATTGATTTTGACGGTTTCCTTAACCTTTTCGAACCGGAACGGGAACAACTGGTCAGGCACGGTGTTGATCCGGATGATATTCCCATTCTTCTTGATCAGCTCAGATACTTGAGTAATAGCTGAGATTCTTATCTTTACGGCAACTACGAAACCGGAACAGTTGCACTTTATTAAACTGATTATCAGCTTGCTGTGCCTCTGGTCCCCGTTAACGGGCGGATTCGCCAAACCGGATGCGCCCAGGCGGGAAGGGAACGATATGGCCATTGTGGTCAATTTTCCCGAGAAACCCATCCGGATACCGGAATACAAGAGTATTTGGCATTTCGGGGCACACCTGCTGGATTTTGACCGGGATAATCATCTGATGGTCGGCCATACCGGCGTCATTCTGGTCGAAGGGTTAACGGGCGAAGCCAATTATTTCGATTTCGGCCGGTATGATGACCGCGATGACCTGATGGGACCCCGGCCCGAATTTTACGGCGTCGTGCGCTCTTCACTTCATGTACCGCAACTCGAACTGGACATCAAAGCCCGGTTTGAGAATGGCTGGATCGCCAACCTTGATTCCATCCTGATCCACGTGGGATCGAAAAAGCCGCTGAATTCGTACGGCAGGATGCAAATTGCCGTCGTCTATCAGCTGGATTACGATCAGATGATCGCGAAAGCCCGTTCATTTGAGCAAAGAGGCTATATTTTTTACGGAGCTCCCGCCCACCTCTATTGCACCAGTTTTGTAAGAAAGGTGATCCGTGCCGGTGGATCGGCCTTCGGATATTTTAACTTTACGGGTAAACAAACGGTTCGATACGTAAGAAAGAAATTCAGGCATATAGACTAGAGCTCATCCATCATGAAAAAAATCCCTATCCTGGCCGGAATACTGCTCATTGCCTTTTCTGGTGCTGTTGCCCAAAAACATACCGTGCTGGTCTATACGAAAAACGGTGAAGGTTATGTTCATGACAATATAGCTGCCAGTGTGGAAGCCTTGAAAAAGCTGGGTGCTGAGAACCGTTTCAGGGTGGATGTCAGTGACGATCCTTCTGTTTTCAACGATGAGAGGCTGCAGAAGTACGATGCCCTCATATTTGACAATACCAACAACGATGTTTTTGACAATGACGGTCAGCGGGCTGCCTTTCAGCGCTACATCCGGACAGGCGGCGGATTTGTCGGTATCCACTCTGCCTGTGGCACGGAAAGGAACTGGCCCTGGTTCTGGGATATGCTGGGCGGGAAGTTCGTCCGCCACCCCGCGTACCAGAAATTCACGGTGAAGATCATCGACCCCGTTCACCCCTCGACTGAGGCATTCGGCAAAACCTGGGAGTGGGAGGACGAAGCCTATTATCTTTCAGACCTGAACCCGGATATCCATGTCCTGCTTGCCCATGATCTGACGACCATCAGAGACGCGGAGATGGCCGGATATCCCGGAAAGATATTCGGTAACTATTTCCCGTCCTCCTGGTGCCACGAGTTCGATGGAGGCCGGGAATGGTACACGGCGTACGGGCATGACCCAAAACATTATGAAGATCCGTTGTTCCTGAAACATCTGCTCGGGGGGATCGAGTGGGCGATGGATCACTGACCCCAGCTTGAAAGCCGGGGTTACACATAAGACCAGTGTACAGTATGACTAACCCCAGGCTTCAGCCTGGGGAGTAAATGACAAGATATGAAACCATCTACCCTCAAACGCCGCGACTTCCTCAGGATCAGTTCGCTGGCAGCAGCCGGAACCATCATCGTTCCGGCCATCGTTCCTTCTTCGGTCTTCGGTAAGAATGCTCCTTCGAGCCGGATCCGGATCGGTCAGATCGGTTGCGGGCGGATCGCCCGTGCAGCCGACA
>CAZJNQ010000057.1:16681-18114 GCA_964547475.1 uncultured Porphyromonadaceae bacterium
AGCCGGATCCGGATCGGTCAGATCGGTTGCGGGCGGATCGCCCGTGCAGCCGACATGCCGGGAGTTCTTGAGTTTGACACAGTCAGGATTGTCGCTGCCGCCGATCTGGACATGAAAAGGCTTGGCGAAGCAAAAACTTTCATAGAGGAATACTATCAGAATAAATTGGGCCGCAAGGAGGTGGATGTGAAACTTTTCGGCGACTACCGGGAGATGCTGGCCAAAGCTGATCTGGATGCGGTGATCATCAGCACACCCGACCACTGGCATGCCCAGCCGGCCATTGAGGCTGCCCTGGCCGGGAAGGACATCTACCTGCAAAAACCAACCTCCCTGACCATCGCCGAGGGCAGGCAACTGAGCGACACCGTGCACCGTACAGGCGTCATTTTCCAAATCGGAAGCCAGCAACGCTCGTCCGATCAATTCCGGTATGCCTGTGAACTGGTCAGGAACGGAAGAATCGGGAAATTGCGCACCATCCAGATCGGGCTGCCGGGAGATCCCCCCGGGGAACAGGAACCCGAAATGCCGGTTCCGAAAAATCTGAACTATAACATGTGGCTGGGTTCAACACCCGAAGTATACTATACCGAGAAACGCGTGCATCCGCAAACCAATTACGATCGCCCAGGCTGGCTCCGGTGCGAACAGTTCGGTGCCGGTATGATTACCGGCTGGGGGGCCCACCACCTGGACATAGCACACTGGGGGATGGGAACCGAATATTCGGGCCCGGTGACGGTGGAAGCCAAAGCCAGTTTTCCGTCAAGCGGGCTGTGGGATGTACACGGCGATTTTGAAGTGAAAGCCGGATATGCGAATGGCGTGACGATGTATGTAAGCGGCGACCGACCGAACGGGATCCGGTTTGAGGGCTCCCACGGATGGATTTTCGTAACCCGCGGAAATTACCAGGCCACGGCCAGTGATCCGGTTACTTTCGATGCGAACCGCAAAGCCCTGGATGCAAGCGATCCGAAGATCATTACCAGCGAGATTGGGGAAAACGAGATACACCTTTACAAGAGCGATAATCATTACAGAAACTGGATCGACTGCATCCGTACCCGACGCCAGCCGATCGCCCCGGTTGAAGTGGCTCACCGCTCCTGCTCCGCCTGCTTGTTGAGCCACATCGCCATGAAAATCCCGAAAAAGCTCAAATGGGACCCCGTCCGCGAAGAGTTCACCAACAGCGACGAAGCCAACGCGATGCTGAAACGCGCACAGAGAAAGCCATATGGGACAGACTACATTATTTAAGGCAGAAGGCAGAAGGCAGAAGGCAAAAGGAAAGGAAAAAGGAAAAAAGAAAAAGGAAAAAGTAATTTATGACTAACCCCAGACTTCAGTCTGGGGACTTTCGAATCACGAATCACGAGTCACGAGTCACGAGTCACGAGTCACGAATCACGAGTCACGAGTCACGA
>CAZJNQ010000058.1:0-17814 GCA_964547475.1 uncultured Porphyromonadaceae bacterium
TCACTAAAATACCGGTTCTGCCTTTCAATCCGCTCTTGTTCTAATCTTTCTAGTGCCGCCATTTTTAACCAATTTTTAGGGTTGAAAACGGTCAACGTTTTTCAGGCAATGACAGATACTGGATATCGGATTAATCTAAAATCCAGAATCCAAAATCCAGGATCCAAAATCCAGAATCCCTTCCTGGTTTACCCCTGCTTCAATTTCTTTTCCAACACGTACATCTCATCCCTCAACCGGGCAGCTTCGATAAAATCCAGCTCTGAAGCAGCTTTCTTCATGAGGGCTCTGGTTTGTTCGATCATGGCTTCCAAGGCCGGCTTGTCCATATACCTGAAAACCGGGTCTGCGGCGATATCGGGTTTCTCGCGCTCAAAGTAAGCTTTTTTGGCTTTCTTGCCCGGAGCGATCCCCATCAGGGATCGTTGGGCCTTGACTATCTGCTGCGGTGTTATCCCGTTCTCCTCATTGAATTTCAACTGCTTTTCGCGACGGCGGTTGGTTTCATCGATCGTCCGCTGCATACTGAACGTGATCTTGTCGGCGTACATGATCACCAGGCCGTTAAGATTTCTGGCTGCCCGGCCGGCCGTTTGGGTCAGGCTGACCGCCGATCGGAGAAAGCCCTCCTTGTCCGCATCCAGGATGGCAACCAGAGAAACTTCAGGAAGATCGAGACCTTCACGCAGGAGGTTAACCCCGATCAGTACATCAAACTCGTCACCCCTCAGCCCGTTTATGATCTCCACGCGCTCCAGCGTGATCACATCTGAGTGGATATAGCGGCAATTCACGTTGATCCTGCTCAGGTATTTGGTCAGTTCTTCAGCCATTCTTTTAGTCAGGGTTGTCACCAGAACCTTCTCATTCCGTTTCACGCGGGCACGGATTTCACCGAGAAGATCATCAATCTGATTCCCGGAAGGCCTCACTTCGATCACGGGGTCGGAAAGTCCGGTGGGGCGGACGACCTGCTCAACTACGACGCCTTCGGATTTCTCCAGCTCATAGGGGGCCGGTGTGGCAGACATGAAGAGGGTTTGGCCCGTAAGGCCTTCCCATTCATCAAACTTCAACGGCCGGTTATCCAGTGCGGCAGGCAGCCGAAATCCATATTCCACGAGGTTTTCCTTGCGCGAGCGGTCGCCTCCGTACATGGCTCTGATCTGTGGGATGGTTACATGACTTTCATCCACGATGGTCAGGAAATCATCCGGGAAATAATCCAGCAGGCAAAAGGGTCTGGTTCCCGGAGCACGCCCATCAAAATAACGTGAATAATTCTCGATGCCGGAACAGTGTCCCAACTCACGGATCATTTCAAGGTCAAAGGTCACCCTCTCTTCCAGGCGCTTGGCTTCCACGTTTTTAGCAATATCATGAAAGAAATCGACCTGTTGCACCAAGTCATCCTGGATCTGGTGAATGGCTGTCCGGATCCGCTCCTTGGTGGTAACAAAAATATTGGCAGGATAGATCGTCAGGTAATCGGGTTTATCGATGGAATGCCCGGTAACCGGATTAAAGATCTCCAGGTCCTCGATTTCATCGCCCCAGAAAATCACCCGGTAAGAGACATCCCCGTATGCGATGTAAATGTCAACGCTGTCTCCCTTCACCCTGAAATCCCCGTTCCGGAATTCAACCTCATTCCGGCTGTAAAGGCTGTCGACCAACATCCTGAGGAACTTGTTGCGGGCCAGTTTCTGACCTTTATGTATGGTGATGGTACTGTTGTGAAAATCATCCGGGTTACCGATACCGTAAATGCAACTGACCGAGGCAACCACTATCACGTCACGCCTTCCTGATAACAAGGCCGAAGTTGCGCTGAGCCTGAGTTTTTCAATTTCATCGTTGATCGAAAGATCCTTTTCAATGTAGGTGTCTGTGACCGGGATATAGGCCTCCGGCTGATAATAGTCGTAATAGGAAACAAAATATTCAACCGCATTTTCAGGAAAGAAGGTCCTGAATTCCCCGTATAGCTGTGCCGCCAGGGTTTTATTGTGGCTCAGCACCAGGGTGGGGCGCTGGACCCGCTCAATCACATTGGCTATCGTGAAAGTCTTCCCGGAGCCGGTCACTCCCAGCAAGGTCTGATAGGGGACCCCGTTGTTCAGGCCATCAACGAGTTGCTGAATGGCCTCGGGTTGATCACCAGTCGGCTCGAAATCAGATATCAGCTTGAATGGCATTTACTTTAAAGTACTATTGGTTGACGAGTCACGAATCACGAATCACGAGTCACGAGTTACGAATCACGAGTCACGAATCACGAGTCACGAGTCACGAGTCACGAGTCACGAGTCACGAGTCACGAGTCACGAGCCGGGAGCGCATGACATTCGAAGGCGGTCGTTCATGAGCCAGTTCCGAGGCCATAAAATCCATATAGGGTCTGACATGCCCGAAGAACATCTTATAGCCTTCGCAGAGCCAGTTCAGGCCTGGCTGGCCGTCAGATGCCAGAGCGATCCTTCCTTTCAGGCAGCCGCCGTGGCAGGCGAACCGAACCTCGCATTCCAGGCACTGGTGCGGCAGGGTGTCGCGTTTATCCTTGCCGAACCTGATCTGGCGGTGCAGGCTCATCAGCTCAGCCAGAGGGGTTTCCCGGATGTTGCCCAGGCAATAATCGGGATAAACAAAATGGTCACAGGAATACAAGTCACCATTGTGTTCCACCACGGAAGCTTCCCCGCACGTTTCAGCAAACACACAGAGTCCCGGGGGTGCTCCGATCCAGTTCGCCAGGGTCGCATCAAAAAGCTGGACAAAAACCCGGCCTACATCGTGCCTGACCCATTCATCGAAGAGGGTAATCATGAACTGACCAAACTGCCGGGCTTTAACAGACCAGCCGGTCATGTTAGCCTCTCCGGCATAGGCCGGAGGCACTAGGGTGATCCCTCCAATGGCCGGTGCTACAGATCTGCGTTCCACTATGGGAATGAACTGCATGAAAGCGCTGCCCGATTGTTTCAGGAAACGGTAAACATCCAACGGGTATAGAACATTCGTGTCATTGATGACGGTCAGGGTGTTGAAATCAACCCGGAACCTTTTCAGCAATTGTATCCCCTTTACTGCCTCCCTGAAAGTCAGTTGCCCGGTTTTGGTTTTGCGGTATTTATTGTGAAACTGAGCCGGGCCGTCGATGGAAAGTCCAACCAGGAAATTGTTTTTTTTAAAAAAGCGGCACCACTCTTCAGTGAGCCTGGTACCGTTTGTCTGAAAAGCATTGTCGATCCGCTTGCTGCCGCGATACTTCGATTGCAAAGCAACCGCCTGCTCAAAAAAACCGAGGCCCAGAAGAGTGGGCTCGCCACCCTGCCAGGTAAAGGTAACCAGGGGTACTTCCTGGGAATCAATGTATTGCCTGGTAAAGGATTCTAGCAGTTCATCCGTCATTCTGAAATTTCTTTCATCCCGGTAGAGATTTTCCTTCTCCAGATAATAACAGTAGGAACAGTTCAGGTTACATACCGGGCCAATGGGTTTGGCCATCACCATAAAGGATTGTGGGCGTGCAACCTTGATGGCATCGCTGAAGGTTAAAGTGGTATTCTTATCGAACCTTGGCATTCAACGAAGGTAATTATTTGAATCCTGCTTTTGAACCCGGTTGTACAAAGGCTTTTTTTTCTTATATTAGAATAATGATCATGCTTAAGACAAGTGAATTGAAATTTGATGATATTTGCATTACTAATCCTATTTCCTTACCATCATGAACATTTTTGTCGCCAAGTTAAGCCCCGAAACAAAGGGGGAAGACCTGAAAAGCCTGTTTGAAACTTATGGCCAGGTTGAATCAGCCAAAGTGATTTACGATCGCGAAACCAACCATTCCAAAGGGTATGGCTTTGTGGAAATGCCGGATGACCGGGAAGCCCAGGAAGCAATTGACGGTCTGAACGATAAGGAATTCAAAGGGAGCCAGATTGTGGTCAAGATAGCTCGTCCCCGTACCGAGGGGCCTGGCGGTCAAGGCCCCAGAAAACCCGGTCCCGGAATTGACCGGTAAGAAGATAATAGAAGACGGTTAACCGCCTTCTTTTTAGTTTCAGAGGCGGGATTTATTGATCACTTGCAGCATGAATGAATTAGCCCTAATTATAAAACATGAAAAACAAATACTTGTCTCTCATTGCAATTGTAATGGCTTGGGTGTTGGTCACCAGCTGCACGGTCGTGCCGATAACCGGAAGAAAACAGATGAACCTTCTTCCCGAAGCTACCATGCTCGAAATGGGGCTTACCAGTTACAAGGCTTTCCTGGATACCATCGACCTGTCGAAGAACCTTCCCTCAACGGCTTCCGTTGAAAAGGTGGGCAGGAATATTTCCACTGTTGTCAACAGCTTCCTGAAAGCCAACGGTCAGGAATCGCGCCTTCCTTACTTCCAATGGGAATTCAGGCTGGTGGCGGATAAAACACCCAATGCCTGGTGCTTACCCGGCGGTAAAGTGGTTTTTTATGAAGGCATATTGCCTATTACCAAGAATGAAAGCGGGATTGCCGTTGTGATGGGACATGAGATCGCCCATGCAGTGGCCAGGCACGGGAACGAACGCATGAGCCAAAGCCTGGTTACCGAACTGGGCGGGATGGCGCTGTCCGTGGCCATACAAACCCAACCGGCTCAAACCCAGCAGATCTTCCAGGTAGCTTACGGCTTGGGATCCCAGATTGGGGTATTGTTGCCCTATTCCCGCCTGCATGAGAAGGAAGCCGACCGGTTAGGTCTGATTTTTATGGCAATGGCCAAGTATGATCCCAACGAGGCCATATCTTTCTGGGAGCGGATGAAAGAAATCAACAGCGGAAACCAGGTACCCGAATGGTTAAGTACACACCCTCTGGATGAGAACCGGATCGCTGAAATGAAAAAGAACCTCCCGGAAGCCATGAAGTATTACCAGGATGCCACTGAATTAAAATAAGGTTTTGCGGATTCCACGCATCAAACGGTTCCCGTGATAGGCGACAATCCCGGCACCATGCCTGCCCGGATAAAATCTCCGGATAAATTGACTCGATGGAAACAGGTAATCCATCAACCACAGCATTTTCAACCGAATCCCTTTTAACCTGGCTAATTCTGTAACAAGCAATATCATGGGTTGTTTAACGGTGGGATAATATATACCGGTGATATCGGGGGGCAATCCATGCGAATACAGGCTGTCAAAACAAATGCGGGCCTTCATCATGCTTCCTCCAAGGCCAAAGTCATCGGCCAGGCGGCGGGCTTCACTCCATTTCTCCTCCTTATGTCCGAGTATCTGAGCCAGATCCCGAAGAAGCCGGTACTGAAATTGTCCCTCAAGCGCATGCTTTTCGAGGTGAGCTGCCAGAAACACGGCATGGTAATACGGATCGGGAAGAAGACCTGAACCGGCTACCCGGTGCGCGGAAGAGAGGAAAGAATCGGTAAACCGGGCCGATCCGCCCGGGAGCAGGTTGTAATGCAGTTCCAGGACCAGGTGGCCTTTTCTGAAGGGGGGCAGGTGATGCTGCAGCAGCATGGCTGGTTCGAGGCCACGGCGAGACCGGTACGGGTCCTGCCGGTAACCCGATTGTTCGGCAAGTTTTACGCACCGGCTAACCTGATCACGCCTGACCAATACATCCATGTCGTTGAAAGGGCGGTCGACTGGCCGGTTATCCGTTGCCAGACATAGAGCTGTACCCTTGAGGGGCACAAACACGATGCCCTCCCTTGAAAAGGTGTTGGACAGGATGTGGTAAGCCTCCAGGATTCTTGCAGTTTTAACCAGGTGGAGGGCGTACCGTTGCTCAGCCCAGGTTGCCACGTGAAGCGGCACCCTGTCTGAAAGATCCAATTCAAAGAGCTTTCTGTGGGTGAATATCTCCAACCCTTCGGCGTGACTGATGGAGTAGAGTATTTCCCAGAATCTGTCACCAGGATTTCCCTTTCGGATCAGCACCGCAATTCCGTCAGGTTCGCCTGTCGCGTCCAATTCCTGCTGTAAGAGCCGGATAAGAAATTGTTTGGGAGAGATGTGATTGCTGGTTTTGACCATCCCAATGGCCTGTCCTGTATGCAGAGGTGGATCGTTCTGCGGACAGGCGTCTCCACGGGTGAGCATCTTTCCCCCAGGCCCGCGATCCGGTGGCTGAACCAGGCGGTGTGCGAAAAAACCGTCAGGATGGTTGATCAATAGAATATCTCCGGTTTGGGGTGTTGCCTCGACAGGCTCGATCAGCACTTCAGTGCCCGGGTTTATGGATGGCATCATGGACCGTCCGGTAGTCCGGAATTTCAGGCTTAATCCCTTTCTGAGCAGGACACAGGGCAATTGGTTTCCAAGCAAAGCCTGTTCCCGGATCGGGTGGCCGGGAGAGATAGCGGCCGACTTCCGGATCCGGGGGAAAACCAAGCCGGTAGCAGGGTACCGATTGGGCGATTGAGATGATATTGCTGATTTGCCTCTCAACCAGTTCCGGATGAAAAGGGTGCTGAACAGTATGACAGGCCAGTTTTTCGAAGGCCACTTGCGGTGGCAGCGGAATCTCATAGATGGAGTCTGACTGTTCGATGAAATAAATTGTTTCCAGGGGCATGAACACGGGAAGGTTTCCCGGAAAGAGTGGCATCCGGTAAGCAGTAAACTGTTCCCCGGTTTTTCGGATCACGATCCGGTCTTCGTGCAGAATGCGTGCCCCCGCAACCTGACAGTACCGGGCGATAGTGCTTTTGCCTGTACCGGATTCACCTGCAAAGATTGAACAGTTTCCGTGGAATCCGGCACCGCTGGCATGAACAATAATACCGGTGTTGAATATCAGGAGATAAAAGATCAGGAGGGCGTCGACCGGGTATTGCAGGGGATCCTGGTTCCTGCTTGAATGCGGCAGGCAGAGTTGGCCGGTTCCTTCAGACGGATCCAGTTGCATCTCCCAAACCACGTGATGGGGTGATTCGGGATGAATTCCCTGCAGCCGGATCCGCCTGTCGGAATAATCCACCTTCGAGCACCAATCACTTTGGCCTTCAGCCAGCCTGGGCAGATCAATAGCAGCCGGAATGGCATGGAGCAAAGGATCCCTGAAAAGAAACCGGTCGGAATAGATGACAAGAAGCTTGAAATCCTCAGGGCCTTTTGAGAGCAGGCTGGCGTGGCTCAGTGACAGACGGATGGTATCTTGCCCGTGGGAGCAGAGTATCTTAATCCGGAAACCGGCCAGATTGAGTATCATTTTCCAGATAATCTTTGATTTCGGACAGGAAGTGAACAACCTCGTGCCTTATTTCGATTGCCGGAGTTTCATATTCGCGGATGAATTCATTTATGATTTGCTCCGGTGTCTCTCCTATCTCAAGGGAATGCCAGATCCTGGCGGCTGTTGCGTTCAATCCAAGGATGGAGGTCATGTCAGCCAGTTTTTCCCTGACAGGGATGACATAAACCTGGTCGCCGAAAGGATGCAGGACGACCGGTTGCTTGATCCTGTAAACCTGGTTCAGATCCATTATGCGGGATTTATTGTTCAGTTATATAGATGCATTTAGCGGTTCAAAATGGAGAAAAGCCATCTGTTTTTTTATTTGCATCTTCTGATCGGGTATCTTTGGCGGAGGGTCGAAATGATTGTAACAGTCAAGAAGTTGAAGAGGTCAGCGCTATCCTGCACTGTAATTTCGATAGCCATAGTGGTTATCACTGGATGCCAGGACAGGCCCTATACCGCAGGCAAGGGACTGCTCAACAAGATTACCGAAGACGATTCATCTTTGATCTGCCCGAAATACGCCAAGGGTTTCCGGTGGGAGGAAAAGGATCAATCCTATAGCTTGATTTTGACAGATCCCTGGAAACCGGGCCGGGTGTTTGCCCGTTACCACCTTGTTGCAGGTGATATGGATAAGGGTAAGCGGGAAGGGGTCAATGATATTGTCATTCCTGTCTCATCGGTCGCGGCCTCGTCAACCACACATGCTGCTTTCCTGAGCGCCATTGACGCAGGAGACCTGCTGACAGGATGCAACAATCCGGAGAAATTATATGATTCTGTCCTTTACGACCGATTTGTCCGGGGGGACTTGGTCCGCATGGGAAGGGACCTGGAATACAATCTGGAGTACCTCGTGGCTAAAAAGCCCGATGTGGTTCTGCAATCAGGCCTGGAAGGGCAATTTGATCCTGATTCACGGCTGACGGACATCGGCATACCGGTCCTGTACATTCTGGAGTGGATGGAACCCACACCCCTGGGAAGGGCGGAATGGATCAGGGTGTTTGGGATGCTGGCAGGGAAAAGGTCGGAGGCTGATTCACTGTTCAACGCCATTGAAAGGGACTACCTGGCTCTTGCTGACCTGGGCCATTCCACGGTGTTGAAACCAAAAGTGCTGGCAGGAACTGATTTTAAGGGGACCTGGTACATGCCGGGTGGCCGAAATTATCAGGCACGTTTCTTTGAGGATGCGGGGATGGATTATATTTACCGTCAAACGGACCAGGCCGCCAGCCTGGCCCTCAGCTTTGAAACCGTCGTGAATGACTTGAGAGATGCGCCTGTCTGGGTGGGAACGACGACCGATTCGGTGTCCCGGCTGATATCCATGGATGGCAGGTATTCCATTTTCTGGGCCCTTCGAAGCGGCCGTGTATATTCCATTACGAACAGGGTGAATCACAGCGGGGGAAATGATTACTGGGAGAGCGGCGTAGTACGGCCTGATAAGATCCTGGCCGATCTGCTTTACATTGCCCATCCCGAGCTGCTGCCGGGCCATATCTGGAATTATTATAAACCCATGATTGCTGACTGAAAGATGGACAAACGCTCCGGAACGGTCATGTTGATGCTGGTGGGGGCCACCTTGTTGGCTTTTGCGGGAGACTTGCTGTTTGGCAGCGTGAAGGTTCCGCTGGGTGATTTTTTCCGGCTGATTCAGGGGGACGAGAATTCAAACCTCACTTATATTTTATGGCAGATCCGGCTGCCAAAAGCTTTAACGGCAATTTTGGCGGGATCCGGCCTGGCCGTATGCGGGCTGCTCATGCAAACGCTTTTCAGGAATCCGCTGGCAGGTCCCTATGTCTTGGGCATCAGCTCCGGAGCCAGCCTTGGAGTGGCTTTGCTGGTTATGGCTTCATCCTGGTTCGGCGGGCAGGAATTGGTGCATTCATTACCATACGGACATTGGGGATTGGTCATTGCCGCGATGGGAGGAGCCTTGTTGGTCATGCTCCTGGTGATCATGGTATCGGCACGGCTGACCGATGCGGTATCGATCCTGATCATTGGAATAATGTTCGGTAGCGCCACCGGGGCGGTCGTAAATGTTCTTCAATATTTCAGCGATCCTGATAGTGTCCACAATTTCGTAGTCTGGACCTTTGGAAGCATCAGCGGAGTCACCTGGTCACATCTGGCTTTGCTTGCTCCGCTCATCACGACAGGGCTTCTGGTTTCATTTATCCTGCAGAAACCGCTGAATGCCATTCTCTTGGGCGAGAATCAGGCACGAACGCTCGGAATAAGGATCCGAAGTGTCCGGCTGGCCATAATAACCATTACCAGCCTGATTACCGGGGCTCTGACCGCCTTCACCGGTCCGATTGCCTTTATCGGGGTGGCTGTTCCCCATCTGGCAAGGGCCATTTTCCAAACTTCTGACCACCGGGTCATCCTGCCAGGATCTATCCTGGCCGGTAGCGGACTCATGCTTTTGTGTGATATCCTGGCGCAGGTACCGGCCTCCAACCAGATCCTGCCCGTGAATACCGTTACGAGCCTGATTGGTGCACCTATCCTCATCTGGGTTGTTATACGCAGCCGAAGAAACCGCAATTCCATCCAGACATGAATGATCCGGCTGAAATTCAAGAGACTCTCAGGGCAGTTGGATTGTCAGTAGGTTACCGGCATGTCGGCCGCAAACATACTTTCCTGGCAAAGAATCTCAACCTGGTCCTTAACAGGGGGCAGGTTACCGGTTTGCTGGGTCCCAACGGTTCGGGCAAGTCAACCCTGTTACGGACGTTGGGAGGCCTGCAGCCGGCCCTCCAGGGATCTGTCACTGTGCTTGGCGTTCCTGTATCAGGCCGTAACATCAGGCAGACAGCAAGGCTGATAAGTTTGGTTCTGACGGAAAAGATTGATGTCAAAAACCTGACGGTTTTTTCTTTGGTATCCATGGGGCGCTATCCGCATAATAGCTGGACCGGCAGGCTCGACAAGAAAGATCGCCTGATCGTCGGGAAATCCCTTGACCAGGTTCATTTGTCCGGATTTGCTTCAGCGTTTGCCAATGAACTGAGCGATGGTGAGCAGCAGCGCGTCCTGATCGCCAGGGCACTGGCACAGGATACTCCGCTCATCATACTCGATGAACCTACCGCACATCTTGATCTTCCCGGCCGCATCTCAATCATGCATCTGCTTAAAACGCTTGCGGATGAAACATGCAGAAGCATCCTGTTTTCCTCACACGACCTGGAACTGACCCTGGAGGTTACCCATGTATTATGGCTGCTAAAGAAGGGTGGTGAATTCCTTACGGGTGATCCAACTACCCTGATGAATGCCGGTGCTTTTGAGCAGGTATTTTCTTCTGAGGAGGACCCGGCCGGACAAGAAGCTATCGCCAACTATTTTTCCGGGTTGCGAAACAAGGCAGCCCGGTAACCAATAATTCAGTATTTTTCGGCCAAAACGGTAATCAGTATGAATGAGGACTGGTTAAAGAAAGGCTTTGTTGATGAGGAGATTAGCCTGGGTGTGGAGTTGGCGGAGGCTGTACGCAACCTTGCCGGGAAGAAAAATGCGGTAATCCTGGCTCATTATTACCAGAATGCGGAAATACAGGACGTAGCCGATTTTGTCGGCGACAGCCTTGACCTATCCCGGAGGGCAGCTCAGACGGATGCCCGGATCATCCTGTTTGCCGGAGTTCATTTCATGGCCGAGACGGCTAAAATCCTTGCACCCGCAAAAAAAGTGCTGGTCCCTGACCTGAACGCGGGTTGTTCACTAGCCGATTCCTGTCCGCCAGATGCATTCGCGGAGTTCCTGAAGGAGCATCCGGATCATATCGTCGTGACCTATGTAAACACGAGTGCGGAAATCAAGGCTCTTTCCGATCTTTGTTGCACCTCGACCAATGTTTTAAAAATCATAGAGCAGATCCCTGCAGGTCAAAAGATCATTTTCGCTCCTGACCGGAATCTGGGTAATTACATCAACAGCCTGACAGGGAGGAACATGCTGGTCTGGAACGGCGCCTGCCATGTTCATGAGGAGTTCTCGCTCGAGAAAATCCTAAAACTTAAAAATGAATATCCCGGGGCCAAAGTCATTGCGCATCCCGAGTGTCAGAAACCGGTTCTGATAGCGGCTGATTATGTCGGTTCAACCTCTGCCCTGCTGAAGCATACCCGTACTGAACCGGCAACCGTCTTTATTGTGGCCACGGAATCCGGGATACTCCATCAGATGAAAAAAGCCAGCCCGGCCAAGCTGTTCATCCCGGCACCGCCGAATGATTCAACCTGTGCATGCAACGAATGCAAATTCATGAAACTGCACACTTTGAAGAAAATATATCTGACCCTTAAATACGGATGGCCGGAGGTAACGGTGCGTGAGGAGATAAGGATAAAGGCCGAAAAACCGATCAGGAGAATGCTGGAAATGTCGTAATGGCTGATCACAAAATGACCGGACAGCCTGACGTCCGCAAGCTGTGCCAAACTTTCACCGTGGTTTTAACTTAAAAGTTACCTGATGACCACTCTGCCTGCATCCATGGAGCGGCCATTAATAATCCGGTAGTAGTAAAGCCCATGCATCAATCCGCCGACCGGGATCCGGTCAAGGTTCCCGGATAATATCCGTTCAAGGATCTTCTTTCCGCTACTATCGTACAGCTCCAACCGGGCGTTTTCAAGAGGTTGGCCCGATTCGATGAATATCTGGCCGGAAACCGGGTTCGGGTAAACCCGTAATGGGCAGTCCGGAGCATCCGGTTTCCCGCTGATCTCCATTTCAGAATAGGAAAAAACAGATCTTGACGTCGCGAAATACTGCCCTCCGGTCGGTTCCCAGTCAAAGTAGCTGATTTGTGTCAGCATATAGTTCATCATGTAGATCAGGTAATCCCAGGGTGGCATGATCAGGTCATTGATACCATAGGAGTAATTGTACGCATATTCGTCTTTGCCATCCGCATCCCACAGGCCGGTTGTTTTATTCCAGTCATAATAGATGTTCCTGGTCAAGGTGCCGAAATCGCTATAGAAGTAATCATCCCGGTATAAGGGTAGCAATTGTTGGGTCTCATAATCCCAGCCCTGGTAAATGTATTGTGTTTCGTGCCCGTTGCTGTCAAAGGTTGACACTCCTAATGACATAGTCTTCCATGTGCTGGTTTCGTCGTGCCAGGAGTAGCCCCTGTTTTCGGTCACATTGCCATTTGTGTCATGCGTGTATTCATACCGGTGGGAGGGGGTCCATTGACCGGTTTCGGCATTCCAGTTGTAATTGACCAAAGCAGTCTGCTTGCCGTCTGCTCCGTATTCAGTTTCACTTCTGTAGGCCGGGTCCCAGGCCCCTGTCTCAGAGTTCCAGTTAAAATAAGAATAGGCGAGCCGCTTGCCCTCTGCATCGTATTCATATTCGCTCTTGAACTCGGCAATATACTGACCGCTCCCGGCATCCCACATTGACTCCAGGTATTGCAGAATTTTCCCCTGATCATTGTAGAAGTATTCCTGTCTGAAAGAATTGGTCCACTCACCGGTCTCCTGGTCGAAACGTTGACTCCAGGTTTCGCTAAAATCACCTGCAGCATTGTATCGGTAAAATTCCTTGTATTGCGCCGAAAGTTGGCCGGTGACCTCATCGGGGTATAACATGGTAGTTTGTATCAACCGGCCGTCCTGATCATAGAGGTATTCATTCATGGATGAAGGATCCCAGGTTTCACCGGCAGGCTGATATTCTTCATAAGTGATCCGATCTAGTTTTTGCTTCGTTTCTGTCAGTGATTTCGTGCTGAAAGCCTGCCTGGAAGCCAATTGCAGAAGAGCGGAACTTTGCCCGAGCTGGGGGTGAATTGAATTTCTGGTAACGGGTATGATCGATAGGTGCCTGGAACTCAAATTCATCGTGGTTTTGCCCGGTGCTTCCGTCTGGCCGGTAAGGGTCCAAGGCAGCAGGGCAATTGCGAGGAAAACAGGGGCAGTTGTTTTCATAGGTTTAAGGTTTATTCAACCATTTTCAGGTAGAATCCACTAAAGCTAAACTAAAGATAATAAAAGGTATTGAAATGATTATCCGGCATTCGTTTCTATTTCAGTTTAAGCATTAAGGCCTCTCTGTGATCCGGATAGGCGGTGATCCAGACTTCAGGTCTGAATTCCGGATAACCGCTTTTCATGCCCAGTATCACGACTTCAATGGTTTTCCCGATATAATCAGGGATCAGAGGGAAGAAATAAGTATAGTTTTCCTCACTTTCCACATTGAAATATTCCCAGGTGTTGCTGGGGTATGACACTGCCCGGTCAGGGGCTCCGACATATTGGCCGCCTATTCTTAAAGCGGCATAGGCTCCTTCATTCCCATGCCTTCCGTTGAGGGCAACAGCCAGGTAACTGTTGGGCGCGACCTCTGTTATTTCAAAATCAAGTTTCCATGCATTGATGGCCGGATCTGCAGCAAAATTCCCGAACAGGTTTGATGCACGCCAGTTCGTTCGATCGACTTCCTTGCCATCCACAAAGGATTCGATCTCCGCGATGCGTCTCGGGGCACCGCTTATGCGAAGGTAACGGACCGGATATTCAGGATCAAGCCGGATCCTGGCGATGGTACCTTTCCCGGAGTAATCCAGCTGTACGGTATCCCAATGGAGAAGGTCGGCTGACACTTCCGCGCAGGCTTGCCTGGAGAAAGAATTCATTTCGGGATTCAGATCATATTCCTGCCTGTCCCTGATCCGGATAATCAGGTTATCCAATGACATAAGTCTGCCCATGTCAAGCCTGAACATCTTGTCTTCCAGCCTGGCAATGAAAAAAGTATTCAGGTTGCCGTCAAAGAGGTTTTTGTCCCAGATTCCCCGGTTAATGAACATGGGTTTCTCGAAAAAAGCTTTCCGGCAGGCATTGACCTGAGGGATGTTGGAAGGTCCGGATCGCTGAATGCTGCGTACCTCCAGTGCGTTGTTGTCAGCAGCAAAACAGGTTGATTCGAACAGTGCTTCGGCATCATTGGGTACCTGCTCTGACCTCACAGGTTCTCCGATTTTCCTCATGGCCGGATTCTTAAGGGGCTTTCCCGGGAATGTGATTTCGAATCCCGATCGAAACTCTGACGAGGTGATGATCCTGTCGCCAATGGTTCCAGTTTGCCGGGATTGTCCCCCGTGGACGAGGCGGACGCGTGCCTTGGTTCCGGGATCACCCAGGAGCAACAACTCTGCGGATTCATCGGGAACTTCACGGATTACCTGGTAGTCACAACCGTATACAGCCATTTCGTCACCAGGAATGGAACTGACTTTCAGCAAGCAGGACCTGAAGGGTTCTACCACGACCGGAACGGACTGACCCCACCGGAAGGATCCCAAAACATGTTCGGCAGGGTGATATTGTATGATCTCCAGTTTGCCGGCTTTTGCCAATCCCAGTGAGGCGTCCAGTTTGACGAAGTAGGTCTTGGGCTCCCAGGACAGGTTTCTCAGACTGAGAAACCTTGTTTGTGCGTCTCCCCTTGATACCGCATTTGGTCCGTACCGGTCTGCCGGCAATTGGATTCCGTTGATCAGGATTTCACGGTATTTCCTGTGCAAATTCATGATCCGGGCAAAACGGGGGTATTCATCGTCGCGGAGAAACCAGGGGTTGCCATAAAACTGAGGAGCGAATATCAGGCTCCGGTTGAAGGCCTGTAGGACCAACTCGTCTTCCCAAAAATCGAGGCATGAGGAGAAACAGACCCCGTGATCTTCGTACATCCGGTTCAGGCCTGGTGTCAGTCCTCGTTCCAGGGATCCGGCCCGATGGTGAGGAGCTGTCGAACGGTTGTTGATAAATACATCTACATAGGTTTCTTCGCCTTCCCAGAGATGGTGGGTGATATAAGGCTCCGCGACGCCGAAGTCAACGCGGTGCGAGCTTACTATCAGGTCGGGCGAGAATTCGCGGCACTCTTTCAGGGTTTCGATCATTACCCCGGCTTTCTCCTTCCTGAAAGGGCCAGCGACTCCATCCAGCTTGAACAGATGAAAATGATAATCCCTGCAAAGGGAGATCATCAGGTTTTTCCTTTGCTGTTCCTCTGCCGGGTGGTCACCGAATCCATCGGGACCCATCCATATTCCCAGCCTGCAGCCAAATGTCGCGGCTTTCTCAGCCAGTGGCCCGAATCCTTCAGGAAACTGGTCCTTGAATTCTTTTGATTCGAGAGATCCGTAATGATAGGGGATCAACCGGCCGACGCCGGCGGTATAAGGGCCATCATCAATGTTGCCGACATCCAGGGAATAAATATCGAGATGCATGCCGTACTGGTCGTGCATCCATTGAAAAAAATCCAGATTGGTCAGGGTTTGTTGTCCGGTTGTTCCCTCGTACTGGCTGTTGATCCAGTCGAAATAGTGTGACAACGAAGGAGTTAGAGAGTCGGCTCCGGCCTTTGGGAATGAATTCATCTGGGCTTTTGCCTGGCCGGTATTCATTGCCAGAACCTGTAAAAAACAACCAAGAATCAGGAGTATCCTACTATTGTTTAACATGTTGCGAGGAGGTTTCTAATGGCGGCCAGTGTTATTTTATCCGGCCGGCTAAAAATGATATCAATAATTCATTATCCATTTCATGATGGAAACCCCGGGTTACCCTGAGGAGAACCTTGTCCCCGGCTCCGGCCCTTGCGTAGATTTCCTTCAGCTCCCTGAATGCCGGCTCAACTGTCTTGTTGTAAGATGCTGAATGATTTTCGGCACTGGGTGTGTCAAGTTCTCCGTAATGCAGCAGGATGGGTCGCGGGGCATTAAGGCCTGCAATGTCGCTGCGGTCCATCCAGGTCAGTATGTCCGGAATGCAGTGAGCAGGGGCGTTGTAGCTGGTGGCGAAAATCCCGTTAAATGAACCCAGTGAGCCGCTGCAGAAAATCTTGTCGACTCGTTTTGAAAATACCGGGAAATAGAGTACCAGGTCGCCCCCATAAGAAATGCCTGCCACGTCAAAGCTCTCAACCTGATAGGCTCCCACCCACCAATTTTCCCAGGCTACCAGATCGGCAATGGTTTCGCCGATCAGGGTCCTGCCATGTTGAAATCCCTCGGTAACCAGGGTAAACTGGTACCCGTCGGATACCCAATAGTCCAGGTCGTCCAGCTCCGTGTCATCCGACAGATTACCCAGGGTGCTGAATCCCCTGAGTTCCGGACAAAGCACCATGTAGCCCTCCCTGGCCAGCTCATAGGCAAAGCGATGATGGTAATCGTCGCGCAACCCGATCATCGCCTCAACATCCCCATGCCCATGCACAGCCATTACATTCCCCTTAATTTTTCCTCCGGGAACCAAAAGGTATGCGGGCAAAGACAGTTGGGAACCTGCGTCCATCACCAAAGCGTGATAAGTGATGCCTTCATGGACCATGGACCGGAGTTCCCTGACAGGTCTGTCTCCTGGCGGAGCATAAGAAATCAATTCGGAAAACTTCTGAAACACTTCGGTTCTCCATTCCGGATAGTTTCCCTTGTAATTATGAAAAGAGATCTTCCGTTCAGGGTTTGAATAGCTGAAACGGAGGTTTAATTCATCTTTCCTGATCAGGAACTTTTCAAAAGCAGTGGGTTCCTGTTGTTTAACGGCTTTCTCGGATTCTTGTTCTTCCGTGGCAGGTTGGCATCCGAAAAATGCCCAGAGGACCAGCAAGGCCAGATAAACCGGAGTTTTCATTTCAGGTTTTTTTCAGTTGAAGTTCGACAACGGAGACCGAGGCTGGCGGAACCGTGATTTCAGTAAGATCGTTCAACGTTCTTTCGACCTCATTGAATGTATCCTGCGTAGCATCGTCTACATAAGCCAGCGGATCTGCCGGTGCAATCTCATGAACCTTCCCTGAAATAACAGTAAATCCTTCAACAGTCAGCTTCACTTTGACCACAGAGGAGAATTGAGTATTCAGTATATGCAGGTAGACCTTGTCGTCTTTCCGGGTTGCCGCCACATCCAGTTCAACCGGCGATTCGGTCACTCCGACCGCCTTATCGCCGCTGTGCTTTTTGTAGAGTTTCATGATCGCCCCGACCGGAAGCAGGAACGAGTTGCCTCCGGGAACCGGGATTTTCACAGCGTTAACCGTCCATCGGGTTCCGAAGAAATCAGCACCGGTGCATATCGAAACACGGTCGGAATGACGGAGATAGGTGTTCATGGTCCGTGCATGATATGCTGCCGAAAGCCAATTCTGAAGGATGGTGTTGGTATTGTAGGGCGAAAGTGAAAGATGCCCTTCGGTCACGGCTATCCTTGTTTCACGGCCACTGGCCTTAATGATTTCTTCGAGTTTTGACAGGCGGTACTCCGCGATTTTCCCCAGTTCCAGCAATTCATTCCAGGCTTCTTCGGGATACTTGAAATACTCAAAACCGGTTAATAAACGGGTGTCTTCGGGATAGATCCCCATCATATGAATGGCAATCATATCCAGCAGGTCCCCGTTTTCCCCTATCATCCTTTCAGCCCAGTATTCATTGTCTTCTTCTCCGTCCTTTCCCTTGAACCTGCCTACGTCCGGAACATCTCCCCAACCAATTA
>CAZJNQ010000059.1:0-4575 GCA_964547475.1 uncultured Porphyromonadaceae bacterium
TCGTGACTCGTGACTCGTGACTCGTGACTCGTGAATCGTGACTCGTGACTCGTGACTGGTGGCGTAAGCCCCCAGACTGAAGTCTGGGGTTAGTCATAACATCCCATTCTTTCTCCTTTCTCCTTTCTCCTTTCCTTTTTCCTTCTGCCTTTTGCCTTTTCCTCCCCCGTCATGTAAAAAATCATAGATATTCCTATTTTTACCTCCTTATTTTACATTCTCTCAACCCCTTTACTTATGACTGCTGACCAGTTCATTTACAGGCATATCGGGCCCAGAACCCATGAGATTGACCAGATGCTGGAGGCCGTGGGATCAAGGACCATGGAAGACTTCATTTCTTCTGTCGTTCCGGAATCCATCAGGCTAAGGGAGCCTCTGAATCTTCCTCCTGCCATGACAGAGCACGAATATGCAACACATCTCAGGCAGATTGGCTCAAAGAATAAAAGTTTCCGTTCGCTTATCGGCATGGGTTATTACGGGACCGTGATACCGGCTGTGATCAAGAGGAACATCCTCGAAAATGCTTCCTGGTATACGTCCTATACTCCTTACCAGGCGGAGATCTCTCAAGGAAGACTGGAAGCCCTGCTGAATTTTCAGACCATGGTCGCCGAACTCACGGCAATGCCCCTGGCCAACGCATCTCTGCTGGATGAAGCCACTGCCGCCGCTGAAGCCATGATCATGATGTTCAACACCCGATCGCGGGATCTGATCAAAAGAGAAGCTGATCTCTTGTGGGTGGATGAGAATATCTTTCCACAGACCCTCGAAGTGATCCGGACACGGGCCTTGCCCCTCGGAATACGGATTGAGGTATGCAAGGTCAACCAAACCCGCCTGCACGACAAGGTTTTCGGGATCATCGTGCAATATCCGGCCGGTGACGGCAAGGCTATCCTCTATAAAAAAACGGCGGAACGCATCCATGAGCTGGGAGGTTTATTTACAGCGGTCAGCGACCTGTTATCACTGGTTCTGCTGACTCCTCCCGGAGAATGGGGTGCGGATATCGTTGTGGGAAGCACGCAGCGGTTCGGCATTCCCATGGGTTACGGGGGCCCGCATGCCGCTTTCTTTGCCACCCGCGAAGAGCTGAAACGCTCAGTACCCGGAAGGATTATCGGCATTTCAATCGATATGCACGGAAACAAGGCTTTGCGCATGGCTTTACAAACCCGCGAACAGCACATCAAACGGGAAAAAGCCACTTCGAATATCTGCACTGCACAGGCATTGCTGGCTACAATGGCAGGCATGTATGCAGTGTATCACGGACCGGACGGACTCCTGGAAATTGCCGGCAAGATACACCGGTCGGCGCATACTATTGAAAGGGAACTCGACCGGTATGGGTTCATACAGGAGAACAAGGACTATTTCGATACCCTCCGCATCGTTCTGCCCGAAACCGTTACCCTTGACCATTTCAGACAGATCGCCCTCAGGCATGAATTCAATTTTCGTTATTTTGATGATGAGACCATTGGCTTGTCGACTGATGAACTGACTGATCTCGAAGAGGTTAACAGGATCATGGCAGTCTTTGCCGAAGCAGCAGCCAGAAAAATGGTACCGGTAACCAAACTGTCGGATTCCGCCGGTTTTGATCCGTTGTTTGCACGATCCACGAATTTCCTGGGTGAATCCTGTTTTAACCGGTATCAGTCGGAAACCGAGATGATGCGCTATATCAAAAGACTGGAAAACAGGGACATATCGCTGACACACTCAATGATTCCCCTGGGTTCGTGCACCATGAAGCTAAATCCGGCCAATTCCATGTTCGCCCTGTCCTGGGACGAATTTGCCAACATACATCCGTTCGTTCCCCTGGACCAGGCTGGCGGATACAGCCAGCTGATTTCTGAGCTGACGACGGCCCTCTGCGAAGTGACCGGTTTTTCAGCCGTTTCATTCCAACCCAATTCGGGAGCTTCAGGAGAATATGCCGGACTGCTGGTGATCGATCGTTACCACCGGGACAGGGGCGAGGGGAACCGGAAAGTCGTCCTGATACCCGCTTCCGCCCATGGGACCAATCCCGCCAGCGCCGTGATGGCAGGAGGACAGGTCGTTGTGGTGAAATGTGATGAATGCGGCAACGTTGACCTTGAGGATCTCAGGGCCAAAGCGGCTGAACATGCACAAAACCTGTCGGCCTTCATGATCACATATCCGTCCACGCATGGTGTTTTCGAGACCAGGATCAAGGAGATGGCCGAAATCATCCATGATCATGGCGGACAGGTTTACATGGATGGTGCCAACATGAACGCACAGGTCGGACTGACGAAACCTGCGTTGATCGGAGCTGATGTGTGTCACCTCAACCTTCACAAGACCTTTGGCATCCCTCATGGCGGAGGTGGCCCTGGAGTCGGTCCGATCGCTGTGGCCCCGCACCTGGCTGATTTTCTCCCGGCTCATCCCGTGGTTCCCGTTGGCGGTCCGAAGGGTAGCTCGGTATCTTCAGCACCCTTTGGCAGCGCACTGGTCTTGACCATTTCCCATGCTTACATCCGGATGCTGGGCGCGGACGGCCTGAAGGTGGCGACCGAATTGGCGATTCTGAATGCCAATTACCTGGTTGCCAAACTGAAAGGTCATTATAAGGTACTTTATACCGGTGAAAACGGCCGGGTGGCTCATGAGTGCATACTGGACTGCCGTGACTTCAAGGCGCGGACGGGTATTGAAACATCCGATATTGCACGCAGGCTGATGGATTATGGATTCCATGCACCCACACTATCGTTCCCGGTTCATGAAACGCTGATGGTGGAACCCACGGAAAGCGAATCCCTGCAGGAACTTGACCGCTTTGCAGAGTCCCTGGTATCCATATTATTCGAGATTTCAGATGTAGAGATGGGCATCACGGACCCGGAGAACAATGTTCTCAAAAATGCGCCCCATACGGCCCGCCACATCGGAGAGGATACCTGGAGCCATCCTTACGGAAGGCAAAAAGCAGCCTTCCCCCTTCCCTGGGTTGCAGAGAATAAATTCTGGCCGTATGTCGGCAAGATCGACAATGCTTATGGCGACAGAAACCTGGTCTGTTCCTGTAAAGGCCTGGATGAATATTAAAAAAGAACCGCCGCAGACCCGCGGCGGTTCTTTTTTCATTCCCTGGTAAGGTTTAGCTGGAACCACCATCCCTCGCGGGGATAGCAGATGCAGTAATAGAACCTCATGTTCTGGATGCTGTTAACATGGTACATAAAGGTATGTGCCGTGGTTTCTTCTTTCCAGTTGTCTGCAACCCAGCGATGAGTCTGATCCACTTTTATTTCCGTATCCTGTCGGCTGATCGGTTCAAACACTCCTTTCATGGAGTTGCTGTTCAATTCACTGGTCACGAGATCCGACAGTTCCAGGGTCATCTCACCTTGCTCGCTGACATGCACCTTGACATGCATGAGGCTCTGACCCAGGTCGATCGGGCCTCCCGACCAGTCACCGATATACGGTGCCGGCTGGGCAGTGGCAGTAACAGTGAAGGCTTTGGTCGTTGCATCTTCAGCAGTGACCGTATAGACGAACGGTGCGCTGAAGTCGGTGGGTACTCCGCAAGCCGGGCTGAGGGTAGCCCTTGGCGAAATTTCAATTGTGGGCACCAGCACCGTGAGATCGGTCCCGAAGGCCAAAGACGCTGTCACTTCGGTTCCGGATATTTCACCCAGGTAGTTACGATCCAGCTGTGCATTTTTGCTGGCCTCAAAAATGAGGGAGAGTAGCTCCTTCTTGCTGGACAATTCTTCCTTCTTGCAGGAAGACAGGAACGCAGCTCCTGTGCACAGGAGCAGGGCCAGAAAGAATGACTTTCTAACCATGGCAGAAGATTTTATAATGAGGCTAACGCATCATGGCATCCTTCAGGAGGATGCCAAAAAGCTCATTGAGGCTCAGGCCCGAGATAGAGGCCTGTTTGGGGACAATGCTGTGTTGAGTCATGCCCGGGATGGTATTCACTTCCAGGAACCACGGAACCTGGTCGACCAGAATATAATCCATGCGGACAACTCCTCGGCAATTCAACAAATCGTAAATATGCGATGACAGGTCCTGTACGGACCGGCTGATTGCATCCGGAATGCGGGCCGGCGTGATTTCATCCGACATTCCGGGTGTGTACTTGGCTTCATAGTCGAAAAATTCTTTCCTGCTGATGATCTCAGTGACAGGAAAGACTTCTGTCCGGTCAGGGGTCTTAAAAAGACCGCAGGTGACCTCTTTACCGGCTAAAAATTGCTCAACAACCACTTCCCGGTCTTCTTTCATGGCCTTCTGAAGGGCCGGGACGATCTCTTCGGATTGGTTAACGCGGGATGTGCCGCAGCTCGAACCACCATTGTTGGGTTTGATGAAGCACGGTAACCCGATTGTGGTAATAATGTTTTCAATATCAGGTTTTTCCTGATTCCGTATAATCAGGGAGGCGGGAACCAATATCCCGCATTGGCTCAGGAATTTATTGCAGTAATATTTACTGAAAGTCAGTCCACCGCAAAAAGAGCGGCACCCGGTATAGGGCATCCCGATCAAATCAAAATAAGCCGGCAA
>CAZJNQ010000059.1:4675-17748 GCA_964547475.1 uncultured Porphyromonadaceae bacterium
TCGCCATTTATCAATTACCTGCGCCATGTCAGCCGGCAGGTCCGAATCAAACTGCATCCATTGACCGGTTTCGGGATGAGTAAACCCGAGCTCCTTGGCATGGAGAGCCTGCCGGGGAAGTATCTTGAAGCAATTCTCCACGAATTGCCTGTATTTGGTAAAGGTTGTGCCCTTCAGGATTTGATTGCCCCCGTAATCGGCATCATTGAACAGAGGATGCCCGATATGCTTCATATGAATGCGGATTTGATGCGTCCTGCCGGTTTCGAGCCTGCATTCGACCAGAGAAATGTACCCCAGCTCTTCCAGCGTCCTGTAGTGAGTGACAGCCCTTTTCCCCTGGGAGCCATCGGGATAAATATACATGACCTGCCGGTTTTTCGGATTCCTCGCGATAGGGGCATCTATGGTCCCTTCGCGCTCCTTCGGGATACCCCAGACCAAGGCCTGGTAAACCCTGTAACTGGTCTTGTCGAAGAACTGTTTTCCGAGATGGCTTTTGGCCTTCTCCGTTTTGGCGATCACCAGCAAGCCTGATGTATCCTTGTCGATCCGGTGGACCAGGCCCGCGCGGTTGTCCTGCTGGGAGAACATTTCCAGTTGCCGGTAACGGAAAGCCAGGGCATGAACCAGGGTTCCGGTGAAATTCCCGTAGGCAGGGTGAACCACCATTCCGGCTTTCTTGTTGACAACCAGCAATGTATCATCCTCGTAAACCACATCGAGAGGAATATCTTCGGGTATCAGTTCATACTCTTTCCGGGGATAGGAGAGCATGATAACGACCACATCCGAGGGCTTGACCTTGTAGTTGGCCTTGACCTGCCTGTCGTTGACAAGAATACAGCCGGCATCGGCAGCCGCCTTTATCTTGGTGCGGGAAGTGTCATGAAGGCGGTGAAGAAGGAATTTGTCGATCCGCAGGAGCGACTGGCCTGCATCGGCAACAAAACGGAAATGCTCGAAAAGTTCTGACTGCTCCTCAATTTCGTCCAGATGGAGCCACATTTTACTCATGCAGGATCAATATCTTTTGGCGTGATAAAACACCGGAGGCGGACCTTACCTCAACCAGGTAATATCCGTTTCGCAGCGCTCCGACCGGTATCCTGGCCATGGTTCCGGTCTCTTTCGTTTCCAACACCACCATCCCCTGTAAATTGATAAGCGAAATTCTCACAGCAGCGAGATCCGGATCGGAAGCAACCCAAAGCAGGTCATCTGCCGGATTCGGGAAGATCTTAATGCCAGATGAGGAGTCCGGATCAGACTGGATCGGTTTCTTGCCGAACTTTTGCGACCGATTGGCGAAGACAGGCCTGATCATCAGCGAACCTTCAAATCCGGAGGTTTTCCAGGTGCCGGAGATATTATAGAGGATATCTTCCCGATGGTTGTTCTGGCGGTCAAAACCAATGTTAAGGAAATCTGAGCTGGTCTGGATCCATCCGACATAATAGGTCGAAGGCACCAGAAGGGCCGTATCCAGCGTGATTGTCTGGAAGTCGTTGATCCCCTGGTAACGGGGAAAGGCTCCTTCCTGGCTGTATAGCAGGGTGCCCGGCAGGTTGTCGTCATCAGCCCAGATGGCCAGCATGAAATATTTCTTGCCGGCGTTCTCGTAACTTTGATTGAAAGCGTAATTAATGGCGACCAGCGAGTCCGCCGTATTGGATGTCTTAAAGCGGTATGCCAGGCGGGCCCTTTTGGTGCCCTCTCCAACCAGCCCATAGCCGGCTTCCGCGGTTCCGTCATCGTATGAATAGTAATTGGCGAACACCTGGGTGCGGGTGATCTCGTCGTTCCCCGGTATCCAGTCGGGGTTGGCCTGGTTCATGTCGAGCGTGATCTCGAATCTGGCAGAATCCCTGGCAGTGGAGGCGAAGCCATAATTGAACACTTCGTCGTAACTGATCTGCTCAAAGGGCCTTATCTCATCTGCGATCAATATTTTCTCAAACGGAGTGCCGCCCTCTTCCAACGGCACGATCCGGAAAACCGGTGTAAAAGCCCTGGATTCGACAGACAGGTTGTTGATATTGAGCTGGAAGTAAGTTTTGACCGCTGAAATGCCAACCGCATTGAAGTGATTCCAGGGCATGGAGGTATAGCTGACCAGAAGGTTTCCTACCGGTTGAGTCAGCGAGGCGTCAGGCATGATCGTATCCTGGAAATGGCGGTTGCGGTTGAGATAGACATAATCCAGGTTCCAATGGTCGGCATTCACTTTCAGGCTGGGTTCGTAGGAAGGTGCCAGGGATGCATAATTCCTGAAGCGGAAGCGGAAACCTTTCTGCAGGAACCGGGACTCGGAAATATTGATCAAAGCGATCCGGAAACCCCCTCCGGCGCCACCCGCCCTGCTCCAAACCCTGTACCAGCGATTGCTACCCGGAGCATACATTTCGACTACCAGGGAATCAGTCGGTTCCGGGGTATCGCCAAAACCTCCCGGTTGATAGTAAAAGCTGAGATAGACCGAGGTGTCCTGCGGATAATAAAGATCAATGGGCCGGGAGGTCAGATCATCGGCCAGAAAAGATTCGACGGTAGCCTGATCATAAATCCGGCCGGTTGAATCCATCATGTCCAAAGTGGCTACCTGGTAAGTCGGTGGGTTTTGCCCGAAATGGTTGTTGATATAAGCTTTTGAGCCATCCCAGGCCGCCTGGCCGGGAATTAGAATGGAGGTGCTGAAATCATCCAGAAAGGGTAAAACCAACGTATCCCCGGCAGTATGAGCTGTTGACCTGCTTTTTATTCCTGCAGGTATCCGGGGATTGCAGGTAACGGAAGTCAGGACCTCCTGGCCTTTTACAGCCGGAGATAGAAGTGAGAGGAAAAGGATCAGGAGATATTTCGTATGGAGGAACTTCATTTTGCAGAATAATTACCAGTTCAGTGTATCCGCCGCCATTTGCAGGGAGTCAGCCTGGATCAGGCGGAGGGAGTCAAGGGTCAGCCATACATCCACCGATGTTCCCAGCCGGGCAGGATGGCCGGCTGTCGGGTACTGGCGGTAAATCTTGGCCATCAGGCTGTCCTGGGCATTGGTCACGGTGGAATCATAAATAACGGCCCCCAGGTAAAAGTAATAGCTCATGGCGATCGACCGGGCCGTTTCCTTGCCGATGCTTAAGAGATCCGGCACCGGTGAGCGCTCTTCGCTCAGGCCTCGTCCGATCACCAGGGTGATGCCGGAGCCCGCTTCGATCGGCGATCCTTCCGGTATGGTGCGCCCTTCGAATTTCTGTTCGATGACATAGGTGGGGGCAAAATAGGGAACGAATTCCGTCCTTTCCACTTTGAGTCCAGCGGTTTGAAGCACCCGCTCGGCTTGCCTGTAAGGCATGTCAAACGCTTTGGGCATGCGGATGATTTCCGGCGACCAGGAATTGGTGATCAGGAAGATCTTGCGGTTTTTTTTGACATAAGAGCCGGCAGCCGGGAATTGATCCAGCACGGTGCCTCGCGGTGCTCCCTTCACGTAATTCGAATCCTGGATAAGCCAAAGGATCTTGTTCTGTTCACACAGCCGGTCGACCTGGGTCAGGGTCATCCCGGTGAAATCAGGGATCCTGATCTTTTTTCCGTGGCCGGTGTAGAACCGGAGGCTGACCTGCACCAGGATCACAAGAACGAAGGTAACCAGCACAGCGTAAAGTACATTTTTCCAGAAAACCCGGCTCAGGAGGAAATGCATGAGAGGTGACTTCATATTCGTTTACATGCTGCTGATTAAACGCCTGGGCAAAGATAAAATTATCTGGCGGTTTGACTTAATAGGATCTCAATGTGTTATACAGCGTATCCCTTTCGACGGGCCGATAACCGGCTCTCCGGATCAGGGTGGTGAGGGCTTCGGTTGTCATTGAAGGATTCTGATCCTCCGCACCGGCCATGGAGTAGATGCGGGTGGTGTCCTCGATCGTACCGTCGAGATCATCAACCCCGAACGACAGGGCTAACGAGGCGACTTCCTGCCCGATCATGGGCCAATAGGCCTTGAGATGGGGGAAATTATCCAGGTAAATCCTGCTCACGGCATAGTTTCTGAGGTCCTCAATGGTACTGGTTTCCCCTATGATTCCCAATGGGTTGTTCGCCTTTCTGTACTTCAGCGGAATGAAAACCTGAAATCCACCGGTGCGGTCCTGCAGTCGCCGGAGTCTCTCAAGGTGATCGATCCGGTGGCCGTAATTTTCAATATGCCCGTACAGCATGGTCGCATTGGAGGGGATTCCAGCCCGGTGGGCTGCCTCATGGATCCCAAGCCAGGCAGCGGAATCAGGTTTATCGGGACAAACAGCCTGGCGGACCTGTTCATCAAAGATTTCAGCCCCTCCACCCGGGACAGCATCCAGGCCGGCACTTTTAAGCCGCTTTAAACCCTCCTCAACCGAGACGCGGCTTTTCCGGAACATAAAATCCAATTCAACGGCAGTGAAGGCCTTGATGAACAAATCCGGTTTTGACTTCCGGATCTCCCGGATCATGTTTTCATAATAGTCCAGATCACGGTGGGGGTGGACTCCCCCAACAATGTGCACTTCGGTCACCTGTTTGTCCCTGAAACGTTCAATCTCCGCCAGGATGTCTCCCGGCGTCATTTCCCAGGCACCATCCTGGTTGAACTTCCTCGAATAGGAACAGAAAGTGCAATTGTGAATGCAGATATTCGTTGGCTCGATGTGAAAATTCCGGTTAAAATAGACCCGGTCGGCACTCTTGTTTGCCTTAATGACCGTGGCCAGCTTTGACAGGTAACCGAGACCGGCTTTCTCATACAGGAACTGACCTTCGTCAGGGGAGATCCTCAGGCCACGAAATACCTGATCCTCTATGTCTTTCATCTTCCGGTCGTGAGCGTCCTTCATCAGCGGCAGGGCTAATTTCTGTGGACAAAGGTACGATTTCCTCGTATTTGGGCGGCCCGCGATCTTTTTCGATATTTGCTCCTGTCATCCATGGAGAGAAGGAAAACAGCCATCATCATAGGGGCAGGTCCTGCCGGACTGACTGCGGCGTTGGAACTGCTCAGGCGCACGGATTACCTGCCTGTGGTGCTCGAAATGACGGCTGACGTGGGCGGACTGTCGCGTACAGTCGAATACAAAGGCAACAGGATGGATATCGGGGGCCACCGCTTCTTCTCGAAGTCGGACCGCGTCATGGACTGGTGGCTCGATACCCTCCCGCTGGAAAGCATGGACTCCGACCGGATTATGCTGGTCAGGAACCGGTTATCCCGGATCTTTTACCGGAGAAAGTTCTATGATTACCCGGTCCGTTTGAATTCGAACACGGTCAGGAACCTGGGCCTGGCAAGGATCATCAGGATTGGGGTTTCATACATGAAGGCCAGGCTGAAACGGATCCGGCCCGAAAGCAGCCTGGAAGATTTTTTCATCAACCGTTTCGGACGCGAGCTCTACCTGACATTCTTCAAGGATTATACGGAGAAAGTCTGGGGGGTTCCCTGCAACCGGATCAAGCCTGAGTGGGGATTGCAGCGGGTAAGGGGGCTTTCCGTGTCGAAGGCGCTGCTGAATGCCCTCAAATCCATTTTTCCCAATGATAGTTCAATCCGCCAAAAAAGCACGGAAACCAGCCTGATTGACCGCTTCCTTTACCCGAAGTTCGGCCCGGGACATCTCTGGAAGGAAGTTGCAGCCCGGATTGGAAGCCTGGGTGGCGAGATCCGCCTTTCGCACCAGGTGGTCCGACTGGATTGGGAACCCGGAAGGATGAATGGCGTCCTGGTCAGGGATCTGGTCCACAACACGGACTATCCTCTGGCTGCCGATCTGGTCTTTTCGACAATGCCGGTGAAGGAACTGATCGCAGGTATGGGAGCCGAAGTGCCAGATACGGTAAAAACCATTGCGAATGGATTGATTTACAGGGATTACATCACTCTAGGGTTGCTCTATCGAAAGATGGCCGTGTGCCCTGCCGGGTGCGATGGAACGAACCGGGTTCCCGATAACTGGATCTATATCCAGGAGTCTGACGTCAAAATAGGCCGGGTCCAGGTATTCAACAATTGGAGCCCTTTTCTGGTCAAGGACCCGCAGAATGTGTGGCTGGGTCTGGAGTACTTCTGCGACGAGGGCGATGAGCTCTGGTCAAAGCCAGACAGCGAACTGATCAACCAGGGCAGGGAAGAACTTGAAAAGATCGGCTTCTGCCGGATGGAGGATTTCCTCGACGGGACGGTCATCCGGATGCCGAAAACCTACCCGGCTTATTTCGGAACCTATGACCGGTTTGACGAGATCCGGAAATTCACCGATTCCTTTGTCAACCTCTTCCTTTTGGGACGCAATGGGATGCATCGTTACAACAACCAAGACCACAGCATGCTGACGGCCATGACAGCCGTAGATCTGCTGGCCGGCAACCTTGAAGGCAAAGAGGCCGTCTGGGCAGTCAATACCGAAGAAGATTATCATGAAGATCCCACGACCTGACGGTTTTCTGATCCCGGCGCTGGTTCTATCCGCTGCCGTCATGGTTTACTGCGCGATATTCCAAATACCATCGGGGGAGGGTTTCAATCCCAGCGACGATGGTGTTGTTCTCGCACAGTCGTGGAGGATCCTTAATGGTGAGATTCCCCACCGCGACTTTATTTCCATCCGTCCGGCGGGATCGGGTTATATGCACCTGATTGATTTCCTGCTGCCCGGTCCGCTCCAATTGTCGTCAAGGTGGTTTGTTATTATTGAGTATTTAATTTACTCGATATTAATAACAATTTTATTGATAGACAAAGGGTTTTCAGGCTTCTCGCGGCGAAGGAAGAACGGAATATTCTATGTAGCAGCCTCAGGGATTTTCCTGCTCAACCTGAATCATTACAATCTTTTTGCCTGGACGACCATTGATGCGCTTTTCTGGATCTCCATCAGCCTGTTCGGGGCTTACAGGATTCGATCATCCACCGGCCGCCGAAAGGGTCTGTACGGATTCTTGGCTGTTTCCGGTGCCGTAATTTCAGCCCTCTGCAGGCAGACTTTTCTGCTTCCTGCCCTCATCCTGCTGATCCCGGTTGCCAGGAACCTGTTCCTGTACGGTACCTGCAAGGAGCGCCTGGCGGCCGCTGCTGGCCTGATTCCCGGCTTGCTCTACGCCGGGATGCTCACTGCAACTGGCAGCTGGGCCGAGTTTGCACGCCAGCTTACCGGGCGCACCGAACTCTGGCAAACCGGCTTTGTGGCCTTTTCAGATAATTTCTGGAAGTCCCCGGTACCGGTCTTTTTTGTTCTGGCCTTTATCACGGGATTAAGTAAAATATGGATAACGGAAACGGGTAATAAAACAAGTATAATAACGAAAATGTTAATTACTCAAAAATATATCAGTTTAGTTGTCATAATACTTCTCTCTTTTGCAGTATTCCTGTTGCCGGAGCATATTTTCGGAATTTCGTTCTGGTTATTCTGGATGCTGATAGTTGCCGTGCTGCTGGTTTACTTCGACCCGCCGGGAAAGGAAGCGCCCTTCGGGCTGGCTCTCTGGATAGTTTTTTTGTCGTGGACGGGTGCCCTGTCCCTGGGGGACAATGCCCCGGTCTTTACGACGGGATGGCTGGCCGGGACTGCCCTATTGCTACTTCTGGTAACTCATGACCGGAATAAACAACTGCTGGAAGCCAAATGGGTCAGGATTTCCGGGTTAATTCTGATTTCGGTGCTGGCAGCCATCTCGGTTCCTGTTCAGAAAACCAGAAACTACAGGGAGTTGCCAACCGCCCAGCTTACCAAGGAAGGTGGAGAAATTTTCCGGGACCTGGATCACATCAGGCTGAATCCGGCCGTTTACGGATATCTTTCAGACATATGCAGGATCTACGAGGAATCAGGTTCACCTCAAGGCCGTTTTGCCGTTTGGCCTAACAATCCGTTGATTTACCGGTTCTTGTCAAGTCCCAATCCGTTTCCACTCGACTGGATGCAGTCGGCCGAGTGGGCAGGAAGCGAGGAGCGTCTGATGAGAGAGATCAGGCAGATCCTGACCGGTAAGCAGGCGATCATACTGGTTGAGAAATTTAATGCGAAGTGGATCGCAAAGGAGAATATACCCATCGATTGGGCTTCCGGTGACTACCCCTACCTGTCCGTCATCCGTGAACTGGCGGTGGAAGTTCCATCGGGCAGCGAATGGTTCAGGGTATTCCATATAAAATAAAAATCCCCGCCGTTTGGCAGGGATCGGGATATCGTCATCAGGACAATTCCTTATTTCTTCAGGCTCGGTTCGTCTGAAACAGAAAGTTTCTTGCGTCCTTTAGCCCGGCGGTTTGCCAGGACAGCACGGCCACCCGGAGTTGCCATTCTTTCACGAAAGCCATGCTTGTTTTTCCGTTTGGTGTTTGAGGGTTGAAATGTCCTTTTCATGATCCTGTTGAATTACGTTTTTTCCCTGAAAATGGGTGGGCAAAGTTAGAAATTATTTCCTTAATTCCAAAGCATGCCCTGTCAATCAGCAAACCGGTATGAAAATAATTTTTTTCTCTTCGAAATAGGGTTCCTCGAAAAAACTTGAAACGGAAACAACCTGAGCCTGCTCTCTGAAAGGTTTCAATTCCGGTTCCAGTTCACCGCCTTTCAGGCAGATCAGTCCGTTGGAAATGTCATTGAAACCTTCCCTGGAGATCAGGGGTTTCACCCAGCGGTAGAGGACTGGCAGGGTAGTTACCGCCCTGGCAACCACGAAATCAAATGACTCCCTGATGGATTCCACCCGTGCACTGACCACCCGGACGTTATCCAGCCCGATTTCCCCGCAAATGGCTTGAACGACACGGATTTTTTTTCCGATGGAGTCGGCAAGGATGAAGCTAGCCTCGGGAAACAGAATGGCGAGGGGGACACCCGGAAAACCACCGCCGGTTCCTGCATCGAGGATCCGAGTGGCCGGTTTGAAGGAGATGAACCGGCCGATGCTTAACGAGTGCAGGACATGGTGCGTGTAAAGTTCCTCCATATCCTTGCGGGATATCACATTGATCCGTTCATTCCACTCCCTGTAAAGTGCGCCCAGCCTTTCAAACTGCTCCATCTGCCTCAGGGACAGTCCCGGGAAGTGCGTGACTAAGGGATTCAAATCAGATCTCCTTGGCTTTGATGATCTGGTAAAGAAGCTCCTTGGCGCGGAAGAGTTGTGCCTTAACGGTCCCGAGCGGAAGGTTCAGGGTTTCGGCTATTTCCTCGTAGGAATATTCATCGAAAAAACGGAGCTGCACCAATCGCTGGTAACGCGGCTTGAGGCGACTGACAATCGTTTTCATCAGGTCGGCCTTCTGGGTGGCTACCATTTCCTCTTCAGGATCCAGGGAGTCGGCCTGGAGCTGGACGGGATTGTCCTCCTCGGCATCCCGGCCCTGGCTGTCGATGGAGATCGTCTTGCTGCGCTGCTTCCGCAGGTAATCTATGGCATTGTTATTGGCGATCTTGAAAAGCCAGGTGCTGAAGGCATAATCGGGTTCGTAACCCTGCAGGTTCTTGAAAGCCTTTCCGAAGGCTTCAATCGTCAGGTCCTCCGCATCGTCCTTGTTGTGAACCATTTTTAACAGCATGAAAAAAACGGAATCCCAGTATCGCGAGAGCAGTTCGGCAAAAGCATGCTGATCTCCTTTCCGTGCCTGCTGCACCAGGAAATAATCCTGTTTGGCCTTATGGGACAATTCCGAGAACATTACCAGTTGAACTTCTTGTTTTTACTGAGCCTGGTTTTTAGAACCAGGAATCCGGAAATGACTGGCATGAAGAGGTCATAGATAATTGAGAACAGCCAGATGCCTTTTTCCTGCAATTTCCTGATCGTCAGTTTAAAGATCCACAGGTGGACGACCAGCCTTATTAACAGCATAAGGATGACATATCCCGGCAATTTCCACATGGCCAGGAGAACGATCGAGCTGACAAAGAAATACTCCCTTGAAAGAACTTCGAGGGCTATCCAGAAACGGTGTTTTGGGCGATAATGGAAACCGGTAGTCAGATGCCTTCTTTTTTGCTGCAACCAGGAATTAAAGCTATGCATCGGCTCCGACAAGGTGATGCTCCCGGGCCGGAATTCCACGGCAGTATTTTCCGCATTGGCTGTCTGGTTGACGAACAGGTCATCATCTCCTGATTGCAGGTGCAGCTGACCGGCAAAACCCTTGTTGTTGAAAAAGAGTGACCGGCGATAGGCCAGGTTGCGGCCGACACCCATAAAGGGAATCTTCCGGATGGCAAAACTCAGGTACTGTTGGGCGATCCAGGCCGTATCGGTACGGATGAACTTATTGGTCAACCCCTTTTCCTTCTCGTAGGCACCGTACCCCAGGACTATTTCCCTGCGGGGCAGGAAGTTCGATTGCATGCAAGAGATCCAGTCGGGCCCGGCCGGCCGGCAGTCGGCATCGATGAACAGGAGCTGATCGTAATTGGCCGCTTTCACGCCGATCGTCTGTGCCAGTTTCTTGGCATGGGGATAAGGATGAGTATGCTCTATACTGGTCACGTACAGGTGCTTGTACTTCGATTCAAATTCCGCCAGGATCGTTGCGCTGTCATCTTTCGAGCCGTCATTGACCACTACAACCTGGTACGCCGGATAGTTCTGTTCCAGAACCAGGGGCAGGTTTTTCCGGAGATTGTCCGCTTCATTTTTTGCACAGATGATCACGGTGACCGGATCTTGGTTCTCCTTGAGCTTTTCGGGCATGTACCGGTGGATGCAGAGATAGAACCGGAAATAAAAAAGGAGCTGGACCAGCAGGGTGATCAGGGTGAGGCCGGCCAATGCAATAAACAGAAAATCAGACCAAAGGGAGAAGGAAATGTGAAAAAAATCGGTGAGTATCTGGGTCATAGGGCAAGGAATCAAAAACACTGGGTCCGACAGGATCGGTGTTCAAAGATAGTTTTAAAAGGAATATCTTTACTATTTTACCGGCTCATGAAATTCCAGATCGATTCCGCCGACAGTTGCACCCAAGCCCGTACCGGTCGGATCTGGACTGCTCATGGAGTAGTTCCCACACCTGTTTTCATGCCTGTCGGAACCGGTGCAACCGTAAAAGCCGTCCATCAGAAAGAACTTGAGGATGATATTGATGCGCCGGTGATCCTGGCCAATACCTATCACCTGTACCTTCGGCCCGGGACCGGTGTGTTACAGGAAGCCGGGGGAATTCACCGGTTCATGAACTGGAATCGCGCGATCCTCACCGACAGCGGAGGATACCAGGTTTTCAGCCTGGCCGCCAACCGCAAGCTTTCGGCTGAAGGAGCCTGGTTCTCCTCTCACATTGATGGTTCCCGGCACCTGTTCACTCCTGAAAAAGTGGTCGATATACAGCGGCTGATCGGAAGCGATCTGACCATGGCTTTTGATGAGTGCACGCCCTTTCCCTGTGAGGAGAAATATGCCCTTGATTCAATGGAACTGACCCACCTTTGGCTGGAAAGGGGGATCGAACGCTTTCGCCAGACCGGACCACTCTACGGATTTGACCAGTATTTTCTGCCCATTGTCCAGGGAAGTGTTTACCCCGATTTACGAAAGCGTTCCGCGGAATTTATTGCCAGGCAGGAGATGCCGGCCAATGCGATCGGCGGGCTCTCCGTCGGTGAGCCCGAGGAGGTGATGTATGAGATGATCCGGATCGTCAATGGCATACTTCCCGGAGATAAACCCCGTTATTTAATGGGCGTGGGTACTCCGGCCAATATCCTTCAGGCCATCTCCCTGGGAGTGGACCTGTTTGATTGTGTCATACCTACCCGGAACGGACGGAACGGAATGCTCTTTACCCGGCAGGGTATCATGAACATGAAGAACGAAAAATGGAAATCAGATTTTTCACCGGTTGATGGCGAAGGCACGTCAGTGGTTGACCAGGCCTATAGCAAGGCCTACCTGAGGCACCTGGTCACGACCGGCGAACGGCTGGGGGCACAGATCGCCAGCATTCATAACCTGGCCTTTTATCTCTGGCTGGTGAGGGAAGCCCGAAGACATATCGAACTGGGGGACTTCCGGGACTGGAAAGACAGGATGATCCCCAACCTGACCAATCGATTGTAGGAAGTGCTGAAAAGACTCGACATTTATATCATCAAGAAGTTCCTGGGAACGTTTTTCCTGGCCCTGGGCCTGATCATCCTGGTGGCAGTGGTCTTTGATTTCTCGGAGCGGGTGGATGACTTCATCAATAATAAAGCGCCGCTCCGGTTGATTTTAAGCCAATACTACCTGAATTTCATTCCTTTCTTTTCCAACTTGTTCAGTTACCTCTTTGTCTTTATCGCGGTTATCTTCTTCACTTCAAAAATGTCGGTGCACAGCGAGATTACCGCTATCCTGTCCACCGGGATCAGCTATCACCGGATGATGGTCCCCTATCTGATCTCGGCCACCATCATTGCGGTATTCAGTTTTTTGCTCGCCAATTACCTGATTCCCTATACCAGCATCAAACGCCTGGAGTTCGAACAAAAATACCTGGACCAGATCTATAATAAGCCCGAGAAGGATATTCACAAGCAGATCGCTCCGGGGACATTTATCTACGTTGAAAATTACAATCCCCGCAGTGACTATGGGAGCAAGTTTTCGATGGAAACTTACGAGAACGGGGAAATCAAGTCCAAAATGATGGCTGAATACATCCGGTGGGATTCTGTCAATCAGACCTGGAAAATTCACAAATACTGGATCCGGACCATTGACGGCCTAAAGGAGACCCTTACGGAGGGGGCGACCATGGATACGGCTCTCAACCTGCGCCCGGAGGAGTTCAACCGGAACAGCAACGTGGTGGAAGCCATGACTACGCCCCGACTCAGGGATTTCATCAGGCGGGAACTGTCGAGGGGGCACGGCGATGTCTATTTCGAAATTGAAAAGCATCGCAGGTTCGCAGGTCCGTTTGCCGTTTATATCCTGACCATCATCGGCGTGGCGCTCTCCAGCCGGAAGATCAGGGGAGGCATGGGAATGCATATCGGTTTCGGAATTGCATTGAGTTTTTCCTATATCCTGTTCATGCAGGTGTCCAAGGAATTTGCCCGCGC
>CAZJNQ010000060.1:0-9130 GCA_964547475.1 uncultured Porphyromonadaceae bacterium
CCCGCATCAAACTCAAGAGACTTTATCCGTCATATGAATGTTGACATGACACTAGGGACGGGACCATGGACCCGATGCAGATGTTCGTGAACTTCCGCGGCCGCCAGCCGGACATCACGCCGCTGATGAGGAACAGAGGGTTCTTGAAGTGATGAGTGACGAGTGATGAGTGATGAGTGACGAGTGATGAGTGACGAGTGACGAGTGACAAGTGACTGGGAAAGATGCCGATCATGCTGTATTCCTGGCTTTCCGGGCTCCGAAGAAACCGTACCAGGAGGCGAGAAGCAGCGGGATCAGCACGATGACAAGCGAGGTCTTGAGGCTCATGTAATCCGCTGCCAGCCCGAAGAGCAAGGGAATGAAAAATCCGCCTGAAATGGCCATGACGAGATACGAGGATGCCTCATTGGTAAACCGTCCCAGTCCATCAACCGAAAGGGAAAAGATGGTGGCGAACATGATCGAGATGAAAAATCCTGTGAGGGTGATGGAATAAATGGCGACATACCCGCGAGTGGCCATCGAGATGATGACCAACAGGCCTGCTAACGCCCCAAACCAGCCGATCAGCCGGCCCGGGTTGACCCGCAGCAGCATGCCGGCGCCCCCCAACCTTCCAATCATCAAACCCAGGAACAACAGCCCCGATATATCCACGGCCCGGGCCTTGTCAATGGGTGCCTCTTCCATGAAATAAGGTGTCATCAATTGATATAGAACTGCTTCCGCACCCATATAAAGCAGCAGGACAATGAATCCTGTCCGGAAATGCCGGTAACTCCAGGCACTCTTCTTGTTGTCCGCCGATGACCGGTCAACCGCTTTTTCCTGAACGGTTTCATTTGGATTGACCGGCATGTGGGCTTTTCTGATCAACAAGCCCAGTCCGGCATAGAGTACGGTCAGGGTCAGATAAAACCACACTATGCCCTGGAACGGATCATCCTTGAACAGCTTCAGGATGAAACCTCCGGCCACATAAGAGGTGAGAAAGGCACCAGTCGCACCCAACCCCTGGGAAAAGTTGATCCGGCTGGCTGCGGACTTGTCCGGTCCGAGAGCCCTGACATAAGGATTGCAGGCAACCTGAAGAAAGGTCGCACCGCTGAACATGATAAAAACACCGGCCAGGAAAAAGGGATAGGACATCAGCAGGGCGCCCGGAACAAAAACCAGCAACCCCATGGCTGCCAGCATGCAACCTGTGACGATCGTGGTGACTGTCTTGTACCGGTTGATAAACAGCCTGGCCGGATAGGAAATGGCAAAGAAAGCCAGGAATGAAATCGAGGTCAGTGCGGATGTCTCGAAATTATTGAGATCGAAGGTTTCCTGGAACAGGGCAACCAGTACGTTCGCCAGGTTCCAGACAAATCCCAGCAGGAAAAACTGGAAATTCACCAGGATAAGGGGGTAGAGTTTGGAATGTGAAGATGAATTCATGGTAGTTGGAAGGAAAAAAAGCGTCAGAGAATTAAGTATACGGCAAATGTTAACCTGTGACGAACCTTTTTGATACAATTTCTCCGATATTAGTAAAATAATTCCGACCTGTTTCCTTTCGCCATGAAAAAGATTTTACCCTATCTGCTTGTTTTGCTGGTGCTGGTTTCCTGCAAACAAAAAAATCAGTATACGATCAATGTGACTGTGCAGGACGGGCCTGACAGCCTGATTGTGCACAATAATTGGTATACTTCATCGGATACCCTGGTGTTACGGGATGGGAAATGCACCTTCACCGGTGTCATCGACACCTTTCCTAAGCTGGTTTCATTGGGCTTCCCTTACCCCGCACAGGTCAACACCCGGATGATACTCGAGCCCGGACATATAACCATCAGTTATACCAAGGAGGAGGGTTTCAGGCTCGGCGGAACGGAAAACAACCTGACCCTTCAAAAACTCTTTGATGAGCTCAAGCCCTATCAGGAAGATATATCACGAACCTGGAAGGAATGGGGAAAAGCTTATGCGAAAGTCCCCCGCGTCAAGGAAGAGTGCGAATCCACCTGGATCGTGCAGGAAGAGGCAAAGAAACGTAACCTCGATAAGACCCGGGAGTTGATCAGGGAGAATCCGAATTATGCCGGATTGGTCATCGCGCTGCCCATTGTCCGGAATGAACCCGTCGAATACCTGAAAACCTATGTTGATGAATTCAGGGCTTTTATACTGGATCAGCGTTATCAGAGCATCGTGAAGGAATATGAGATCGCCGAAAAAACCATCTCCGGCAAACCGGTTCCGGGATTTAGTTTTCCCGACACAACCGGACAAATGATCTCGCTTGCCGATTTCCGGGGGAAATGGGTCCTGCTCGATTTCTGGTATGTCGACTGCCCCTGGTGCCGGAAGTTGACCCCCCACCTGATAGAGATCTACAAGGAATGGAATCAGGCCAAAAAATTTGAGATCATCAGCATATCCGTGGACAAGCCAAAAGATTTCAACCGCTGGAAAGAAGCCATCCGGCATGACGGCGCCCTATGGACCCAGGTCAACGACAGCACCAAAACCTATCCTGACGTATATGGGATCACCGGCTATCCCACATTGATCCTGGTCGATCCGCAGGGCAACGGAGTGAAAAAAATCATTGGCTACCAGGAAGAGGGCGGTTTGAAGAGGCTCCTGGGAGAATTCATCAAATAAACCTGAAAATAGAAGGATCCGGTCAATTAACTGACGACTGATTACCTGATTATTCCCAAAGGGGACGGGCCCATCACGATTTCCAGGATCTCTCCGCGTTCGGGTTCTTCCAGCTCCGAATTAATTAGCCTGATCAATGATAACAAAGTGACAGTTTCGGTGGAGGCCGATATCCTGAGATCCGTCAAACTGGCATCCAGGATGATCAGTTTATGGGCTCCCGGGGCCGGATCCCAGGATTTCCATTCCGGAAGATTGCCTCCGTTGGGATTTCCAGATTTCGCAAAATTCGACAGGTACTCCATACAGAGATCGGTCAGCTTATTCCGCCCCTCGCGGTTTTCCCTGGTAAATGTTCTACCCGTCACGACGGTCAGGTCACTGATGCCGGTACCCAGGAAAAACGGCATCTCGGCATGATGGTACGCTCCCAGGTCGGCACCCATGCGGTTCGGCAAGACACTGACACCTTCATCATCCGGGCTGCCCCAATCAAAACGGTAGGCAAAGATGGGCGGTGCATCAGGATGCGAAGTAATCGCAGCGGCGACTGAATCAAGTCCCACAATCCGCCAAAACAACGATTGATAGCGTGACAGGAGTTCATACCTGCGCGATCCCGGTACCACGATCTTCTGCATCCATCTGAACAGTTTTGCCTCGTCCTTGTTGACGCCGATCATGAGAGGCACCTTGTTCTCCCATGTGCCTGAATTGAATACCTGGTAGCCTTCCTCCGGCAAGACCGAACCATCCGCATAAATGCAAGGCCACCTTAGGAGGCTTGTGACCTCGGTCGGGATATTTAACATTAATTCCCCGGGGGTTTTTGAACGGAAATAAGCTTCGATTTCCCGGTTGCTCATGGAACCAGCTAATCTCATGGATTCCTCCTTATCCTTTGCGCTCTTATCCGCCAGGAGCAGGCTGGCCAGGAGGTCTGAACTGATTGTTTCCGCATCAGACCGTTTCACCATGGTTAACAGGCCGCTTTCTGCCACGGCCCGATGAAACAGGCCTTTCGCGGATGCTGAGGTCAGCAGGGAGAGTACATTCATGGCGCCCGCTGATTCACCCGCGATGGTCACATTGCCCGGATCGCCCCCGAACGCGGCTATATTGTCCCGCACCCATTCCAGTGCCTTGATCAGGTCGAGCGTGCCGAAATTTCCACTCCGGTCAGCCGGTGAACCGGTGCTGGTGACTGCGGGATGCCGGAACCAACCCAGGACGCTAAGACGATAATTGACTGAAACATAGAGAATTCTTGACCGGCCTGCCACCTTGCTGCCGTAATAGTCACGCAGGGCAGGGCTTCCAAGGGAATTACCACCGCCGTGTATAAAGAAGTAGACAGGAAGCTTTATTGAGGAACCCCGGGGACGCCAGATGTTTAGGAACAGGCAATCTTCGGAACCGATTGGGCCGACTACCGGCAGGATCTGCGAAGCCGAGTTTCCGAAATTCCGCCCGCTGCGTATGCCCTCCCAGGGTTCCGGGTTCACCGGCGCCTTCCAGCGAAGCGGTCCGGTCGGTTGCGACGCGTAAGGAATCCCTTTCCAGGACCAGGTGTTATTCTGTGTTTTGTACCCTCTTACCTTTCCATACATTGTCGTTACGACCGGCCTGTCTTTCCAGGGTTCGATCGTTGAGATTGCTGGAATTCTGGACGATTCGGAAATAATACCGAGGGTGACCAGGATTGTCAGGATCATGGTAACTGAAATCAGGGAAGGGATAGGCCCGTATCTCATCATATTTTGATGGGTGCGATATCCGCTGCTTTCCTGTTGATCCTGACTTTGATCGCAATGGGCTGGCTATCGGATGGTTGGTCAGGAAGCTTCAGTACTATCTCATCCTGACGGTTATCGTACCTGATGCGTTGGCCTCCCAATACCTTGGCACTGTGAGCTTTAGTGTTCTCTGGGACCGGAAGCCTGATTTCCCTGAGGGAAGGGTTCAATACAAAAAGGTAAATAAACTGCCCTTTATGGGTGGATGCCAGATGATCACCAGGCATGAACGGGCCCCCTCGCGTTCCGTAGACCGCTTCTCCGTTAACTTTCAGCCAGGCCCCGACAGCCTTAAGCAGGTCAACCTGCCTGGGCTCAATCCGGCCATCCGGCATGGGCCCGACGTTCAGCAGAAGGTTACCGTCACCGGCTACTGTCCTGATCAGGGTCTGAATCAGTTCCTGCGGGCTTTTCAGCTTGTCGTCGGGTTTCCAGGCCCACTGTTCTCCAACCGTTATGCAGGATTCCCATGGATTTTCCTTGTCAAAAGAACCGATCCGTTGCTCGGGTGTTCCAAAATCTCCGGCAAACTTGGCAATGCTGTCCGTCATCCCGGCCATGCTCTTAAATCCTTTATCCACGCGGTTGTTAATAAGAATATTCTCGCGCATGTCCCGAATGTACTTATAGAGTTCCATGCCGTCCTGATGGGTCCAGGAGGGCTCCCACTGGCCATCAAACCAGAGGATGTTGGTATGATAATCCATGACCAGTTCCTTCACCTGGTTGAACAGGAACTCCTTGTAGATCTTCATGTCAGATCCTTCGACCGGCCGTAGATCACGGTACCGTGTGGTATAGTGCGGATGCTTCCAGTCGAGAATGGAATGATAGGTTCCGAACAGGATCCCCTGCTTTTGGCAGGCAACCTCCAGCTCCTTCAGGATGTCCCGTTTAAATGGAGTGTTCCCGATATCATAATCGGTATGTTTAGAAGGCCAGATGGAAAAACCGTCATGGTGCTTGGAAGTGATCACGAAATATTTCATCCCGGCTTCCTTTGCCAGACCGATCCACTCATCGGCATTGAACAATACGGGATTGAACTTCAGATACAGGGAGTCGTATTCCGGTATCGGCACCTCCCTGCCTCTTGACCATCCGATTTCAGTGCCCTTTAACGACACCGGTCCCCAATGTACGAACATCCCGAACCGCATGTCCTGCCAGTTCTTCAGCGCAGCCGCGTTAGTTCTCAATTGCGGATTGGCCTCTCCGCCGCCGGTCATGGGGAGGGGAACGGGCTCTTGCGGGTTACAGGAAATTAGCAACAGAAGAGCAATGATCAACGAGTGATAAGTGATGAGTGATGAGTGATGAGTGATGAGTGATGAGTGATGAGTGATGAGTGACGAGTGATGAATGATGGGCGTACGATCAGCGGATCTTAAAATTGACTTGTTCATTTCTCCATTAGTTTAGGTTTTTTTCATCTATATCAATAAGATGAATCATTGAGCTATGATACATAAAAACCTTGAGATATGGAGAAGATCCATGAATTTGGTTCTGGAAATATATACCATAACCAAAGAATTTCCCTTAGATGAAAAGTTCGGACTGGCAAATCAAATGCGCAGGGCGGCTGTTTCCATTCCATCGAATATTGCGGAAGGAGCTGCAAGAAAATCCTCAAAGGAATTGAAACAGTTTCTTTATATCTCTATAGGGTCCCTTGCAGAATTGGATACTCAGATATTAATAGCTAAGATGCTAAAATATATTAACCCTTCCTCCAATGCGATTCAAGATGAAATTGATGAAATCCGTGCAATGATGCTTTCGATCGTCAAAAAATTAAACTAATAATCACTCATCACTCATCACTCATCACTTTTCATTCATCACTATTGGAGCATTACGAATATGCCATCACGATCCTCCTCATCTCCGCAAACTGCCTCTCCATGCTGGTGAGCAGCTTGAACTGGGCACGGGCCCGTTGCAGGTTATGATGCTCATGCTTGATCTTGAAATAGTGGTCCCCGTCCACATAATCGGTCAGGAACCTGAGCCCGATCATGTAGGGCAGGAGCTTGCCGGCAAGTGCGAGGTTATCGAGTTCAACCGGATTAAGGGTGTCGCGGGTCTCCTCGAGAAAACCCCTGGTAAATCCTTCAAACAGGCGGATATCCATTTCCACCCGCGACAAGTCCGGATCATCTTCCGCCCCGGTGTTGGTTGAGGTCCGGATGCTGTCGCCGAAATCATAATGGACATAACCAGGCATGACCGTATCGAGGTCGATCACACAGAGTCCTTTATCGTTCGAATCCAGCAGAACATTGTTGAACTTGGTGTCGTTGTGCGTGATGCGCAGGGGAATCTTCCCTTCCCGGCCCAGCCGCAGAATCGTACCCATCTCATGAGCCCGCTCAAAAACAAACCCGGATTCGCTGGCAACCGATGCCGCACGTCCGCTCGGATCGTGCAAAAGTGTTTCGCGAAACTTGTCGAGACGCCACTCAATGTTGTGGAAATTCGGGATGGTTTCATGTAAAGGTCCCCCCGGTAGGTCAGCTATCATCGCCTGAAACTTTCCGAACATTTTACCTCCCTGGTAAGCTTTATCGGGGGAATCCACGATATCATAGCTCCGGTTGTCAGTTATGAAGATGTACACGCGCCAGAAATTATCCTCCGGATCCCGGTAATAGAATTTCCCGTCCGTGGCCGGAACCAGGGTCAATACCTCACGGTCGGGATTGGTACCCGGCATTGCTTCGAGTTTGATCCTGATATGTTTTGTAACCCTTTCGATATTCTCCATCAGGGCCGGAACGTTCTTGAATATCCGGGAATTTACGCGCTGCAGGATATAATCAAATTGATCCGGTTCAGCCGTTTCCACCCGGTAGGTATCATTGATATGCCCCGAACCATAGGGAGCAATTTCCGTAACCGTGCCGGTCACGCCAAAATGGTTAATAACATTATGAAGGTCAGTCATGATTGGTTTTGAAATGAATATTTATTCAGCGGAATCAACTTTTATTAAATTCCAGCGTAAATATATGCCATCCGGGCCGGCCGGAAATCCAGGCAGTCCGTAATATTTTACGATCCTGTTCCCGGATGGAAGCCACGCCGTCCTCCAGGTTCAGGACGACTGCCTGATAACCGTTGAGCGCAAAGACCATCTGCAGGAATTCATCCTGAACCAGGTTGACTTCACCCCGGAGGACCTGCTTGCCAGGATCCCAGGACATCCCGCGGGTTTCAACCAGTCCCTGCATCAGGTGCCTGTCGGTCGACAAAAGTTGCGGATAATCTTTCTTTTCCCTGATTGACAGCATCTTGGCTTCGCCAGGACGCAGGTCTACCTTTAGGATTTCGTCCCCTGCGAATTCCGGCAACAGATGGTCATCCCAGAATTCATAAACGTAATAGGTCCTACCGGGATCGAGAGCCATGGCGCTAAAGTAAGTGGATGAATTAAGGTCCAGGTTTCTTGTCAGAGGTTTAGTGTTGTCGGGGTTGTAGACTACCAGCTGGAACCAGCCCGGATCAGGATTAAAAACAAATATCTCCGGAAATTTTGAACTGAACGCATCAACCGGCCGTGCCGAAATCCAGGAATCGGGATAAGGGAAAATCCGTGACAGGTCTCTGAGAATATCCGGGGTCAGCCTGTCGAAGCTGTTGGCCGAGAGGAACCTTCCGCAGGTGGTGTACATCAGCGTCAGCATTTTGCGTATGCCGTCGCGGTTGGCAGGCTGGACTTTCAGGAGGTTCTTGGCATCCATGTCATAGCTGATCACCTGGCGGTTTTTGTACCAGCGCAGGGCGCCCCTCGTGACCATCAGGGGCGACATCCTGTCGGTATCACCCCAGATCCGCTGCGACGAGACAATACCGAGGGTTATATCGGAACCGTAATCCAGGTTTCTTTCATCCAGGTAAGCATCCTCACCGAGACCGGTCCGGGCGAGCTGGAACGTTTTCCGGTAAGCCGCAGCCATGGTGGAATAAACATCCTCCATTCCGCCGAACCGGGCCCTCGCGGTATACGGATAATCGTACATGAGGCCCTGAACGCCACCTTCGGCCAGGTTCCGGTACACATCCTCCATGTGGGCCACAAATCCGGGATCGGTAAAATCGTAACCACCTTTCCCCCGGATCATGAAGTCATCATCCGGCACCGTCACGTCGGTCCGGTTGAAGAGCATGTGGCCGGGATGGGTGGCAACATAATCTTCCGACCGGCGGCCGGTTTGGAAATAGGTCAGCGGAATCCCTCCCCTGCTGATAATAGCCTGGGCCCATTTCCACGTTGTCTCATACGGCTTTTTATAATGCCCGGGCGCCACATCAACGTTGCGGTCGGGCGGATTGGCATATTTCCCCGTGCCATACATCTGCCAATGTTTTTCGTCCCACCAGCCCTGTTCATTGTTTTCCTCATAAGCATCGGGCACCAGCCGGATGGCTACCGTGCCGTATCTCAGGAAACCCGACCGGATCGCCCGGTCCATCTCCTCCACCGCACCCGGGGCATCGTTCACCGAAGGACCACCACCATAGGCCCAGTGCTGGGCATACCATAAACAGACCGTTGGAAAGGTATAATACTCCAGGTCGATCTTCTGGAAATCTTTCAACACCCGGCCATACTCTTCCAGCGCCTCAAATGGGTTGGCGTGCCCCACGGATACATAAAAAGCATCCTCGGG
>CAZJNQ010000060.1:9230-17693 GCA_964547475.1 uncultured Porphyromonadaceae bacterium
CACCCACACCCACTTTTTCCTTTTTCCTTTTTCCTTTCTCCTTAATCTCAACATACTTCTCCATCTCATGATAGGTTAACCCTCCCGCTACCAGCACCTCCCGCTCATCCGGCCCTCCCCAGGTGATCAGGATATTATTCCTGCAATTCCGTTTAGGCTTCTGCGTTACCCGTGTATCCTCGCCACCGGCGTTTCCGTCAAGCATCCTGAAATCAGGTTCCAGAGTCTTCCCATCATACAGTGATCCGCCGGTTATTACGCTGATATCATGAACCTGCATCACCGTCCCGGTCGAATTGATCACACCGCCGTTAATGACCATATAGGCCTGTTCCGGCAATAAACCGAACCGGAGAGTAAGGCCGGGTTTCCCCTCTTTTGTGCTGGTGATGGTCAGATACCTGCCTGTATCGGCACCATGAATGAAATCGGCGAGCGAGCAGGCAGCTGTACGTCCCGGTTCGCTGGTGGAATCGGCATCCACTTTCAGGCACGCGCCAGAAATGATCCTCTCCCGGTCGGTGCATCGGAAAATATCATACTCTCCGGATGCGGGCCGGAAAACCACACTGATCATTCCGTTGGAAAAAAACCAGCGCGACTTACCCTCATGAAACCGGATCCCATCCTCCGGATGATTTTTGCATCCGGTTAACAAGAACAACAGGAATCCTGAAAGGATGACAAGTAATCTTCTCATGGTTGGTGTTTTAGAAATACGTAACAAAATACTTAATATCGGGTTAAATCGGACAAACCCGATTTTCAGGTATCTTTATTTCCATCATGAAAAAGCTGATAATACTTGTTTTTCTTATGGCCTCATCGTTTCTTTTGCCGGCACAGCCGTCCCGGACGATCCATCTCTGGCCTTTTGCTGTTCCGGGCGAAAATTCACCCAAATCGGCCGATGTGCCAAGTACTGATGATAGCCGCGGTGTAACGCGGATTGCCCAAGTGACGGACCCGGTGATCGAGGTTTTCGAGCCTGCGGGCGGAAACCGGGGAGGCGTTGGAATAGTGGTTTGTCCGGGCGGGGCCTACCGGATCCTGGCTTATGATTTGGAAGGAACCGAAATTGCAGGATGGCTCAACAGTTTGGGAATTACCGCTTTTGTCCTGCACTACAGGGTACCTGACAATCCGGCCGGCGCACTGATGGATGCCCAACGGGCTCTCAGAATTGCGAGGGACCAGTACCAGAACCAACCACCCTATCTGAAGAAAATCGGCATTATGGGATTTTCCGCCGGGGGCAGTCTTTCGGCCCGGACCAGCACCCGTTACCAGGATAAAACCCATGAACCAGTTGACGCGGCCGACCAACTCTCTTCCAGGCCGGATTTTACCCTGCTGGTCTATCCCGCCTATCTCGACGAGGGGCCAGGCAGGAGCCTGACGCCGGAGTTAAAGGTGGATTCGCTCACGCCTCCGGTTTTTCTCTTTCAGACAGCTGATGACCCTTACGGAAACAGCTCATTGGTCATGGCCGGAGCTCTCCGTGACCGGAAGGTGCCGGTCGAGCTCCACATCCTTCCCAAAGGAGGTCACGGATATGGGCTGCGCAAAGGCAACGGTGCTGCAGAGGCTTGGCCGGAACTCGCAGCCAGGTGGCTGGAATCGTTCAAAAAAAAGTAGCCGCGGATAATTATCCGCGGGACGTTTTACCTTGGTGCGTGACGTTACAACCGTGACGCGTGACGCGAAAACCGTGATGCGTGATGCGTGATAATTAATGCCTTAACTTTGTTTCTATGAGGGCATTAAAACTGGAAACGTGTTTGATCTCTCTTGGCCTGATCATGCTGATTCCCGGAGCCGGCTTTAGCCAACTCTGGTTTGCCACCCGGGGCCAGGCAGGACAGGATGATCGGGCCTGGGGAGTGGATACCGATCCTGCCGGAAACATTTACTGGTCTGTGGAACAGAAAGACCTGTGGCCTTACTGGTATTACAATATTTTCCTGTACAAGATAACCCCTGAAGGCAATCAGGTGTGGCAGAGCCCTTCATGGGGATGCCTGTTCAATGATATTGCCTTCGTGACCAAAGTGAGTGGAACTTGTGTTTACGTGGCAGGCCGCATCGATTCCACGGCCAATCTCAACCTCGGTGATGCCTTGGTCGTATGCAGGGATGCATCGGACGGGAGTTACAAATGGCATTATACCTATGACCAGGGATTCGGCTATGAGGAGATTGACGGGATCAGTATTCAGCCCGATGGCATTTACCTTACCGGCTGGACCGTCGGTCAAACGACAGGTTTTGATTTCCTGGTGCAGAAGATCAGCCGGGACGGCCAACCGATCTGGTCGAATCCCTGGGACTATAACGACCTGGGGAAGATGGACGGGGCCAACGGAAACCTGGCTATTGATGACAACTTCATATACGCAGCCGGTCACGTTGCCCGCACCAATATCGCATCCCTTGACGGTGACATGGGGCTCGCCTGTTTCAGCCGGTCCGACGGCACCATGCAATGGAATGCCACCTGGGGCGGAAACCTTTTCGACGATGGACTGGGATTGACCCTGGGCGCCGATTCCATGCTCTATGTCGTGGGTTATACGGCCAGTTACGGAAAGGGCTCACAGTTTTACCTGAACAAATATTCACGTAGCGGGGAGTTACAGTGGAGCCGGCTCTGGGGCGGAACCGAGGCGGAAGACTGCCGGGCGGTGGTGGCTGGGCCCGATAGCCTGATTTATGCGGTCGGTGCCACCTCCAGCTTTGGCCACGATGATTACGACATTTATGTGCTCAAATATTCACCCTCAGGGGTCCTGATCGATTCGCTGATCTGGGGCGGCACCGGAAAGGAAACTGCCCATGATGCAGTCCTCTGCGGGGACTTCCTGTACATTACGGGCGAGACCTGGAGTTACGGCAAGGATGCCATTGCCGGCAACGGGCACAGCGAGGGGTTGTTGCTGAAAGTAAACGCCGGAACAATGGAGGGCCCCGATGCCTCCATGTCCGTTCAGGAAGACCTTTTGGCAGCCCCTTGCCTCCGGATCTTTCCTAACCCGGCGAGATCGAAGGTTACAGTTGAGTTCCCCGAAACTCAAAACTCTGTCCTGACGCTGTTTTCCCTCAGCGGCCGGCCTGTCATGCGACAGGAGCATATAAGGGGAAACCGGCTTGAACTCGACGTATCATCACTGCCCGAAGGAATTTACGTGGTAAGCCTGGATGGTTGCAGGCCCTGTCGGTTGCTGAAAAGATGATCCCGCTTGGAAAAGGCAGAGGGCAGAAGGCAAAAGGCAAATATTAGTATTAAGAAAGAAGTAGTAGAAGTAAAAAGAAGATACTTATGACTAACCCCAGACTTCAGTCTGGGGGATGCTCACCTACCCAATATGACTAACCCCAGACTTCAGTCTGGGGGCCTTCGGATCACTACTTCACATCAACACATCAACACATCAGCACATCATCACATCATCACATCAGCACATCATCTCTTTTCCACATTCCACATTTCCACATTCCACATGTCCACATTTCACATTCCACATTCCACATTCTCCCGCATCACGCATCACACGTCACGATTCCTGATCCACACCATCAGCCCCTTCCCCGCCGGCACCTGGAAGGATTCACCGATCTTCAGGTAACCCTCATCTTGAAATTTTTCCACAGCGGGCAGGTAAAATTCTGCCTTGGCCGGATCGATCCCCAGGGCATCCCAGTCGATATCCAGTGAGATCCTAACCGGGCCTGCCGCCCAGGAAGCGATGGCTACGAGTGCTTCCCCGTTCTTTTTGTAAACGGTGGCCAACACCTCGGGCCGACCGGTTTGAACCGGGCAATCCTTCACCCAGTAACCGATCATTTCCGATTTTTGAATACCAAACCGGTCTTCAATTTTCCAGATATTCTGCGGATTGCCCGACCACGGTGCGCGACTGGTCATTCCGTAAAGCATACCCCTCCACTGGTTGCCGCCATCCTGTAGCATCTCGCCCATCAGTCCGAACGGTATGCCGGAAACTTCCGTGAGCCAATAATCGGGACTGGCATTGTAATCGAAATATTCCCCGAACCAGAGCCGGTCGAGGTACGGGAAATGCTCTAGATAGAGGTTGGCCGAATTGGTGAAGCCGTCCCGGGGATTGAACTGGTTGGCCGAGTGCAGGTCGATCAATGCACCGGGATTCGTGCGTTCCAGCACTTTCCGCACCCGTTTCATGATGCTCCGGTCGAACGCCACATCATCGATATACAAGCCGTCAATCCCCACATTCTTAACGAGCCAGTCGAGCCCCTCGAGGTAATAATTGTGCCAGCGGGAGGTTCCGGTATTGATCACGGCCGCATCCTTTAATTCCGGGACAAACCAGGCCGGGATATAGTTCCCGTCGAGATGTTCCTGCAGCCATGAATAACCGCCGCCCGGTCCATAGGAGAGAATTTCATCGCCGAGCGATTTCAGCGCCCAGAGTTCCGGACAGATGTTCGATAGCTCTCGCACGGTATAGTAGATTTTCACTTTATCCCCAATTTGATGCGCTGCATCGATATAGGCCTTCATCAGGTCCGGAAGCATGAACGGATAGTTGATATAGGGGTTGATATCCGTTGCATGATGCACGTTGATGGTGTTGGCACCCACCCGTCGAATGGTATCCAGCGGGGCAAATTTGTGGTAATAGCGGTCGTGCCACTGTTTCTCCGTATCCAGGGTCCGGAAAGGGGTGATCAGCAGGTTGATGTCGAAATGCAGGGTATCACCCGGATTGAGGGTCCTGCCTCCCGTGAATGCCGTGAGTCCAAACTTTTCCCCTTCCCTTTCAAGCCTGATCCCGCCCTTTCCTTCATTGTACCAGGAGGGCGGCATGTTCAGGGGTTTTTGCTGATAGAAATTCGTGTTCAGCGGCCGTTCATAGTTCTCCGCCCTGAAGGTCGCCTGCAGTCCCGCATTTACCACTCCCAGCCAGGGACCGTCGCAGTTGAAATAGGGATCCCATGTATACGTAAAAAGATCAGGTGCATAACCGCCTTTCCGGCCCAATCCCAGCATGTATTCAACCTTGTCGCTATTCATCGGTATCTCAAACCGGATATCCGAAACCGCGACGGACTGTTCCGCGGTCACACGAACCCTGTAGGTCAGAAATCCATCGAACTCCAGCCGCCCTTGCAGGTCGAATTTCACCTTTCCGGTCTTCCATGCCGAGGTCCATTCCGCAGCCCCTTCAACCTGTTTTGTTATGAGGAAACTCCCTTTGCCATTCTTCAACGCTTTTCCCTCCGATTCAACTGCAAAACCCATAGGTTCGGCCAGCAGAGGCTCCGCTTTAGCCGCCATCCGTGTCATTTCAGGTGCGAACCAGCTCAGGATTTGTTTAGGTAATCCGTTGGTATTCAATATGATATCACGACCAAGTATATGAAAGTTCCTGCCGTCGATCCGGACCGGTTCATACGGAGCCATAATCCCCTCATCCACCGCGATATCCGAATTCAGCCATCGTAACCTCGAGTGGTTCTCAGGCTTGCTGTCGCCCCGATCTTCCAGCACCTCCTCCTTCACAAACAAATCAATCCCAATAACTTCCTCCTTCCTCCTTTCTCCCTTCTCCTTTACGTAGACACTACCCCTATAGTGTCCCCCCGGCAACCCCTTCGGCACATCCACCCCGATCCATAAGGGTTGTATCTTTCCTTTTTCAACCGTTATGGTTTTGGCGAGTGGCTTCTGGTCCCAGTTGTTCCCGCCCTTGTTAAAGCAGGTCAGGTTGCCCGCAGGGATGGAGGTTCCTCCGGGCATGGAAAGATCTGAAAAAGTGATGTCCAGGTCTTTGATATCATCTTTTAGCGCGTAGACAGCTATCTGAAAAGCATAATACTCAAACTGCCGCACCGTATCCCGGATCATCTTCACCGGTCCCCGCCGGATCCACCGGCAGGGCAGATCGTTGAACATCCTGACTGGCAGTTCGCGGTATTCCGGGAAAAGAACGAGACCGGATTCGGGGAACATCGAAAGAAATTCTCTGGTTTCCCTTTCCGTTGCGATCACCTCCATCGGGAAGAACGAATGGAACCGGGTGATGGATTGCATTTCCATGGCTGCAGCCTGGGGCAGCTCCCCTGCCAACTTGAGCGCTTTCTCTTTCCAGGCTGCATCACACAGGTCCTCCGGCGACAGGTATTTCACCATCGGGTAACTCCCGCCGCTGCTTTTAAAAGGCAGATAGTAGAAATAGTATATACCGGGGCCGGCTGTGGGCTGAAAGATCAGTTCGCCGTATTCCCGGTTGATGTTAATCCTGATCACGTTCTTCACGCGCTCCGTTGAATTCTCGGGATAAACCAGGATTTCCTTTTTCTCTGGGTTCAGGTCCTTTCTTCGCCAGGGGATCATCACAGAAACCGCATCGGCAGGTTCTTTAACCTCCACCATCACGCGCTGGTTGCCCAGCGTATCGGGATTCCAGTGGCCGGTTGTGTACGGCAGTACCGGAAACTGCGGCCGGGCGGGAAAGCCGAGGCCCAGCAGTAGCAGAAGGAAAGACAGGCGTCTAACCATGGTTTTGAATGTTGCATAAATAAATGACTCGCTTCGCTCGTGAATAGCTCCCTGCGGTCGCGAAAAGCCTCCCTGCGATCGGCGAAGAACTCGCTTCGCTCGTGAAAAATACGCTTCGCGTATGAATTAATTCAGGCCGAAGGCCTCATTCGCGAGCGCTAGCGAGCTATTCGCGACCGCAGGGAGCTATTCACGAGCGAAGCGAGTTTTTCGCGAGCGTTAGCGAGCCTTTCTACAGTCCCGCCTGTGCATCCAGCAGGGCCCTGAGTTCCGGCGTTGACGGCCTCGGGCACCGGGCGTTCACAATGTTACCTTCCGGGCTGATAAGCGTGAAAGTCGGGATGTACATGACCAGGTATTGCTTGTTGGCCTTGATGGTCTGCGGATCATGGACCTGTATCCAATTAGGCTTCACATCGAACATAACCTGTTCTTCGCCCAGCTTGTATCCCTCCACCAGCAATTTTTCCCAGGCCGGCTTGTCCTTGTCGACCGACATGCTGATGAACACGATGTTCCGGTCCTTGTAATCATCCATGAGCACCTTGAAATCGGGGATCTCAGCCCGGCAGGGGCCGCACCACGTCGCCCAGAAATCGATGAAAACATATTTCCCTTTGAAATCGCTGAGCGAAACATTGTTCCCCTTGTTATCGAGAAGGGTGAAGGCCGGGGCCGGCTTGCCCGGAGCAATGGCATCCCATTTATCGGACATTTCCCGGATCCTGGCTATATTGGTTTCATTGGCTGATTTGGTCATGTATTCAGCCACCAGGTCTTCAATGCCTGTCTTACCCTCGCTGTCGATATACTGTTTCAGCTTGTCGTACAGGATCACGTCAAAAAATGCGGGATTGGTGAATCTCTCACCGACGAAGGCAAATTCGGCCCTGACCAGATCGGGATTACCCCAGGATTTTTCCGTCGGGATGCCGGCTTTCTTCATCGCTTCGGTCTGGACATATCCGGAAATAAAAGCCTTGATGTCACTGATATCCAGCAACGATGGATCATCCAGGTTCAGTTTGTCCATGAATGCAAACCAGTCGGCCGGGATCTCGGGCTTGTTGCCATAATACTCAACCATCCTCGGATAATTATACAGGTCATAATACACGCTGTATTCCAGGTTTTTTTTCTCACGCTCATAAAAATCCTGCGACAAGCCCGGATTATCCGTTTTGAACTTGTCCAGGAAGGCATATTCCACCTTGCTCAGGGAATCGCGGACCCTTTTAAAATCGGCAGGGGTATTAGGTGCCTGGTATACTTCCTGAATTTTCTTGTATAAATCATTGCTGGCCAGTGTCTTTTCGTGCAGGTAGTCGACGGGCAGTGCTAAATCGCCAGTAAATCCGACTGAATTATCGAAAGCCTTTCCATCGAACGTGATGTCCAGGGTTTTGCCCGGTTCCAGATAGAGATACAGGAAGATCCTGTTGCCCTGGAAGGTTCCGTCGACCGGCCGGGTGACCGTAAGCTCCTTGCTGAAGGTTCCGTCCTCATTGATCCGGATGGTGTCTTTCTGACCATCCAGCGTGACATACAATTCCTTGGCATCGAAATTCGACACCTTGCCGGTGATGGTGCAAACCGGATTCGGTTCCTGCTTGCAACCGGCAATTAACGCGGCAAGCAGAATGATGCAGATTAGGTTTTTCATGTTCACAGATTTAGTATTTCGTTTGTTTAAAGGCAGGAAGGCAGGAGGGCAGGAGGGCAGGAAGGAAAGACATAAGGCAGGTGGCATAGGGTAAAAATTAGTGTTAAGTATCTAAGAATCAAGCCTATATCGAATGACTAACCCCGGACTGAAGTCCGGGGGCACGAAAACAAGGCAAAAGGCACATCATCACTCATCACATCATCACTTGTCTGTGCCTGAAAAACGTTGACCGTTTTCAACCCTTAAAATTGGT
>CAZJNQ010000061.1:0-14297 GCA_964547475.1 uncultured Porphyromonadaceae bacterium
AAAAAATGAAACCATTTCTCGATTCGAACTTCCTGCTGCAAAACAAAACGGCTGAGAGGCTGTACCATGAGCACGCGGCGGGGATGCCGGTTATAGACTACCATTGTCACCTTGATCCGGGACTGATTGAGGCGGATCACCGGTTTGAGAACATCACGCAGGCCTGGCTTTACGGCGATCATTACAAATGGCGGGCGATGAGGACCAATGGCATCCCGGAGGAATACATCACGGGCATTGCTTCGGATGAGGAGAAATTCTCAAAATGGGCAGAAACGGTTCCCTACACTCTCCGGAATCCATTATACCACTGGACACACCTCGAACTCCTGCGATATTTCAATATAACGAGCCACTTGTCACCTGCCACCGGCCACTCCATTTACGAGCAGGCATCTTCAATGATCCGCCAGCCTGATTTCTCTGTCCGCCGCTTGCTCGAAAAAATGAACGTAAAGGTGGTTTGCACGACGGATGATCCGGTACATGACCTGAAACATCACCGGCAGATCTCAGCTTCGGGCTGGAAAGTAAAGGTTTTGCCCGCCTGGCGTCCTGACAAAGTCCTGGCGGTAGAGGATCCGGTCATCTGGAACGGTTACATCAATCAGCTGGCTGCCGTTTCAGGGATTGAAGTCGATTCCTTCGGCAACCTGCTTGAGGCTCTTTTAAAAAGGCATGACTTCTTTCATTCCCAGGGCTGCCGGTTGTCTGACCACGGTCTGAACACCTTTTATTCCGACAGTTATACCGATCATGAAACGGACCGGATTTTTGACCAGGTCAGAAGGGGCAAGCCGGTAGCCGAAGATTCAGCAAGAAAATTCAAATCAGCCCTGCTATTTGAACTGGCCGTCATGGATGCTGATAAAGGTTGGGTTCAGCAGTTCCATCTCGGCGCCATGAGAAACAACAACACCCGGATGACCCGGCTTCTGGGTCCCGACAGCGGATTTGATTCCATCGGGGACGAGCCTGTGGCTCTGCCCATGGGCCGTTTTTTTGACCGGCTTGAGCTGGCAGGGAAGCTGGCCAAGACCATCCTCTACAATCTGAATCCCAGGGATAATGAAGTCATGGCGACCATGACCGGTAATTTCCAGGATGGATCGGTTCCCGGCAAGATCCAGTGGGGTTCGGGGTGGTGGTTCCTGGATCAGCAGGATGGAATGGAAAAACAGCTAAACACCCTGTCCAACATGGGACTGCTCAGCCGTTTCATCGGAATGCTGACGGATTCCCGGAGTTTTCTCTCCTACCCGCGCCATGAGTATTTCCGCAGGATCCTCTGCAACCTCCTCGGGCAGGACGTTGAAAACGGGAAACTGCCTGATGATAGGGAATGGCTGGGACAAATGGTTGAGAATATCAGCTACCGCAATGCCCTTAATTATTTTAACTTCACTCATGAACATTGAAAGGTTTTCATTCGGAATGGGCGACCGCTTCGGTTGCGAAGGGAATGTCCAGTTGGCTGCAATAGCCGAGATTAACCGGTTGGGGATCCCTGTGGTTCCGGTCTGGAATAAATCCAACCGCGAACATGAACTGGTGGGTTCAACCCAGGAATCCGTAAGGAATGAAGCGGATAATGCGGTCAGGAACCAAAAATGGAAGCATAACTATTATGTGGATGCCGACCACATCACTATGTCAACGGTCGACAAGTTCCTCGCATCCAGCAATTTCTTTACCCTGGATGTGGCACATTTTATTGGTAAGCCTGCAGAACCCCACCAAAAGAAGGATTTTGTCGGCAGAAACGGCCGACAGGCCAGGCGGCTGAAGGACAAAGGGTATTCGCTGGATCAATTCGCGGATTCCTACCTGGCCGCCATTCATGAAGTCAGGCGGCTTCATGAATATATTGCCGGCAAGAAACCGGATGGCTTTGTTTCCGAGGTTTCCATGGATGAGGTCACTACGGCCCAGAGCCCGATGGATCTTTACCTGTTCATCAAAGAGCTTAAACATCTCCGGATAGAAGTCGATACCATTGCCCCCAAGTTTACGGGTCTCTTTCCGAAAGGGGTTGACTATGAAGGCGATATCGGTTGTTTCACCCGGGAATTCGAGGAGGATATCTGTGTCCTGAAGCAGGCTTCAGAGGAGTTCGGCCTGGTCAGGAACCTCAAGCTCAGCGTTCATTCAGGCAGCGATAAATTCTCCATCTATCCGGCTATTCAGAGGCTGATTGATGAGCATAATGCGGGAATCCACCTGAAAACGGCAGGAACAACCTGGCTTGAAGAGGTCATTGGACTGGCCCGGGGAGGCGGTGAAGGTTTGCGGATTGCCAAGGAGATTTATGCACAGGGGCTGGCAAGGTTTGATGAAATGGCCGGACCCTACGCTGCAGTTCTCCATATCGATCCGGGCTTTTTGCCTCCTGCCAGGGAAGTTCTGGCCTGGAGATCCGACCGGTTTGTCCGTACCCTGTTACACGAACCCTCCTGCACGGAATATAATCCTCATTTCCGTCAGCTGATCCATATTTCCTATAAAGTTGCGGCAGAGATGGGGAATGAATTCAGGGATGCCCTGGTCCATTACAGGAGCCCGATCGAGGAACAGGTCTATACCAACCTGCTCGACCGGCATTTGAAAAGATTATTCCTGTAGCCGGTCCCTAAAGCGTCAGTTCAAATTCGGCCTCCCGGCAATCTTCCGAACTGGTACCGATCAGTATCCTGAATTTTCCCGGTTCCGCCGCGTACTTCATTTCGGCGGTATAAAACCGGAGATCATCCGATGTCAGGGTGAAAACGACCTCCTTTTCTTCTCCGGGCTTAAGCAGGATCTTTTCAAAGCCTTTAAGTTCTTTGACAGGCCTGGTTACACTTCCGACAAGATCGCGGATGTACATCTGTACGGTTTCTTCTCCTGGCCGGTACCCGGTATTGGTAACCACTACGGAGGCTTTCAGTGTATCAGCCATCCCGATCCGGCTGTTGTTCAAGGTGATACCGGAATACTTAAATGTCGTGTAACTCAACCCGTACCCAAACGGATAAAGGGGTTTGTTAGGCGTATCCAGGTATTTGCTGGTATACTGGTTGGCGGGATCCATGGGCCGGCCGGTGCTTTTCATACTGTAATAGACCGGGATCTGGCCGACGTTGCGCGGAAAGGATACCACCAACTTGCCGGATGGATTATACCTGCCGGTCAGGACATCTGCTATGGCATCTCCGGCGCGGGTTCCCAGGTGCCAAGCATTGACGATCGCAGGCACATTGTCAGCAATCCAACCGATGGTCAATGGCCTGCCGGCCATCAGAAGGACGATGACCGGTGTGCCGGTTGCAGCGACCCGTTCAACCATCTCCTGCTGGATGCCGGGCAATCCCAGGTAAGACCGGCTGGCAGCCTCACCGCTTTGGTCATAGCTCTCACCCACGGCCAATATCACAATGTCTGACTGCTGTGCGATCCGCACAGCCTCCTCCAGGCCCGAGCGGTCGGTGCCGGTTGTCCCGCACCCTTTGACACTCCTGATATCACAACCCGGCAAGGCCTTCTCAAGTCCTTTCAAAACCGTGGTCACCTTGGACGGATCCCCGGATGCATGCCAGGTTCCGAGCATATCGACCGGATTGTCACCCAAGGGCCCGATCAATCCGATGATACCTGTCTCCATGGTCAAGGGAAGCAATCTTTTACCATTCACCGGCGTGTTTTTCAGAAGGACTATGGACTCGCGCGCCATGCTAAGTGAATGCTCCATCATTTCATTTGAAAAAGTGTTGACTTTTTCCCTCTCTTCATCCAGGTAACGGTAAGGATCATCAAACAAGCCCAGGTCATATTTGAACTTTAAGATGCGCATGACAGCCTCGTCAATCAACGTCTCGGCCACCACCCCCTCTTCAACCGATTTTTTCAGGTTGTTCTGATAAACTCCCCCTTGCATGTCCATGTCGACGCCGGCCGAAAGGGCCAATTCCCCCGCCTGTTTTTCATCGGCGGCATAACTATGGTTAACCATCTCATTCATCGAGGTATAATCAGTCACAACCAAGGCATCCGACTTCCATTCGTTCCGAAGGAGGTCTTTAAGCAGGAACCGGTTGGCGGTCGAAGGGATTCCGGCGATCTCATTAAAGGAGGTCATGACGGATGCGGCACCCGCTTCAAGGGCTGCCCGGTACGGGGGAAGATATACCTCCCTGAGGGTTCTTTCCGACAGATCGACCGTACCGTAATCGCGTCCCGCTTCCGGAGCGCCGTAAGCCGCAAAATGCTTGACGCAGGCTGCCAGCGTCAGGGGATCCGAAAGGCTGTCTCCCTGAAAACCCTTCGTCCGTGCTGCCGCGATAAGAGCCCCGAGATAGGTGTCTTCACCGGCTCCTTCCGCAATCCGCCCCCATCTTGGATCACGGCAAATGTCAACCATCGGTGCGTAAGCCCAGTTGAGGCCGGCCGAAGCGGCTTCCCTGGCAGCCAACTGTGCCGATCTCCGAATCATGTTGAGGTCCCAGGAACAGGCTTCCGCCAGGGGAATAGGGAAGATCGTCTTGTAGCCATGGATCACATCGTAACCAAACAGCAGGGGAATCTTCAAGCGGGTTTGCCCGACAGCCATCTTTTGCAGTTCCCGGTTGTAGGCGACCGTCTGGGCGTTGAAAAGGTTCCCGCAACGGCCTGCCAGGATATCTTCTCGATAATTTTCATTGAGCACCGGGCCGGTGACATCCCATCCGGATGTATATAAAGTCATCTGGCCGATCTTCTCTTCAAGGGTCATTTGACCGAGAAGAGACCTGACAAACTGATCCCTGTTTTTGCTGCGTGAATCCCGGTCAGAGCACCCGGAAAGGATGACAATCGAGCTGATTATCAGGAACTGTAAAGGATACTGCAGAAGTTTCATGTTGAATGGTTTTATCCTGTCAATAGGTGAATCCCAGCTTGTCGAGCCCGGCCTTTACCTCCTGGCTAGTCATGAAAAGATCCCAGAGCAACCCGGTCCGGTAGTTTTCCAGCATGACGACGATCGGTCCCTGGTCAATGGCAATATAGGAATCGGCCCACCAACCCCGGGTCACGTCAAATGCATCATAAAAGCCATATTCGCCCCACAACTTGTCACCCAGGAGATAATAAAAATGGCGGATGGCCCTCAGGGATTGCTCCGGCACGTAAGGTAAAGCTGAAACGGCAGCGGTTGGGGAGATGACACCGAGATCATTTGTCGGGGAATGAGCACTGTATCCCGACTGGTTATCGCTGGCTGTCAGTCCCCAGGAATCGGCACTGTAACCGACATACCTCAGCGGGTTGGCGACACAGTAATTCCAGTTGATCAGCGATTGGTTGACGTTCTGCTCCCAATAGTCTGCATAACTGTCTTTGAGGTTTCGCGGATCAAGGCCAAGGAATGAATAATGGGTAAAAAACAGCGGACCGCCAAAATCCCAGCCCAGAGGCAGCCGGATCCCGAAGAAAGAACGGCCGTTCCGGATGGATCCGCCTGAGGCATACCCGTTATGATAGGCGGTCGCAGGAATGGAAAAAGTGGGAGAGGCCGCCGCCAGGATATAAGTGATCAGGGTTTCATTGTATCCCCTGATCTGATGGTTCATATTGAAGTTAAAGTTAGGTGACCAGTGCCAGAACAGAACATCCATTCCATTCTGAAACCAGGTCCATTCAACCGTCTCCCACAAGGCGTTGATGCGGTCGACCAGGAGCCGCTCCTCCTCCGATGCGCTGTCAAGGTAACTGCGCAATGTCAGCAAACCCTGGATCATGAACGAGGTTTCCACCAGGTCACCGCCATCATCCTGCGGGCTGAAGGGAACGGTCTTGCCTGTCAGCCCGTTCAGCCAGTGTGGCCACGCACCGTGATAACGGTCGCACGTTTCCAGGAATCCGAGTATGGCATTGATCCTTTCCAGGCCTTCGGACCGGGTGATAAAATTCCTTTCCATCCCCACGATCAGGGCCATCACCCCGAAACCTGAACCCCCGATGGTCACGATATCTCCGGATGTGTTTCTTTCCCTGGCCAGTCCGCAGACGGGATGACCGAAATCCCAGAAATATTTGAAGGTCTGCCTTTGGACCAGGTCAATGAGTTCCTCATCAGAAATCTCCGGATACTTATAGGTCGAGTCAAGCTGGGTATAAAAGCCATTGGAGAAACCGGTGAAAGTAAAACCCCTTGAAGAAGTCAGGTTGGAAGAGATACTCAGGTAATACTTTTTATAACCCTCGAGAATCTGCCGGTTTTCGAGGGTGACACGCCTGCGGTCGTCAGACAGGCTCCCTGTGAGGGGTATCTGTCCCGACAGGTTAAAAAAGTCCTGATAGGAATCCGGATCCAGCGCGTCCGAAAAGAGGATTTCAAAGCGGACGACCTGCCGGTCAACATCCCTGAGGTTCTTGCCGGCCCCGAACGGCTCGCCGTTCAGGGAGATACTTTCCACAAGCAGGGCCCCGTTGGCAGTGGCAAACTGATAGGTGATCCCCGGGAAGGTTTCGCCCTGGTAACCTTTCAATCCGGATCCGATAACAAGGCTAAAATCAGATAAGAAATCCAGTTCCTGCAACGGTTCCAGGGTGATTGTCCGGTTCCCGTTACTGAACCGGCAGGAACAAGGCACCGGACCGTTTTCCTGGTCTTCCAGGCTGATATGTTCACATCCCGATGCGATATCCAGGGGGCTGCTGAATTCAATGACGATATCGGCATCCAATGCAATTCCCGTTACCATGGAGCCCTCAATAAGGATGATTTCGCCGGCTTTCACCCGGGTCAGCTGCAGGGTTCCGTGATCCCCCGGATCTTCAGGACCACAGTCCAGCAGAACGGCAGTCATCCCGGTGATGGCCAGGATCCTTGTCAGGTGCTTCTTCATAGATCGGGTTTAAAGAAAAAGGGAGGGTCCGGGAGCCCCCCGATCCCCTCCCTTTAGCTGGTAACCAAAACTACTTCTCAGAGTCGTACATGAGCTGTATCTCTGTAGCTGTAAGAGCCTTATGGAAAATCCTTACATCATCCAACTGGCCTTTGAAATGGTTGGCGGTTGGAAAATCATAACCACCCCAGGGTTCAGAATCCCACAGGGAGCCATCCCTTGCCTGGATGAATCCGAACGCTATCTCAGGATAGGTTTCCGGAGCAACTCCGCCATATTTCAGGCCGACGACACCCCGTTTGGCATCCCCATCAGGCCAGAGGTCGAAATCCTGTGATTTCATCTTTTCACCATTCAGGTACATGATGCCGCTTCTGTCGGCAGCATTGTAAGTACAAACCACATGGACCCATTTATCCTTCATGATACCGTCCAGTCCTCCGGAGTTTCTCAGGTCTTTGCAGAAATCCCATCCCTGCCATCCCCCGTTGTCACGGGTTTGTCCCTCGCCATTGAACCAGAGGTCCTCGCTTGCGGTAGTACCATCGGCGAGTTCATACCGGGCAGCGAGCTTGCAGCTGTTGTAGCCGCCATTCAGCTCGAACTGGAATCCATAGAAGGCTGACAGGCCGATTACGAAGTGACCGGCAGGATTGCCACCGTCATCCACATGACCCGTTGAATTGGTTCTCATCCAGAAACTGAGGGTGAAACTGGCTGTGTTCATCAGCACATCGCCATTCGGAATCTCAATGATGCTGATGTCCCCGTCAAAGGTTGCGGCCTTGCCGGCGGCAGCATTGCGGGAAGCCGTGTAGGTAATGGCGACAATCTCATCAGGGGTGGGATCATGGTCTCCGATCTGATCGTTGGCATTGTCTTCAAAGTTCCAATAAGCAACAGCACCGGCAGGAACGAAAGTCCCTTCGGTGGTAAACGTCCGGCTGACCTGGGTCAGCGCAAGGCCGCCTGTTGACTTCAGGGCGGATTTCAGGGACAGGGTAAACAGTGCGCCACCCGACAGGTCCTCGACCGGTGTAATGGTAATGGTTTTGTCGGCAGCAGTTACCGTGATTTCCATCACTGCACCGTCATATTCCTGGATCAGGCTGACGTTTGCAGGAATTGCAGTAGCGGGGTCAATTTCCGTGTTAAAGGTAGCAACAATGCTGGGATTGACCGGAACATTGTTCGGTGAGGTGGCACCATTGAGATCAATGGTACCGCTTACCAGGGCAGACAGAATGAATTCGGTCGGCTCTTTCTTGCAGCTGGTCATCATCAGTCCTAAACTGACTGCTACAACCAGGACACTAAAAGCAACATGTTTTCTCTTCATAGAACAGTAGTTTTTATGTGAAACAAAAAAAATTTAATCAATTCCAATTCGGATTCTGATCCAGGACACCCTGTGAAATATCGATCTCCGTCTGGGGTATCGGCAGGAGTTCATGCTTGCCGGTCACGAAACCCATGGGGCCCAGAACCTCAGCAGCTTTGCCGGTCCGGATCAGGTCCCAGTAACGAATCCCCTCCAGAGCCAGTTCATGACGGCGTTCGTTTAAAATGATATCTCTCAATTTACCCTGGTTGGTTTCGGTAATGTCGGGCAGGACGGAAGCATTGCCCCCGCGGGCTCTCTGACGTACCTGGTTCAGATATAACAACGCATCTCCCGGCTTGTTATTTTCATTCAGCGCTTCGGCGGCCATAAGCAGCACATCGGCATAGCGTATCAGGCGGCGGTTGTGTCCCCACTGCGTAATGGTATTAGTGCCGGGAATCCACACTTTTTGATTATAACATTCCCTTTCGATGATTTTTCCTGAATCATCGGTGATCACGTCCGGGGTGGTTCCGTCTCCCAGGATCAAAACGCCGTCGAGGGTTTCGCCAAGGTCTATGATTGTCGAATCGAGACGCGGATCGCCTGCCTCAAACGAATTGCGCAGGTCCTCCGAGGGGCGGTTGAATCCCCAACCGCGGTTGGGTGTCCCGCGAACGCCCTGGGTATTGGCGTACTGGTTTCCGCCCGCAGCGGTGCTTTCATTCTGCAAGGCTCCCACCTCAAATACCGATTCTCTTCCATGTTCGCCTACCAGGCTGCTGGCATCCCCGAAACTGGCCTCAAGCGCATATTCCCCGGATCCTATCACGTCCAGTGAATATTTTTTAGCGTTCGCAAAATCATTCCTGAACAGGGATATCCTGGCCATCAGCGCCTGCGCAGTACCTTTCGTCACCCGTCCTGCATCCTCGCCGGCATATTCGCTCCTTAAAGGCAGGTTGTTTATTGCATATTCAACATCCTCGTTGATGAGGGCGTAAATCTCATCAGCGGTCGAGCGGGCAACCTGCAAGGGCGGATTGGTTGAGGTGATCTTGGGTACACCGCCCCAGGCCCTTACCAGGTCAAAATAATAGACTCCCCTCAGGAGCCGGGCCTCAGCCAGGCATCGTATTTTAAGCTCCTCATCCATAATAATATCGGGAACTTTCTCAACGACTACATTGGCACGCTTGATGCCTTCATAGAGCGTGCTCCACCACCGGTCCAGCCCGTCCTGCGTGGCCGAATGCTCAAAAAGATCATAAGGTCCAACCGTATTCAGCTGGTCATTTGGATTGCTCCCCTTGTGACTGTCATCCGACAGTATGTCAAGGATCGGATAGCCGCCGGAATGATAGAACCATTCGCGCAATGTCGAGTATACGGCGTTGGTTGCCAGGAGTGCATCTGACTCCGTTGTCGGAAAAACCTGCTGGGTCAGCTGCCCTTGCGGATTCGTCTCCAGGAAATCCTTGCAGCCGGTAAAACCTGTTAATAAAACTAGGAGGAAGATGGCGGAATATACTGTGTTACGTGCTTTCATGGCGATCAGAATGAAAGGTTAAAACCAATTGAATAGACGGCTGTGACCGGGTAGATTCCATTGTCGATGCCGTTCGAAAGTACATCGAAGCTGCCAATTTCAGGCGTGTACCCGGTGAACTTCGCCAGGGTGTAGAGGTTGGTCCCTTTCAGGTAAACGCGGATCTCTCCCACTTTCAACTTTCCGGTCAGGGTTTCCGGAAGCAGGTAAGTCAGCATGACATTACGGATGCGCAGGAACGAGCCGTCCTGGATAAACCGGTCTGAAGGAGAATAGTTGTATCCGCCCCAGGAAGGCTGGGGTTCCGTGTTGCTGGTTCCCTCGCCTGTCCACCGGTCGAAAACATGTTTTTCGAAGTTGTACGGATCGGGCCTGACCACCTCCTTCCCGTTAAATATCTTGTTCCCGGCCTGGCCCTGCAAATCGGCTGAAAGCTCGAATCCCCGGTACTGGACCGAGAAATTGGCCCCATAGATGAATTTGGGGATCGGCGAACCGATAAAGGTGCGGTCCAGACCGTTAATTTTTCCATCGTTATTGATGTCCACAAACCGGAGGTCACCGACGGCGGCCAGGGCATCATGCGGGTAAGCGTCCAGTTCTGCCTGGTTCTGGAAGATCCCGTCGGTGACATACCCGTAAAAGGCTCCGATCGGAAGTCCGACCATGCTCCGGGTCACCGGCCGGCCATCACCCAGGTAACCGCCTATCAGGAGGGAATCCACACCACTATTACCTCCGATGGATAGGACCTCGTTGTGGATGGTCGAACCCAGCAAGCCAACGCTGTAGGTGATCTCTCCCCTCTGCTCCCTCCAGTTGAGATTGATCTCAAAACCCCGGTTGAGCACCGACGCGGCGTTGTAACGGATCTTCTGGCCGAGCCCGTTGCCCATATGGCCCGGTGTGGAGAGCTCAACCAGGATGTCATCGGTGACACGGTTATAGAAATCAAATTCCCCGGTGAGGCGGTTTTTCAAAAGGCCGATCTCCAATCCGATATCCGTCTGGGTGGTGCTTTCCCACCTGAGGTCGGGATTGCCGCTCTTCCCATAGGTCGCGGCAGGTATGGCAACATCGGGATTGCCGAAAACCGCAACCATGTCGGAGGTGACTCTGGCAAAGCGATCGTAATAGCTGATCTTCTCGTTTCCTATGATACCCCAGGAAGCCCTCAGCTTGAGGTTGGATATGACTGGAAACCTCTCCATGAACTCTTCCCTTCCGATATTCCATCCGGCCGCAAATGACGGGAAATTGGAAAACCGGTTCTCCCGGGTGAACTTGGACGATCCATCACGCCGGAAGGTGGCGGTGAACATGTATTTGTCGAGAAAGGTATAATTGGCGCGCGCCAGGAATGAGATCATGGAATAATAGAGGTTTGCGTCCACGCCGTTGTAAATGGAGGAAAGGGTATTGACCCCGTTGGTCGCATCCACGATATACGCAGGACCGATGTACCAGAAATCCTGAGCGTCCCGGATCACATTCTCGCCGGCCAGCTGGAGGGATTCCGAACGGGACTCCTGCATGGTGTAACCTCCCAGCAGGTTCAAAGAATGCTTGCCAAAGGACTTATTGTAATTGACCGTGTTCTCCCACAGCCAGGTGGTGTTGTCAGACTGTCCCTTGAAGAGGTCGCTGTTGACATTCTGCTGTTGTGTTGCCGTCCCGTCGGGATTGTAAACGGTAAAGGCCGGCGTGAAACTCTCTGCCTTATTGTATCCGGCATCAATGCCAAAACTCGATTTCACGCTAAAATCGCTTAGGATTTTCGCTTCTGCGTATACATTCCCAACCGCCCGGATCCCCCTGTTGAAATTATTTGAATAGGCCAGATCGGCCAGGGGATTCCCTACATTATGGACTACCCCGTAACTTCCATCAGCATAGTAAGGTTCAAGCAAAGGCTGTGCCCTGTATACCTGGTAAGTCACATTGGGTGCATTCTGCTGGGTATAAGGCGCAATGGTCAGGTTGTTGCCCAGCTTGAAATTCTTGTGCAGGTTGTAAACGTTGTTCAGTTTGATGGTAAAACGGCTATAGTTCGATTTGTCGATGATGCCGTCCTGGTTGAACAGGCCGAAACTGACATAATAGGACGTCAACCTGGTTGAACCGGTGATCGAAAGCTGGCTGTTATGAATGGGTGCCGGGTGGAAAACCAGGCCCTGCCAGTCGGTATCAGGGACGGCATCCACGTTATTATAGGAACCGGGCCTGATCTGGTTGGAAATAATGGCAAATTCCCTTCCGTTCAACAGGTCGATCTTTTTTGCCAGATGCTGGATCCCGAATTCAGAGGAGAAGTTATAAACCGCTTTTTCCTCCCCGACAGTCCCGCTTTTTGTTGTGATGATGATGACTCCGTTTGCACCCCGGGAGCCGTAGATAGCCGTGGCCGAAGCATCTTTCAGCACTTCCATGGAAGCAATGTCGGCCGAGCTCAGGAAGGAGATATTGTCGAGGATCACTCCGTCAACCACATAGATCGGGGATGAGTTATTGAATGTTCCGACGCCTCTGACCCTCACGACCGGAGTGGCCCCCGGTGCACCTGAAGTGCTGGTCACCTGGACTCCCGTGACCTTGCCTTGCAGCCCCTGTTCAGCGTTCAGCGAGGTGATTCGGGTGAGTTCCTTGGCCTTTACCGAACTGACGGCACCGGTCAGGTCACTTTTCCTGACCGTCCCATAACCGATGACCACTACCTCTTCCAGGGTTTTATCTTTTGGCTGCAACACCGCGTTGATCACTGACTGGTTACCAACAGCCACTTCCAGCGGGTTATATCCGACAAAGGAGAAGACCAGGGCCGCGTCACCAGGCAGAATTTCAATACGGTAATTTCCGTCGATATCGGAAATCACTCCCCGGGTGGTGCCCGAAACGGCAATGGTTGCCATTGGCAGCGTTTCCCCGGTATCACCTGCCGTGATTTTCCCCGTTATGATCCGATTCTGGCCGTTAACAGCCGAAAACACGGATGCAAGGAGAAGGGCGGTGATGGTTATTGCTAATCTGATATGTGCCATAGTAAGACTGTGTTTAAAAGTTGCAGGATCATCACTCTGTTTTAACCTGTTCCAGCCAGCCGCCGGTGAAACCGGCCTTGAGCAAGCCGCTAATAATATAAGGATTCTTTCTCAGGGTATTCCAGATAAGGCCTGTTTCATGATTCTCAAGCTGAATCAGTATGGGACCCTGGTCAATCCCGATATAGTCCTTGTCAAACCAGCCCTCCGGCTGATCCGGATGGAAGGAATAAGTCAGGTTGAAGGCATCTTTGAATCCGTATTCCTGGTACAGCCGATCGCCGAATTTTTCTTTCATGGCATATAGAGAACCCAGGCAAATGTCCGGTTCATAGGGGATGGAACCTCCGGCGGCAGCCGGAGCGATGGTGCCGTCATCCAGGACGTAGAGGGAGCTGGCGCCCCTGGCTGCATAGGTCGAGAACCGAACCTCCCTTCCACCGATGAATCTCGACTCACCGGCAGGCCCGTCGCACGCGGTCAGCCCCCAGATTTCTCCGGAATAACCTTTGAATTTCCCCGGATTGTCCATGCAGTAAGCACGGTTGCTTAAAGTGGCCCGGCGGGCATTCTCAAAATAATCGATCCCGGCCTTGCGCATGTATTCATCCCGTATCCCCCTGAAATCGATAAACAGGTGTGAATAGTGATGCCCGAACAGGGGACTGAAGTTGACATGCTCCTGCCCGTAATAATTGCTCCAACGGTAAGTTTCACACCAGGTGTTCCAGGCATTTCCGGAAATGGGATGAGTGGGCGAACCCATCGCCATCAGCAAAAGCACCATGGCTTCATTGTATCCCGTCCAGGTGGAACTGATGAAACCCGATTCGGGATGCCAACCCATGGACATGGTTGTTCCCCCATTCATGGCCCAGTCCCACTCAACCCTAAGGAACAATGAATCCGCAAGTTCACGGATCCTTCTTTCCGCTTCAGTTTTCCGGTCGAACCACGACTGGCACGCCAGTATTCCCGCCATGAGCAATCCGGTGTCAATGGTTGATAGTTCCACCGTCCTGTAACGGGTCCCTGAACCGTAATCCAGGAAGTGATAATAAAAGCCCCGGTAGCCTGTGCGTCCTTCCGGTTCCGGACCCTGCCCGGATTGCCAGAGCCATTCCAGAACATTCAAAACCCGGCTGCATGCCTGGTCACGGGTAATAAACCCGTTGGCAGCCCCGATGATATAAGACGGCAAGGCGAACCCGGTAGCCGCTATGCTGGTAAAATCGTGAGCAGGCCACCGGTCATCGGTCTGCCAGGAGGCCGAATCGACAATTTCCCAAAAAAAATCAAAGGTCCTTTCCTTGAGGTCTCCGGTGAAGGCTTGTTTTTCTTCAGCCGGCAAGTCAACATAGGTGCTTCGGCAACCCATGAATGATAGTGTGGAGAATAAAATGCACAACCAAAGGGACAAGACTTTGTTCATGGTCGTATGGAGAGGCAGGTTAACGGTTATATCAAAGTTAAACCGACTCCTATACGATTCACAATAAACCAGTTTCACATAGCTACGTCAG
>CAZJNQ010000061.1:14397-17332 GCA_964547475.1 uncultured Porphyromonadaceae bacterium
AACTGGTTTTCAATCGCTTAATAAAATCCTGATGGGCCTGGTCGAAATGGGTCTCAAAGGTTTGCCAATCATCCCCGGAAGTCAGTTGGTGATCGATCAGGTGAGTGATTTTTGCAATGAATCCGCTGAAGGAGATTCCGGTCCTCGACTGCCCCTGTTTCTGAAGCTCATCGCGAATCCGTCTGAGTTGTTCGTTGCGCTTGATCACACTCATGGTAAAATCAGCCAACTGGATGTTCTTGAAGTTAACTTCCGCCTCGAGCTTTTCAGTCTTGAGGCGGATCATCTCCTGTTCGGTCCGCAACTGCTCCTGCTCTCTTTTGAGTGTCTCCTCCTGTTCGATCTTAAGCTTGTGCCGCCTGAGTCGCTTCATGAAGTTAACCCTCAACAGGAACAGGACCAGGATCACGGCACAACCATACAGGATATAGGCAAGCCATGAATTATACCACGGAGGTCCGATAATAAAAGCATAACTGGCTGTATTTCCTGTCGTTCCGTTGATGTTCCTGGCTTCGGCACAAAACCGGTAATCGCCGCCCGGAAGGCGGGTATAATTCACCACTGAAAAAGAATTCCAGGGGGTCCAATCCGGTTCCAGCCCCTCCAGGCGGGTGCGGTAGAGCGGCATTCTGAATCCCGGACCTGCCGAAAAACTGATTGAAAGATTGCGTGATGCATAAGGTATCCGGACAGGTTTGGAGGCAGGTCCGACCGGTAGCCTGGTGATCTTGCCATCCCGGTCAACCGTGCTGATCCCTGTAATTGAAAGGGGCGGCAACTGGGGGATATTCCGCAGATGCGATTCGTCGAACAAGGCAAAGCCATTATCCAGACAAATCAGGTGCAAACCCTCTTTCAGGCTGATGATCCGGGTGAAGTGGCTGGTCAGGTTCACCCCCTGCATGCCCAGATCGTACCGAAACAGTTCCTGAAGTTCAAAACCCGTGATCCGGAACAGGGCTGCCTCGTTGTTGAGAACCATCCAATAATGATTCTCCCTGGCTTTCAGTATCTGCCTTGATTGCTGGAATTCGCCCAGCTTGACGTTTAACTGGGTAAAAGGCACAATGGTATCATTCAGGTCGTCCCACAAATAGAGGCCCTGCCCGGTGGGGAAAACGATTCGCCCTTCCATCCTGATCAGCTGGGATTGCCTGTCAGAGGGAAGCCCCTCGTTTTTACCGTAAAGGGTGATGTTATCTACGGCACTCAAGTCGGATTTCATCCGGATGCAAAACACACCCCTTGTAGCATGAGTGCACCAGACATTGCCCAGATGATCCACCTCAAAATTGGTAATCGGTTCATAAAAACCGGTTACCGGATTGGAGAATTCCCAGGAACCCGAAACATGGGAAAAAACTGAAAAAGCGCTGTAAGTACTTTGTAACAGGATGTCACGGTTCCGGTCCTGGATCCTCTTGAGCTCGAATCCGCCGTTTATCTCCGAAATCAGTTCACAACCCTCTCTTTTGACCCGGTAAGTTCCATCGTTATGCCCGCATAGAATCTCGCCATCAAAATTCTTCAGGTCCCAAACCTGCCCGCTAAGTCCAGGCACGGCAACCGGGCCGGTATAACCGACACCTTCGAGGAAAGAATAACGGTAGAGGCCCTCGTTGGTGCCGACCAAAAGGTCCCTGTCATCCAGAACAGCCGCATAGACGGAACCCATCGTACCGGAAGGATCCACGTAAAAATCCATCCCCGCGTTGAAACTGATCAGATCCAGACCCCGGTCGAGACCTGCCCAGATATTACCCGAAAAGTCGAAGGCCAGTGAAAGCACGGTATTGTTCTGAAGAAAATTCATCGAATTCAGGTGCTCGATTAAATTTCCTCCTTCATCCAGGATGTAAAGTCCGTCACCGATCGTCCCGATCACCATCCTGTTAAAACCGGAAATACCGTTGTTCAGGTCATGGTCACTGATCATCCTGCTGACCGGACTTTCCCAAAAACTGAATCCGGCTCCGTCGAATAGGAATAAACCCATGCCCGAAGCGCCCACCAGGAACCGGTTCCCCCCGAATGGTAAAACTACCTTTACTTCATGAGCGGCAAAAATCTCCGATCCGGGAATCATCCTGAACATGTCATCAATGATTTCATACAGGCCCCTGCCAACCTGGTGGACAAAAAGACGGTCGCCCGCCCTGATCAGGAGGACCATGGAGCTGGAAGGACTTAATATGTCGATCTTACTGCCATCATAGATGAAGATATTGGAAAAGGACTGAAAATAGATCTTCCCGTTATGCGGTATGATCCTCCAGATTTCATCGTTGTGCAGGGAGCCCGGAGGAACCAGCAGGCTGCTCAGGGAGGTATAATTGAGCTGCCCCGTCTCGTCCGGTTGCCAGAATCCGAACTCTTCATAGGATCCCACATAGATCTTGCCTCCTTCCCCGGAGGCCACGGCCCTTACAATGCCTTGATCGGGCATTCGATACAAATTCCAGTTTGAACCGTCAAACTGCAGCAAACCCTTGTCATTGCCGGCATAGACCATTCCCTGACTGGCCACGGCAACCGACCAGTTCTGGTTTCCTCCCCCGTAGATGCCTTTGTCGTAATTGATGACAAAAGGCTTGTCGACAACCTGGCAGACGGCGTGAACGCCTGCTATGAGGCTCAGGCAAGCGAGGAGCGGGAGAAATGCGGGCTTCATGTTCGATGGTAAGCAGTAACCAAGATAGCAAATCCTGCGGAGAAGTGACTCGTGAACCGTGAACCGTGACTCGTGATTCTGCCTCACAGCCACATCCACTTTCTCCTTTCTCCTTCCTCCTTTCTACTTCCTATCAATCTCTCTCTCAGTCACCAGTTCGTTCTTCTCAGACAGTACCCTGATTTTCAGGCTCTTGTCTCCTGCCGTGGCTTCGATCCGGTTCAGGTGGCCGTTGATCAGAATGGGAACGCCTATGCCTGA
>CAZJNQ010000062.1:0-1780 GCA_964547475.1 uncultured Porphyromonadaceae bacterium
CCCCAGAGAGGTCCCTGGCAGGATACATACACCACGTCGGAATTGCGGGGATCGATCCGGATGCGCCCGATATGTTCCGATTTGGTCAGGCCCATGTTCTTGAACGAACCGCCTGCATCGGTCGATTTGTAAACCCCGTCGCCATAACCGATGGCACGCTGGGAGTTATATTCGCCCGATCCGACCCAGACGACGTCGGGATTGTTCGGATCCACTGCAACCGGTCCCACTGACCAGGAGCCGGCATTGTCAAAAACAGGTTTCCAGGTGGTTCCGTTATTGGAGGTCTTCCATACGCCCCCTGCTGCGACACCCACATAATATTCACTGTAATTCCTGGGATTCACCGCGATATCCGCAATCCGGCCCGATGTAAAGGCGGGCCCGATGCTCCGGAACTTTAGCGCGCTGAAGGTCGAGGAGGAAACAGGCTCTTTTTTTGCCTCTTCCTTTTTCTCTTTTTTGTCGGCCGGCTGGGTAAAACCGAGAGACAGCCCGATGGCCAGCAGGCCCATGAGGCCTGACAGGGTAGTAAAATCTTTTCGCATGGGATGATTTAAAATTAAATTCAGGTTATCCATGCAAGGTACTAATCTTTGCCTGTTGCCGTGAAGGCTTTCGTTAAAAAAAGTTAAGCACGGTTTTAGTATCTTTACCATCCAAATCAACCTTATTATGGCAAAGCGATTCCTGGCCCTTGTCTTCCTATCCTTGCCATTCCTGGCACGGGGTCAGACGGTGACGGATACCGCCATGCTGGTCAACATGTTCGGTTTCCACGTCAGCAGCCATATTCCGGCAGGAGACATCGCAAACCGCTATGGAATGAACATGGGCGCAGGCTTGTCGTATATGCTGAAAACCCAATCCAACTGGCTCCTTTCTGCCGATTTCACCTATTTTTTCGGCAACAAGTGGAAGGGAGACAGCATTCTCAGGGGTGTTCAGGACCAGTACGGATATTTCATCACGAACTACGGGGAACAGATGGAGGTCCTCTATTACGAGAGGGGGTACTATGCCGGCATCCGCGCGGGAAAAATTTTCCCCATTTTCGGGCCCAACAGGAATTCAGGGTTGATGATCACAGGTTCGGCCGGATTTATGGAATACAAGACCTCGTTCCGGCAGGAGGAAAACAATATCCCGGTAATCACCGATGACTATGCCAAGATGTTTGACTACCTCACCAATGGATTTGCCATCAATGAGTTTATCGGGTACCTGCATCTCGACCACAGGCAACCCCTCAATTTCTACGTGGGTTTCGATTTTCACCAGGCCTGGACCATGTGCAGGCGCGACTGGCTTTTTGACATCCGGGGCCCGGAGAACCTGAAACGCCATGATTTTCTCTTTGGGATCAGGGCTGGGTGGATATTCCCGGTCAATAAAAAAGCAACCGGTACTTTTTACTACTATTGACAGTGCTTTTCCTGTACCAGATTGGCATCCGGATCTTCTACCTGCTGATCCTGGCAATTTCGCCTGTATCGGGGAAGGCACGTAACTGGATCGGGGGCCGCAGGGAATACCGGAGCCGCCTGGATGAATACTCGCCCGATCCTGCAAGGCGGACCCTTTGGATGCATGCAGCCTCCCTGGGTGAGTTTGAACAGGGACGCTCCCTGATCGGGCAATGGAAAGAGAAAAATCCTGATGACCGGATCCTGGTCAGCTTCTTCAGCCCGTCAGGCTTCACCATCAGAAAGGATTACCCGGGGGCTGACCTGGTGTTCTACCTTCCCCTGGATACCCGCAGGAATATGGTCAGACTGAT
>CAZJNQ010000062.1:1880-17259 GCA_964547475.1 uncultured Porphyromonadaceae bacterium
CTGACCTGGTGTTCTACCTTCCCCTGGATACCCGCAGGAATATGGTCAGACTGATTCGGAAGCTCAAACCCGACCGGTTCATACTCGTCAAATATGATTTCTGGCCCAACCTCCTGACCAGCCTCAACCGCCTTGATATTCCGTCTTACCTGGTATCGGCGCAGTTCAGGGAAAATCAGTACCTGTTTAAGATTTGGGGCCGCCCGTTCCTGAAGCGGATCAGCCTGTTCCGGCATATTTTCGTGCAGGACGGATCTTCTCTTCAGCTGCTCAAGAGGCATGGAATCACCCAGGTGACGATGGCGGGAGATACAAGGGTGGACGCTGTCATGATGGAGAAAGGAGAAAGGAGAAAGGAGAAAGAGCGGCCAATACTCATTGCCGGGAGTACATGGCCGGCGGAAGAGAAAATGCTGGCTGAGGTGTGGTCCTCCCCTGATCTTAAGGATATCCTGGCGGGTTGGAAGTTGATTGTGGCTCCGCATGATGTCAGTGAACATCATCTGAAAGAGATAGAAGTGAGGTATGGTGGAGGTATGGTGAGGTATAGTGAGGTGAAAGATATTGAGGATGGGGATTGGAAGATATTGCTGGTGGATTCGATCGGGCACCTGGCCGGGTTGTACTCCCTGGGAAGCCTGGCCCTCATCGGGGGTGGTTTCGGGAAGGGGATCCATAACATACTTGAACCGACAGCCTATGGCTTGCCTGTGCTTTTCGGTCCTAACTGGCAGAAATTCAGGGAAGCACATGACCTGATACGGGCCGGTTCAGCCTTTTCATTCAAGGATCGGAATCAATTATCGGACCTGATAAAAAAATTCGCTTCGGATCAGAAATACCTGTCTCAAACAGGAAACCTGGCCCTCAATTACATGGAAAATCAGAAGGGGTCTACCGGCCTAATTATTAGTTATTTAATGGAAAAAAATTGAACAATTGATGTTGATAAATGGATATGAACGGGACAAACTTCTGATTGTCAAGAGGGTTACCCGGGTAAATCCGGTTCTGTTAATAAAATAGATTTTCCTTTCTCTGACTCCCCCCTTAAATTTGATAACAGGGCTAAAGCCCCCTCATTTTTTATCAAACCTTGTCTAAACAATTGACCTTCACTTTTTTATAGTGCCATGTACATTGAGGATATGTCAGTGAAAACGGGAACGGGGCGGAAGACGTATACTTATGAAGAGGCAATAGAAGCTTCGCGGAAATATTTCGGTGGGGATGAACTGGCTGCCACTGTTTGGGTTAGCAAGTATGCGTTGAAAGACTCGCATGGGAACATATATGAAGAGACTCCGGACGATATGCACCGGAGAATGGCCCGTGAGATCGCCCGTATCGAAAAGCGGTATCCGAATCCCATGACTGAAGAGCAGGTATTCGTGCTGCTCTCGCACTTTTCCTATATCATCCCGCAGGGTGGACCGATGACCGGCATTGGCAATCCCTATCAGATATCCTCCCTTTCAAACTGTTTTGTCATTGGAAATGAAGGCCCCTCGGATTCCTATGGCGGCATCATGAAGATTGACCAGGAGCAGGTTCAGCTGATGAAACGGCGCGGCGGAGTGGGGCACGACCTGAGCCATATCCGGCCAACCATGAGCCCGGTGATGAACTCGGCACTGACTTCCACAGGGGTGGTCCCTTTTATGGAGCGCTATTCCAATTCCACCCGCGAGGTGGCCCAGGACGGACGGCGCGGGGCCCTGATGCTGAGCATTTCCATCAAGCACCCGGATGCCGAGAATTTCATCGATGCCAAAACCCTCAAGGGGAAGGTCACCGGTGCCAACATCTCGGTCAAGGTCACCGATGAGTTCATGCAGGCCGTGATCAATAACGGGAGTTTTGTTCAGAGTTTCCCGGTCGATTCCGATAATCCCACTCACGTCAACGAGATCGATGCCCGCAGGCTGTGGGAGAAGATCATCCATAATGCCTGGGAATCAGCCGAGCCCGGGGTCCTTTTCTGGGACACGGTTATCCGTGAATCGGTGGCGGACTGTTACGGGGATCTCGGCTTTAAGACAGTGTCAACCAATCCCTGCGGAGAGATTCCGCTCTGTCCCTACGATTCCTGCAGGCTGCTGGCTATCAATTTATACTCTTATGTCGATGAACCGTTTACCCCGGCAGCGAAGTTCAATTTCGAGCGCTTCAGGGAGCACGTCCATTACGCACAACGGATCATGGATGACATCATCGACCTGGAAGCCGAGAAGATTGACGGCATCGTGGCCAAGATCAACCGGGATCCGGAAGATTATGAACTGAAAAGGGTTGAGCTGAAAATGTGGGAGAATATCCGGAACAAAACCGGACAGGGGCGCCGCACCGGCATCGGGATCACCGCTGAGGGCGATATGCTGGCCGCCCTGGACCTGACTTACGGCAGCGACATTGCCATTGATTTTGCCGTGGAAGTGCAGAAAACACTGGCGATCGAAGCTTACCGCTCTTCGGTGAACCTGGCCCGTGAAAGAGGAGCTTTCCCGATGTACGATACCAAGCGGGAAAAGGACAATCCGTTCATTAACCGTTTGAAGCAGGCAGAACCCGATCTGTACGAGGAAATGAAGGTGGCAGGCCGCCGCAACCTGGCACTCCTGACCATTGCCCCGACAGGGACCACCAGCCTGATGTCACAAACCACATCGGGCATCGAACCGGTGTTCATGCCGTTTTACCGCCGCCGCCGGAAAGTCAACCCCAGCGATCCCGATACCAAGGTTTCCTTCGTCGACGGAGTGGGGGATTCATGGGAGGAATACAACGTGTTCCATCACAAGTTCATGAACTGGCTCACCATCAATGGCCATGATGCCGGAGCGGTGAAAGACTATTCCGATGAACAGTTGCAGGAACTGGTGAAAAAATCGCCTTATTACAAATCGACCTCCAACGATATCGATTGGGTAGCCAAGGTGAGGATGCAGGGGGAGATCCAGAAATGGGTCGATCATTCGATCTCGGTAACGGTCAACCTGCCTCACAGCATCACGGAAGAAACCGTGGCCGAGGTCTATAAGACAGCCTGGGAAAGCGGGTGCAAGGGCGTCACCGTTTATCGCGAAGGATCGCGCGAAGGAGTACTGATCAAGAATGAAGAGAAAAAGGACGAGGAGAAGCACGAACATCGCTCCCATGCGGGCCATAAACGTCCGCCGGTCCTTGAAGCCGATCTCCTCCGGTTCAAGAACGAGGACGAAGACTGGATCGCCTTTGTGGGAATGCTGGACGGGCAGCCTTATGAGATCTTCACCGGCCGGGTTGAGGAAGATACCCTGGTGATCCCCAAGAACATCACCCATGGCTGCATCATCAAGATCAGGACATCCGAAGGCGCCCGATATGATTTTCAATACACCGACAAGTACGGGAATCCCTGCACGGTGGGAGGCCTGTCCTATATGTTCGACAAGGAATTCTGGAATTACGCCAAACTGATATCCGGCGTTCTCCGCCACGGCATGCCCATTCCGTACGTGGTGAACCTCGTCTCATCGCTGAGTCTCGACAACGAGAACATCACCTCCTGGAAAGCCGGCGTGGCCCGTGCCCTCAAGCAATACATCCCCAATGGGACCGAAGCCGTCAAGGGGCAGAAATGCGAGCACTGCGGCAGCGACAAGCTCATGTACCAGGAAGGATGCCTGACCTGCAAGGATTGCGGGCACAGCAAATGCAGCTAAGCTAAGGCAAAAGGCAGAGGGCAGAAGGCAGAAATTAGTCTTAAGACTTAAGAAAAGGAATCAAGTAGGTAATAAGTATAGGCAGAAGAAATCCTTCTGTCTTCTTTCTTTTTTCCTTGTAACTAATTTCTGCCTTCTGCCCTCTGCCTTATATTTGCTCCATGATTTACGGCATCGGCACAGATATTATCGAGGTGGAGCGCATCCGGGATTTTATAGCCAAGGGAGATGCGTTCAAAAAGCGGGTGTTTACCCCGGATGAGATTGTTTACAGTGACTCCTTTCGCGATCCCGCACCGTTTTATGCGGCACGTTTCTCCGCCAAGGAGGCATTTGTAAAAGCCTTAGGCACCGGATTCACCAGCGGCATTGCGTTCAACCAGATTGAAGTCTATCATGTCGAACTTGGCAAGCCTGAAATCCGACTTACCGGAAAAGCAAAAGAGGCCGCTGAGGAAAAAGGAATCACCAGGATTTTTGTTTCGATCTCCCATGTGAAGGAGTGGGCAAATGCTGTTGTTGTGCTTGAAGTGAACGGATAGTGAGGTATCCACCCCGGCCTGAAGACCGGGGTTGGTGATTTTCACCTTTTCCTTTTGCCTTTTTCCATTTGCCTGATCTCCTCCGGTCGCACCGGCTGTGCCGGATGCACCGGAGGTTACTCTTCTTTCTCCTTTCTCCTTTCTCCTTCCTCCTTTCCTTTTGCCCTCCTGCCTTCCTGCCTTCCTACCTTACGTTCTACTGCCCATACCTCTCTATGATCTCCTCCTTCGTCTTATGGAGTATATCGTACTTCCTCCCCACCTTGATGAACCGGTCGAGCGATTTCAGCAGGTGGAAGGTTTCGTGGCCTGCCGATATCTGGGTGCGGATGCGGGCCTGGCCGTTAGGTACCACCGGGAAGAAGAATCCGACCGCATAGATGCCCTCGTTGTACAGGTCTTTTGAGAAATCCTGCGCCAGCTTGGCATTGAACAGCATCACCGGAACGATCGGGGTGTTGCCTTCCTTGATGATAAAGCCGGCTTCGGTGAGAACCCTCCGCCAAAGTATGGTGTTCTGTTCCAGCTTGTCGCGCCTTTCGGTGCTTTCGCTGAGGATGTCAAGAACCTTGAGCACACCCGACACGACCACCGGGGCGATGGTGTTCGAGAACAGATAAGGACGGGCTTTCTGGCGGCACATCTGGACAATCTCCTTCCTTCCCGAAACACACCCGCCGGAAGCTCCGCCGAGCGCTTTCCCGAAGGTCGTCGTGATAATGTCCACCTTGCCATGGACTCCACAATGTTCAGGAGTTCCCCGACCGGTTTTCCCGATGAATCCCGATGCATGCGATTCGTCGATCAGGAGCATGGCGTCATATTTGTCGCACAAGGCAACCAGCTGATCCACCTTGGCCATGTCACCGTCCATCGAATAGACCCCGTCATTCACAACCACCTTCAGACGCTTGTCGGCATGCAACTTAAGCTTCTCTTCCAGATGTTCCATGTTGGAATGCTTGAACGTATCATGCATGGCCGAACAAAGACGGATCCCATCGACCAGGGAGGCATGCACCAAACGGTCGGAGATGATCACGTCATCCTGGGTGAGGATCGCTTCAAAAACGCCGGCATTGGCATCCATGCATGAAGGAAAGAGGATCGTGTCCTCAGTACCGAGAAATTCCGTCATCCGTCGTTCCAGTTCCCGGTGGATGTCCTGCGTTCCGCAGATGAACCGCACCGACGACATCCCGTACCCGCGCGTGTCAAGCCCCTCATGGGCTGCTTTGATCACTTCAGGGTGGCTCGAGAGTCCGAGGTAATTGTTGGCGCAAATGTTAATGACCTTTTTAGTGACAGAACCGGCCGGAAATTCCACCTCGATGTCCGCAGCCTGGCTCGAATGGATGAACCGCTCCTGCTTGAAAAGCCCTGCAGCGGCAATGGCATCAAGCTGATCGGTATAGACCTTTTTTGTTTTATCAGAGTAGCCCATAGGTAGTTTTTTTTAGAGTCACCAACTTTCAAGGAGTTGGCCGCTATGTTATAGGTAGTTCAGTACCAGGTTGGCGATCTTGTTAACATTGTCGAAAGCCTCGGGGGTGGCTTTGTCGTCGGGGATCGAGATCTTGTATTTCACCTCCAGGAAACGCTTGAGGGAAACCATCGAAAATGAGTCAACCAATCCACTGGAAATCAGTGGAGTGTCAAAGGTCACATTGTCATCCTCCTCAGCGTACTCGTTGATCACGTACTTGAGGATGATCTCTTTCATTTCGTTGATGTCAGGCATATTGTAATTTATTAATCGTTTTCCAATGTTGATATATCTCCGATCTGTTGGCCCCATTCCTGGGCATGCAACACGCGGCGCATGATCTTGCCGCTGCGGGTTTTCGGGAGCTTGTCCATGTATTCGATCTCCTGCGGCATGGCTAGCGGGGAGAGCTTTTTCCGGATGAAGTTCATGATATCCAGTTCGAGTTCATCATTGGCCTCAAAACCGGGCTTAATGGTGACAAAGGCTTTCACGACCTCCATGTTGACCTCATCCGGCTTGGCAACCACGGCGGATTCGGCAACAGCCGGATGCTCCAGCAGGGCCGACTCCACCTCGAACGGGCTCACCAGGTGGCCACCGGTGTTGATCACGTCATCATCCCGGCCGATGAACCAGTAATATCCGTCCTGGTCAATGGTCGAACGGTCACCCGTGAGATACCATCCGTTCCGGAACTTCTTCCGAAAGGTCTCTTCATTGTTCCAGTAGGTACGCATCCGGGCAGGCCAATCGTGCCGGAAAGCGATCAAACCCGGCTTGTTGATACCGGTGATCGGTTCAAATGTGTCCGGGTCCAATATAGCAGCCGTCAGACCGGGGAACGGGCGGCCCATGGAGCCCGGCTTGACTTTCATTCCCGGGAAATTGGTGATCATGATCGAACCGGTTTCGGTCTGCCAGTATGTGTCGTAAAAGGGTTTGCCGAACATCCTTTGCGACCAGACCACTGCCTCCGCATTCAACGGCTCGCCGACACTGGCCAGGTGCCTGAGACTCGACAGGTCGAATTTACCGACTATCTCGTCCCCTGCTTTCATGAGTGACCGTATGGCAGTGGGGGCTGAATACCACATGCTGACCTGGTGCTTCTCAATGAACCGGTACCACGCCTCGGCCGAAAAGCCTATATCCATCACGCATTGGGTGATACCCAGTGCAAAAGGGGCGATTATCCCGTAGGAAGTTCCGGTCACCCATCCCGGGTCAGCCGTGCACCAGTAGATGTCATCATCCCTCAGATCAAGCACCCACTTGGCTGTGAGGTACTGGGAAATGAGGGAATAGTGGACATGCTTGACTCCCTTGGGCGGGCCTGTCGTACCCGAGGTATAGTGGAGCAGCGAAGGGCTTTCCGCCCGTGTAGGAAAAATACCGATCTCTTCCACCCGCTCCTCCTGCTCCATGTGCATAACCACCTCCTTGGGCTTCAGTGCCTTTCGGCCGTCGTCATCCACCACGATGATGAACTCCAGCCCGGGCAGCCTGTCGAGTATCTTCTGAAGTTTTGACGCGTGCTTGCGCTGGGTGATGATCGCCCGGGTGCCGGCATTCTCGAGCCGGATGAACAGGGATTCATCACCGAAAGCCGAAAAGAGCGGCTGGGCGATGGCCCCGATCTTCAGTATCCCCAGCAGCCCGATATATAGCTCGGGCACCTTGTCCATGAAGAGGCAAACCCGGTCACCGTCCCGGATTCCGAGCCTCCTCAGGTAAGCCCCGATGGTATTGCTCAGGAGGCGGATGTCGTTATAGGTGTACCGCTTGACCTCATCCTCCCTGCCTTCCCATACCAGGGCTGTTTTTTCAGATTTTCCGAGCCGGCAGATCCGGTCGGAACAGTACCACCCGATATTGATGACGTCGCCGGGAGTATAGCCAAGCTCATGCTCGGCTTGAGCCCACGAGAAATTCTTTGACATTTCCTCGTAGGATTTGAAAGCATGCATAGACAATGGATTATGTACGGTTAGCGACCAAATATAACCGTTTTTGAATTAGAAAACAGTGTTGAGACGGAGAATGCGTCCAAACGATCAGGGGATTCAGGAAATCACCCCCAGTTCCCGTCCAACCTTCCCGAAAGCGGCAACAGCCTTAACAAGATGGTCATGGGTATGTGCGGCACTGAGCTGGACCCGGATGCGTGCTTCGCCTTTGGGAACAACCGGGAAATAGAACCCGATAACATAGATGCCTTCATCGAGCAGCCGGGCAGCTACCTCCTGCGATAGTTTGGTGTCACCGAACATCACGGCGCAGATACCGGATTGGGTCGGTTTGATATCGAAACCGAGAGCAGTCATCTGTTCAACAAAAAAACTGCGGTTTTTATGCAGGTTATCAAGAAGTTCCGTTGACTCGTTCAGGATCCTGAAAGCTTCGATCCCGGCTGCGGCGACGGTTGGCGGGATGGAGTTGGAGAAAAGGTAAGGCCTCGACCGCTGCCGCAGCATCCCGATAATCTCCTTTTTGCCGGTCGTGAACCCCCCGATCGCACCGCCGAAAGCTTTCCCGAGCGTACCGGTGATAATCTCGACCTGCCCGCGGAGATTGAAATGTTCAGTGACACCCCTGCCCGTCTTCCCGATCACGCCTGCAGAATGTGATTCGTCAACCATGATCATGGCATCGTACCGGTCGGCCAGCTCCTTGATCTTGTCGAGGGGAGCCACATTGCCATCCATTGAAAAAACACCGTCCGTGACGATCAGGCGGTAACGGCAAGGCTGCGCCTGTTGAAGCTGGTCCTCAAGGTCCTCCATGTCGGCATTGGAGTAGCGGAAACGCTGGGCTTTGCAGAGACGCACCCCGTCGATGATCGAGGCATGGTTGAGCATGTCCGAGATAATGGCGTCCTCGTCGGTCAGGAGAGGCTCGAAAACTCCACCGTTGGCGTCGAAGGCGGCAGCGTAAAGGATCGTGTCCTCCGTCCCGAAAAAACCCGAAATGCTCTTTTCGAGTTCCTTGTGCAGGTCGGTGGTTCCGCAGATGAAACGGACCGATGACATGCCGTAGCCATGAGAATCAAGAGCCTGTTTGGCTGCCCTGATCAGGCGGGGATGGTTTGAAAAACCCAGGTAATTGTTCGCACAGAAGTTCAGCACATCCTGGCCGGCTGAGGTCCGGATACTCGGCCCCTGCGGCGTGAGGAGGATCCGTTCACTCTTGAATAAACCGGCCGCCTCAATCTCGTTCAACTGGGTTTGCAAATGGCTCTGAAATTTATCGTACATGTCTTACAGGACTGTTCCGTTTTGATCGCGCCAAAATTAACAACTTTGCAGTGAATGCAAAGGATTCAGCCTCACCATTATTGCTGATTTTTATCATTATAATTCGTGCGATTAATAGGGATGTTTGTCGGGTTTCCCTACTTTTAAAGAATGAACCTGATTTTATAAGTACCTGATTATAAGCCCCTGTTTATGAAGAGAATTCTTTTGACCGGTTGCGGAGGCCAGATTGGCTCCGAACTGACCCTCGAACTCCGGACGCGTTACGGCAACAGCAACGTCATCGGCAGCGACAAGCGGATCATCACCAAAGGCCCGCTGGCCGAAACCGGGCCGATGGAAACCATGGACGTGACAAGCATCAGCGAGGTGGCCGGCCTGGTCAGGAAATATCATATCGACACCATTTATCACCTGGCTGCGGTCTTGTCGGCTGTCGGTGAGAAGAATCCACAGCTTGCATGGAATATAGGGGTAAACGGACTTTATAACGTCCTTGAGGTTGCCAGGGAATACAAATGTGCCGTCTTTTTCCCAAGCTCCATTGGTGCTTTCGGTCCGACGACACCGCTGGATTTCACCCCGCAGGACACCATCCAGCGGCCTGTTTCCATGTACGGCGTTACCAAGGTGACCGGCGAGCTGCTCTGTGATTATTATTACAGCCGTTTCGGCGTGGATACCCGCGGGGTACGGTTCCCGGGCATCATTTCCAATGTCACCCTGCCGGGCGGCGGTACAACGGATTACGCCGTGGAGATCTATTACGAGGCGGTCAAGACCAAAAAGTTCACCTGCCCGCTGCCGGCCGGCACCTTCCTCGACATGATGTACATGCCCGATGCGCTGAATGCCGCTATCAGCATCATGGAAGCCGACCCGTCCCGGCTGAAGCACCGGAACTCCTTTAACGTCACGGCGATGAGCTTCGATCCTGAGATCATCTGCGCCGAGATCAAAAAGCATATTCCCGATTTTGTCATGACCTATGATCCCGATCCCGTGAAGATCTGCATTGCCAATTCCTGGCCGAACAGGATGGACGACAGCTGCGCCCGCGCCGAGTGGGACTGGGATCCGAAGTACGACTTAGCCTCTATGACCGTTGACATGCTGAAAGTCATCGGGGAGAAACACGCAAAGGGGCTGGTTTAGTGACTCGTGACTCGTGATTCGTGACCCGTGACCCGTGACTCGTGATTCGTGACTCGTGATTCGTGACTCGTGACTCGTGACCCGTGACCCGTGACTCGTGAGTGGCGACACACCCACACTCACACAGACACTCACACCCTCTTCCCCCCCAGACTGAAGTCTGGGGTTAGGCATAGGGTCTGTTTCCCACCCCCGGGTTGAAACCCGGGGCTAGTCAGATATCAATCCCCTCCTTCCTCCTTCCCTTTTTCCTTTTGCCTTAGCGGATGCCCGGCTTTACAACGCCTTGAACTTAAAGAAGATCAGGATCGGATTCCCATCCTGGTCCACTTTTTCGGCTTCGGTAAATCCCGGGATTTTTTTTCGCAGTTTGATTTTATCAGTTTCGGTCAATTGACGGCTCGATTCAAACCAGTCGATCCCGTCGATGGTTGTAATAAACCAGTCCTCCCAGGTTTGTATGGGAGTATGAAGGGGAATTCCCTCACAGGTTCCAAAAGACCGGGTTGAGTCTGCAGGCAGTAACCGATGCTCGCGTGAATGCCAGTCGAGTAACCATAATCCCCTGATTCTATTACCAGTAACCACTGATCCGGCAAGATGAGATGATGTGTTCACCAGGTTATGCAAACCCAGTATTTTCTGGGGGTCTAATAAAACCTTGAAAAAATCATCAACAGAAGATAAAAAGGATGTGTCTATGGCCGCTTCTCCGAAATCCAGGGTAAGCAAAATGTCAATCCTCTCTGGGGAGACTTCATAAATATGTTTATCTGCCATTTTCGTATAGAGGCAGGTGTTAGGACTTATCCCGTCAGCCAAACCGGAACCACCATCGATGAACAATGACTCTGTGTATGGGAAATGTTTTTGTATTATGGTACCGTTCCAATCCAATAAAACCATCTCATTTTTCTCTGATTCAAATCCCATTCGACCAGAATGGCTGCATAGTAAATCAGGAGTAAGTAAGGCAAGTTCCATTCCCGAATACTTCAGCTTTTGCTCGCGCAGGAAATTGCCATCGAGGTCGAAATAGAGAAACTTCCGATAGTTAACATCATTGGCCAGGAGCTCAGATTTAGCTTCATTAGCGATAATATTATTACAGCAGAAGAATTCGCCGGGTCCTTTTCCCTGGCTTCCGAAACTCCTGATAAATTCTCCCTTATCAGTAAAGGATACGATTTTCTCATCCTGGCAAATATAGATCCGGTCCTTAGTTAACTGGATTTCATTCACGGAGCCTAGCATGCATTGAGGTTTCGTCTCCAACGGTACCAGGCGGATTTCCTTGATAATGTCCTCCAGGGCGACCTTTTCGGTTGGCCAGGTTTTTGGATCAAGTTGAATGATGTTATCACCTGGTTTGGGAGCCGAGCAACCAATGAGTACAAGCAAGACAAGGGTGGAAATAATAATTCTCATATCATTTGGATAGTTTGGTGTTATTAATAGTGAATGGCAGCTATCTTTTCTCATTTGTTTGTCTGGTTAGGTATCCGAAAGCCCTGGAGGAAGCAATCGGTTGAAATTCGATAATTGGTTGACTGACAATAAAGGTACATTTTTTCATAATCACACAACCCTTCTGGTGCTCCCGATTCACCTCACCCCCAATCCCTCTCGCGGCTTACTGGTGCGCGATGCACCTCACCCCCAACCCCTCTCCCGCGACCAACGGGAGCGCGGGAGAGGGGAGTTTCGCTAAGCTCGATCTGCTTATAAGACCCCAGGCTGAAGCCTGGGGATAGACATAATACCTTCTTTCTTAACAACTTATTACTAATTTTTGCCCTCTGCCTTCTGCCCTCTGCCTTACTTAGGCAGTTTTCGTATCTTAGTTGACTAAACCTAAACTCAAGTCCATGTCAACTCCAGGATCCACCGATCACCGCCTACTTTCCCTCGATGCCCTGAGGGGTTTTGATATGTTCTGGATCATTGGCGGGGGCGAACTGTTCATTGCCCTCGCCAAAGTAACCGGATGGAATTGGCTCGAATGGTGGGCCAAACAGCAGCATCATGTGCCATGGGACGGATTTCATTTTGAGGACCTGATCTTCCCGTTGTTCATGTTTATTTCCGGCGTAGCAGCTTCATATGCCATTCTCGGCAAACTTGGCAAAGGATCAGACAAGCCTCACCTGGCCTGGAAGGTTGTCAGGCGGGGACTGACCCTGGTGATTCTCGGGTTTGTCTATAACGGGATACTGCAGCTCCGCTTCGGCGGTGAAGGTTTCCGGTTTGCCAGCGTGCTCGGCCAGATCGGGTTGGCTTATCTTTTTGCCTGCCTGATCGTTCTGTTCACCAGGAAGTCCATCTTCCGGCTGATATGGCTGGCAGTGATCCTGCTGGGGTATGCCATTATCCAGAATTTCATACCGGTACCCGGTATTGGCTCGGGCGTACTCACTCCCGAAGGCTGTATCAACGGCTATATCGACAGGATGCTGCTACCCGGAAGGCTCTACGGTGGTACCTTTGATCCCGAAGGGCTGCTGTGCATCGTTTCGGCAACCGGCATTACCCTGATGGGAGCCCTGGCAGGGGAGGTCCTGCGGACTAAAGCCTGGTCGGAGTACCGGAAACTGCTCATCATCAGCGGAACGGGAGTTATTTTCATCATCCTGGCCCTGCTGCTGGAGCCGGTTTACCCGGTTATCAAGGCTGCCTGGACCACCACTTTCAACCTCCTGGCCGGCGGTATCGCCTGCCTCCTCTTATCGCTTTTTTACCTGATCATCGATGTTTGGCGCTTCCGCAAATGGACTTTCTTCTTCTCCGTCATCGGCGTAAACTCGATCACCATCTACCTCGGAACCGTACTCATCGATTTCGGGCATACAAGCCGTTTCCTCTTTGGCGGCCTCTCCCGGATTGCCGGCGAAGCCTGGGGAGAGGTGATCTTCTGGACCGGGATCATCCTCATTGAGTGGCTGATGCTGTTGTTCCTGTACCGGAAGAAGATATTCCTGAGAGTATAATTTAAGGCAAAAGGCAGAGGGCAGAAGGCAAAAATTAGTAATAAGAAAAAAGAAATAGGGGGAAAGGGTGGAATCTTGTTACTTTACTTTTTAATTTGAGGATCAGTCTTTTTGCAGATAGTGCTTAAAATTCTTACCAATTCTTCAGATTCCCGGTACATCTCCTGTAACTGTTCAACCTGGGCATTCGATTCCCTCAGGAAGCAAATCCAATATTGAGATTCTTTCAATTCCTTCAAGGCAATTCTCACCTTATTATGAAAGTCCTTGCCGGAGCTTGCTGATTGAGCTTCAGAATAGTTTGCTCCTGTTGATGTTGCGGAGCGAACGAGTTGTGACGCAATACCAGAAAGGAGAGAATCATTCTTGATTCCCTGCATTTGCTGATAAACCGTTACCGAAAACCTGATAAGCCTAATCTGTAAAGTATTCATAAATATTAGTTGCAATTTGAAGATATAGATGCCACTCCTTATCGCAAATGGAAACTTCATTCCTTATTTCTTAAGTCTTCAGACTAATTTTTGCCTTCTGCCCTCTGCCTTCTGCCTTTATCAGTAAATTTGTGCTGTAATCAGCCAGGTTATGTCCGTTCGCGTCCGCTTTGCCCCTTCGCCTACCGGCCCGCTCCACATGGGTGGTATCCGGACCGCTCTGTTTAACTACCTCTTTGCCCGGAAGCACAACGGCACCATGATCCTCCGGATTGAAGACACTGACCTGGGACGGCAGGTGCCCGGCGCTGAGGAGTATATCATGAAATCGCTCGAATGGTGCGGTATCACGATCGATGAAGGGATCCGCGAAGGAGGGAAGTTCGGGCCCTACAGGCAATCGGACCGGAAGCACCTCTACAGGCAATATGCTGATCAGCTCCTGGAGAGCGGATGGGCCTATTATGCCTTTGATACACCGGAAGAGTTGGAAGGAAGAAGGCAAAGGGCAGAAGGCAGAAATCAGGAAAAAGGGACAGGTCAAAAGGAAGAAGGAGCTTTTGCGTATGATGCGTCCACACGGATGAGCCTGCGGAACTCGCTTTCGCTGAGTCGCAAGGAAGTGAACCGCTTGCTGGAATCCGGCGCCTCCTACGTGATCAGGTTCCGGATGCCTGAAAACCATGAAATTATGATGAATGACCTGATCCGCGGTGAGGTGCGGGTCAATACCAGTACCCTGGACGATAAGGTGCTCTTTAAATCCGATGGAATGCCGACCTACCACCTGGCCAACGTGGTGGACGACCACCTGATGGAGATCACCCACGTGATCCGCGGGGAGGAGTGGCTCCCGTCAATGCCGTTGCACGTCATGCTCTACAAGGGATTCGGCTGGAGTGATACAATGCCTCAATTCGCACACCTTCCTTTGATTCTCAAACCCAGCGGAAACGGTAAACTCAGCAAACGCGACGGGGACAAGCTCGGCTTTCCGGTCTTCCCGATCAACTGGAAAAACCCGGATACCGGCGAAATTTACAGCGGTTACCGCGAAGCCGGCTATTTCCCTGAGGCTTTCGTTAACATCCTGGCCTTGCTGGGCTGGAACGAAGGCACGGATAAAGAACTCTATTCCATGGATGAACTGATCGATGCCTTTACCCTGTCACGTGTTGGCAAATCAGGCTCACGCTTTGATCCCGATAAGGCGCGCTGGTTCAATCACCAATACCTGATCCGGAAGAGCGATGAAGAGTTAGCCTCGGAATTTGTCAAAGAGTACGGAGAGAAGGGAAATGGCTTGCAGGCGTACCGGTTGAGTGATGAAAAGATCAGGATAATAATCTCTCTGGTTAAAGAACGGGTGAACTTTGTGAAGGAACTGTGGAGCCAGTGTTACTATTTCTTCGAAGCTCCAACCACCTACGACGAGGCCACCATTAAAAAGCGCTGGACCCCCGGGACACCTCAAATGCTCATCGACATCATTGCTCTCCTTAAGCCCCTGTGCCCAGGTGCTCCCGGGCCCGGAGAGTACGAATCTCTCATCCGAAACCATATTACCGCCAACAACCTGAATGCCGGCCAGGTAATGAATGCCCTCCGGCTCTGCCTCGTCGGTGCCCCGATGGGACCGGGAGTATTCGATATCATGGGAGTGCTGAGGCCTGATGAGACGATAACCAGGATCGAACGGGCGGTAAGGTCCATCCAATAATGACGATTTTGGATTTTGGGTTTTGGGTTTTGGATTAACCTTTTTTTTCAAACATCTAAAATCTAACATCCAATATCCAAAATCTAATATCCAA
>CAZJNQ010000063.1:0-1706 GCA_964547475.1 uncultured Porphyromonadaceae bacterium
GATGCTTCCCTCTACAATTGCGAAACCCCCGACAACCCGGGCGGGGGTACTGTCGACTGGACGAATCCCTGGGGCGAGTATAAGTATATTGACGACATTGAACTCCGCGAAGACGGAGGAACTCCCGGATTTCTTCAGGCCATGCGGGCAGCCCTGGCTTTTGAGCTGAAAAACAGGATGGGTGTCGGAAAGATCCGGGACCGCGAGAACGAGCTGCTGGAAATTGCATTCAAGGAGCTCCGGACAATCCCGGGCCTCAGGATTCTGGCAAATGATCAAACCCGGCGCCTGGGTATCATTTCTTTCTACATTGAAGGCATTCATTTTAACCTGGTCGTAAAACTACTGTCCGACCGGTTCGGGATACAGGTGAGGGGCGGATGTGCCTGTGCCGGTACCTACGGGCATTATCTGCTGAATGTGAGTCATGCCGATTCGCATCGGATCACGGAACTGATCAACCATGGCGACCTGTCAATGAAACCCGGTTGGATCAGGCTTTCATTGCATCCGGTCATGACCAATAAGGAACTATACGGTATCATTAAAGCCCTGAGGGAGATCCAGGTTCATTATCCGGAGTGGCAAAAAGTCTATGTCTATAACAACCGGACGAATGAATTCAGGCATACCAGTGAAAAGGAGGAAAAGAATGACCTCGTAAAAAGCTGGTTCATGCCCGACTGACCGTCATCCTTTGGTACACTTCTTTTTTCTATCTTTCGACGCCGGCTAACATCCGGTTAAACCATTATACATATGCCAACTATTGATATTGAAGGAAAGTCGTTTGAGGTTGACGGGGATGGCTTCCTGGTTGATCCGACCATCTGGAATGAAGAGATTGCCGTTTTATTCGCCCGGAATGACGGAGTACCGGAATTGAGCGAAAAACATTGGGCCATTGTCCGTCTGATCCGCCAAAACTGGCTCGACAAAGGCATGGCCCCGATGGTCCGGGTCCTGTGTCAGGAAACCGGCCTCAAGTTGCGTGAGATATATGAGCTGTTCCCTCTGGGTCCGGCACGGGGAGCGTGCAAGATAGCCGGCCTGCCCAAACCCGACGGTTGTGTTTAACCTAATCTGACGGATCATGAGCTGGTGCCAGTGGATTGCACTATCATCAATGGTCATTTGCCTCGGGATGTTGGGAAATCATTTCCTCCGGCTGGTCCGTTTAGGCAAACCGCATGACCTGGCCAAACCATCAGGAACGGAAGCAGCCGGGATCCGCTATTCCTTTACCCAGGGCATAAATCCTGCCCATAAAGAATCAGCCTATCTCCACCTGCCAACCTATACGGCCGGCTTGGTCTATCACGCCGGAACCTTCCTATCTGTCGCGCTGCTCATCCTTTTCTTTTTTGTTCCTGATATTTCAGGCCTGCTCCTCTGGATTCTGGCCGGATACCTTTGTCTTTCATGTATATCAGGATTATTTATCCTGATAAAGCGCGTAACCGTTGGAAAGCTTAGAACTCTTTCGAATCCCGATGACTACTTCTCCAACATTCTGGTCACCCTGTTCCAGGCTGTGACAGTCGTGTACCTGCTGATCGGACGTCCTGCCGGATGTCCATACTATTTATGCGCCGCCCTATTGTTTCTTTATATGCCGCTGGGTAAGCTGAAACACGTGGTTTACTTTTTTGCGGCCCGGTATCAGTTGGGACTGTTTTTTGGGAGAAGAGGAGTGTGGAGATAAG
>CAZJNQ010000063.1:1806-17163 GCA_964547475.1 uncultured Porphyromonadaceae bacterium
AGGATTAGAGGTTTTTGAAAACCTGAAAAACAACAAGCTGATCACGCATCTGAACAGTTGTGTCCATTGCGGTTTGTGTGCCGAGAGCTGCATATTCTATCTGGCGACGCATGATGAAAAGCTGATACCGGCCCGGAAAGTTGACATGGTTGCTTCGATCTACCGGCGCTACCATACTTTCACGGGAAGGATCCTGCCAGGGTTGGTGAATGCCAGGGAGTTGAACGAGGAAACTGCCAAAGAGATGACTGATCTCCTTTTCGGGGCCTGTACAATGTGTGGCCGATGTACCTTTCACTGTTCCATCGGCGTGGATGTTGCCTTCCTCGTTCGTACAGGCCGGACAATGCTCTCGAACATGGGCATGGTTCCGGCCTCTTTGCAATCCACGGTCAACACGGCTCTTCAAACCGGCAACAACATGGGTATCCCTACGGATGAGCTGATGGACACCCTGAAATGGCTGGAGGATGATCTAAAGGATGAGTTGGGTGACGATACCGTTCAGATACCGCTGAATGCACCCGGAAAAGATATTCTTTACACATTGAATCCCCGGGAACCTAAATTCTTCCCGCTTTCAGTCTCGGCCATGGCAAAGATATTCCATCGGGCCGGGGCAAGCTGGACCCTGTCGTCCCATATGTATGACGTCACCAATTATGCCTATTACTCCGGGAACCAGGATGAAGCCAGCCGGATTGCGGCCCGCCTCGAAGAAGAGATGAAATTCCTGGGGACCAAGCGCTGCGTATTGGCCGAATGCGGTCACGGTTCCAGGGCTTTTCGCTGGGAGGCGCCCAATTACCTGGGACATCCTTTTGATTTCGAGGTACTCACCTCGGTGGAACTGATCGACGGGTATCTGAAAAACGGCCGGATCAAGCCGGATCCATCAAAAAACACGAAAAAAGTAACTTTGCATGACCCCTGCAACCTGGTCAGGAATGGCGGAATCATTCAGCAGCAACGTGATATTCTTCATGCAGCCTGTTCGGATTTCATTGAAATGAATCCGCACGGAGTGGACAATCTGTGCTGCGGAGGAGGAGGTGGACAACTGGCCATGAGCGAATACAACGACCGGAGGATGAAAACCGGGAAACTTAAAGCGGATCAGATCCGGGCAACCGGTGCCGAAATCGTGGTCGCTCCCTGTCATAACTGCGTGGATCAGTTGACACAGATCTGCGTAGCCAATAAACTGAATATCCAGATAAAAACCATGGCTGAAATTGTAGCTGATGCCTTATGATATACTTAGATAACTCTGCAACGACTTTCCCCAAACCCGATGTGGTCTATGACTTCATGTGCAGTTTTTACAGGGAACATGGGGTGAATCCGGGACGATCCGGTTTTGATGCCGCCCTGGAAACCGAAGAGGTTGTCCTTAACACCCGGAAATTGCTGACCGGCCTGTTTAACGGCGATGATCCCAACAGGCTCACATTCAGTTATAACGCGAGTGATTCACTGAACATGATAATCCAGGGGCTGGTTCAGAAAGATGATCATGTGATCACAACGATGCTGGAGCATAATTCCGTCCTGCGCCCCCTGTACCATTTGCAGATGGATGGGATCATTTCCGTTACCCATGCAGGATTTGACCGGCATGGTTATGTCGATCCGGATGATATCAAAAAGGCAATCCGAAAAAACACCCGGATGGTGGTGGTAAACCACAGTTCCAATGTCATCGGAACGGTTCAGCCTGTTGCCGAGATCGGCAGAATCTGCAAGGAGACCGGCTTGATCTTTGTGGTCGATGGGAGCCAGAGTGCCGGTTCCATCCCCATCGACATGAAAACCATGAATATCGATGTCTTTGTATTCACCGGGCATAAATGCCTGATGGGGCCCACCGGGATCGGAGGCAGTTATGTCATGGACGGAGTGCCTGTCCGCGGTACCCGTTTCGGAGGTACAGGGGTACGTTCAGCACAGAAAACACATCTGGAAGAGTTCCCCTACCGGCTCGAATGCGGAACCCTGAATGTGGTGGGGATTGCCGGATTGAATGCCGGAGTAAAATGGGTCCTCGGGCAGGGGATCGACAACCTGCATCAGCGGGAAATACTCCTTTGGGATAAACTGCGTAAAGGTCTCCAGTCGGTTGACAACGTCATTACTTACTGTGCGGAAGATGCCCGCAATCAAAATCCGGTACTGAGTTTCAACGTTGCAGGATTCGATTCCGGCGATGTGGGAACGATCCTGGACGTGGATTACGGCATTGCCTGCCGGACCGGCTTACAGTGCGCCCCCAAAGTGCATGAAGGTCTGGGGACCGACAAGATCCATGGAACCGTACGGTTCAGCATAGGACCATTCAATACGGAAACCGACATCGATACCGCAATAACGGCCGTTAAGGAGATAGCCGGAATACAATAGATAGAGTTGACAACTCTATAAAGTTGACAAATCCTCCTCGTCATCAAATAAGATATTTTCTATCTCGCTGATATCCTGTTCCTTACGGTGACAGTTCTTAAAATTGATAGTTGAATCGAACCAACTAAGTACTAGGTCTTTAGATAATCCCGAGGGATTTACCGAAAAAAAACTCCCATAAGAGGACCATTCATACTCTTTAAGATGTGTAACCTTTCCTCCTTTAATGGGATTTCGATGTATGTATACAACCAGCTGCCTGAAATAATCCAGGCTATTGACCTCTTTCCTGTTAAATGGTCTCTCAAACAAGGCTCCTTTTCGATTCTCCTGATGATTGTAAGATCTAGCATAAGCAATGAAAAAATTAGCAAATTGTCTTGATGGATTAAAACTCTGCAACTTGTCAGGTGCAATAGAAGTTGACAACTCGCTGAATATTTCCTTCAAGGTTTTGATCCTGACCATCAGGTGAAAATGGTTATCCATTAAACACCAGGCATATGTATCTACCATAGGACCAATACGTTGGAAATACAGCTTCATGAAGAAATCGCGATTTTTACGAGTGTGAAAAATGTTCATACGATTCACGCCACGGTTATAGATGTGGTATACTTTACCGTATTGAAGAGGGTTAATAGAAGACATAACGGACCTGATTTAAAGGTTTGTATAGATATAGACGACTCCCGGAGGGTAAAATGGAGAACCAGATGACAACTTTATAGAGTTGACAACTCTAGAAGCCTATGAAGCAAGTTTTTTTATCTTCAGGTGTCTAAACATCCAAATCCGGTAACTTCGGTGACAGAATGGATGAAAAAACCCTGATTAATAGACTGCGTGCAGGTGATCCCAAGGTGGTTCAAAATTTTGTGGATCAATACCAGCAGTTGGTATTGCGTACCGCGCGGGGTTTCGTTCGAAACACAGAAGATGCCAGAGATATCACCCAGGATGTTTTTGTTGACTTTCTATCCAATTTGCACCGGTTCAAAGGGCAATCCAGCCTTTCGACATGGATTTACCGGATCACGGTGAACCGCAGCCTGAATTTTATCAGGAGAGCCAAAAAAAGAACATACCTGACCATCGGGAGCTCTGTTAAACAAGATGAAAGCATCGACCTTGGAGAACAGTTGACCGATCCCACTCAAAAAAGTCCTGTCGATTTGCTGGAGCAGCAGGATCGAGCCCGGATTCTTCATCAGGCTCTTGAATCATTGCCAGGTAATCAGCGGATCGCGATCACTCTTTCGGAATATGAAGATTTGCCTTATAAGGAGATTGCCAAGGTGATGAAGGTGACGGTTTCTGCCGTGGAGTCCCTGATCTTTCGTGCGAGGCGAAATCTACAAAAGCAATTATATGAATGTTATAAGAAAACCTGTTAAGACCGCAAGTTTTACTCCTGAAATGTTTCTAAACTAATAAATCCGATAATCATGAAGTGCAAAAAATGCCGGACCTACCTGATCGCTTTCACCCGGGGACAATTGACCGGGGAAGAAGCAAACCTCATCAGGGAACACCTCGAAAGTTGCGAGGAATGCCGGTTATTTGCTGACTTTCAGAATTCCATTTACTCCGTGATTCAAAAGGAAAAGGTTATCCATCCCGATCCGTTCCTGGCTACCCGGATTGAAGGGCTTTTAGAGCAACCGGTGATCCGGAATGAGAATCAGGCAACGCGTCCACGGTTCATTCCTGCCCTGGTCTTCAGTGTTTTCATCCTGGCCGGGATCATAAGTGGGATTGGATTGGGGAAACTGATCCTTCCCGATACTCAACAGGATCGAATGTTCAGGAATGAACTCAGGATTCTCGTTGATGACCTCCAGCAAGAGCCTTTGGAATCGTTTATATTGGGATTATAGTGATAGGAGGGATTACAGATGGACAAACAAAAAATACTCATCGGGCTGATCCTTTTCCTGGTCATAACTAATATAGCAACGGTATTGACGGTTGTTTTAAGGGACAAACCATCGGATTCACCTGGAACCAAAGCAACCTTTTCGGAAATTCAAGAAGGGATCCCCGACACCCAGCAAACCATGTTCTTTGCACGAGAACTGAAGCTTGATTCTGATCAGCAGAACCAATTCAGGGAGATCCATTGGAACTACATGAGAAAGGCAAAACTGATCAGTTACGATATGAGCCTTCTCAGGGATTCCCTGCTTGACTCAATGGATGAGAGTCGGCCCGATTCGATCCGGTTGAATGAATTAGCGGAGCAAATCGGGATTAATCATACGGAACTTAAAAAGCTTACCGTACAGTATTATATCAGTTTGAAATCCATTTGTAATCCGGAACAGCAAACCAGGCTGTATGAACTGATCAAGGGGATACTCAAACCTGATGGTGATGTTCAGATACCCCGTGGGCAGGGTCCACAGGGAGGCAAAGGCCAGGGCCGGGGACCCTGGTGGAGAGAAACCAAGGATTCAGTTAATTCCAAGTAATAATAAGTAATCAAAAAGAACATGAAAAAAGTTAGCATGAAAATCGCGTTGGCCGCATTACTGATCGTGGCCGGAACGGCTGGGCTCAGTGCTCAGAATGGATTTGGCGGTGGCAATCGTGGCAATGGAACCGGCACCTGCATCAACAATGCGGTCCTGACTGCCGAGCAGAAAGCCCAACTGACGGAACTCCAATTGACCCATCAGACCGAGATGACCGCCCTCAGGAACCAGCTTTACGCAACGACCAACCTGGCCGACAAACTGGCCATCCGGGAGCAGATGAATGCCCTGAGATCAGCCCATCAGGCTGAAGTTAAAGCCCTGCTTGAATCCTGGGGAATCACTGTTAACCAGGGTGGAGGCAACGGAGGTGGCCGGAGACTCGGCGGCCGGTTTGGTAACGGGACCGGGATATGCATGGGTAGTGGCACAGGTTTTCAGGCCCGGCGCGGAAGGCGATAATTTTAAACCGGGACCGGCATAGCCTTGCCCGGTTAAATGCAGAGCGGGTCAATGAACCAGCACGTTCAAAAGACCCGCTCTTTCTGAAAAAAGTTAGGAACCATAAATATACCGTGAATAATGAAACCATCAAAATACTTTTTTAGATTGTTCGTACTGGCAATGAGCATATTCAGCCTGGCTTCCTGCGGCACCTCCCCGGACCTTGATTTGGAATCCGATGATTCCGGTGACATGATAATTAATGGTGGAACCGCAACGGTCGACATGGATCAGATTTTGGCCGAATACCCGGCGCAGCCTTCCATGATGACCCCTTCCATTGAGGAATGGCTGAAATACATGCGGGAAGAAGAAAAGGTAGCCCGTGATCTCTACCTGGCCTTTTACCGGAAAAATAGCCACAGGACCTTCAATAATATTTCCAGGTCGGAACAAATCCACATGAATGCCATCCTACGCCTTATGAATGTTTATGGAATTGAGGATCCTGCTTCATCCCGGGAGGGGGTTTTCACCAATCCCGACCTTCAAAAGCTCTATGATCAATTGCTGGCACAAGGAAACATCAGCTTAAAGGAAGCTTTAAAAGTGGGTGTGCTGGTGGAAGAAACGGACATAGCCGACCTGGACGATGTTTATGGACTGAATCCTCCGCGGAATGTTCAAACCGTGGCCGAGGCATTGCTGGCAGGATCGAAGAATCACCTCCGTGCCTTTACTTTTGCACTGGGCAGAATTTCCTTCTAGAGTTGTCAACTTTTGAAAAGTTGACAACTCTATTGTTTTATCCCTTCAGGAGTTGTCTGACCAGAAGACCGAATTTCGGCCTCTTTCCGTGTATGATGATGCAGGAACGGAAAATACGGCCACCGAGCCAGACCGATAAAACCGTAAAGATCAAAACTCCGGCCAGCCCCACAATCGGTTGCCATAAGGGGATTGTGACCTGCGTGGCTTGCCTGACCAGCATCAGCATGGGTGTGAACGGTGGTATCAGGGACATGGCTGTGGCAAAACCTCCTAGCGGATTTTGTATGATCGGCATAACTACAAACATCGGAATGATGATCGGAATCATGGCCGGAAACTGAATGGCTTGTGCATCCTTTGAATCGTTACACATCGATCCGAGGGCGGCCATTCCACAGCCAACCATCAGGATATTCAACAGCATATAGGCAAAAAACCAGGGCAGCACGGAATAAGGAATAAAGCTTTCTTGACCCAGATATTTCAGCGTCACAATCGCGCCGACAATATAAATAGTTGTGGTTGTCAATGATACGGCCAAACCACCGATCACTTTTCCCATCATGAATTGGTTCGGTGTGACAGTTCCCAGCAGGACCTCGGCTATCCGTTCGCTTTTTTCTTCCATCACCGCTGAAAGCAGGGGCACTGCTGACATGATAACCGTCATGAACATCAGGAACATGAGAATATAAGGGGCCAGGAGGGTTCCAAGAACACTGGATCTTGTGGCATCCTGGATATCACCGGTCCGGACATTCTTTTTGATCAGTCCCATCCCTTCCATATCGATCCAATAGAACAGGTCCCTCACCTGATCCGGTTCGATCCCGAGTTCGGCCACCCTGAGTTCCCGGATCTTCTCATTCAGGATATAGCCAACCCAGTTACGGGTTTCATCCATGAGGGAGTTTTCCGAATAATAGAACATCCGCGAGTTCTCTTCTCCGGGTCTTGGGTGGAGTATGTCTTTCCCGATCTGGATAAAGGCATGTATGTCCTTTGACCGGATACGGTCTGACAGCCGGAGTTTCTGCCCGTTCAGATCAACCGTATCGGGTTCTACCAGTTCAATATAATACGCGGGAGCTTTCTTTTCCCCCGAGAGCGAATCCATGAGCTCAACCTGATTTCTCAATTCCGCACGTTGCTGAAGGTGATGTCCCAGGATCCCGGATTGGTCAACAACATCGATCCGCTTATCGGTCAGGTCCACCTTATCCTGCGTCAGGGCCATGACGATCAGGCTTCCCCCCATCATGACCGGCAGCAATAACAGCGTGATGAGAAAACCTTTAGTCCTTACGGCAGCCTTGTACTCGCGTTTGACTATGACCAATGTTTTATTCATAGTCTGATGTTTTATCGGGACGGGCAATCCGGATGAATATCTCTTCCAAGGTGGGAGCGCTCATCTCAAACCGATCGACCCGGGTTTTTTCAAGCACCTGTTTTAAAATGCTTTGCGGATCGGTATCGGGGAGCAGCCTGATCTCCTGGACCTGCCCAAAATCATTGACCTTATCAATCCCTGCAACTCCCTTCAAGGCTTCGGTACCCATTTCAGTCTGGAGCCGTACCGTGTCCTGCCCATACACATCCTGGATTGACCGCAACGTTCCATCGAGCACCTTCTGGCCTTTGTAAATCATGAAGATGAAATCGCACATTTTTTCAGCCACAGCCATGTCGTGTGTGCTGAAAATGACTGTTGATCCATCTTTCCGCAAGCCGAGGATCACCTCCCGGATGATCTCCGTATTGACCGGATCGAGCCCGCTGAACGGTTCATCCAGGATGATAATTTCCGGCCTGTCGATGATGGTGATGATGAACTGGACCTTCTGGCTCATTCCCTTGCTGAGAGCCTCTACCTTTTTCCTGGCCCACGGGGTAAGATCAAACTTTTCCATCCAATAATCGGCTTCCCGGCCAGGATTAGTCACCTTTTTCAACTCACCATGGAACTGGATCAGCTCCCGCAGTTTCATTTTCCTGTAAAGACCCCGTTCTTCGGGCAGATAACCGATGCTCTCAATCATGCTTCCGGTCCGCTCCTGACCAAAAATCCGGATGGTTCCCGAATCGGGATAGAGAATATTCATGATCATCCGGATGGTAGTGGTTTTCCCCGAGCCGTTAGGCCCGATAAACCCATAGATGCTGCCTTTGGGAACGCTGAGGGAGAGACCATTCACAGCGACATGGCTGTCGAATGTTTTTGTGACATTACTGATTTCAATTATCGCGCTCATGATGGATCGGGTATGCGGCCGCCGATTTACGGATGGTTAGACAAATGAAAGAAATAACTGTTACAAGTCAGCGCGTCGAAAACCAGGATCCTTCCGCTCAGTATCTCGCCGATCCCCAGAATGATCTTGATGGCTTCATTAGCTTCGAGGGTCCCGATGATCCCGGCTATGGTACCCATTACCCCACCCTCTTCGCCGGCAGGAAGACCGGGTTGTGGCGGTTCTTCCGGATGAAGGTCTCTCAGGTTCGGACCCTTCTGGTAATTGAAAACAGTCACCTGTCCCTCAAAATGATAGACGGCCCCGTAAACCTCCGGCTTGCCGGATCTGACACAGGCATCGCTGATCAGGTAACGCGTGTCGAACTGATCGGTGCAATCCATTACTATGTCATACTCCGGAAAGATGCGGGTGGCCGATTCCATCGTTAAAGGTTCCAAAAAGGGCGTGACACGGATTTCCGGATTGGCCCGGCTGATCCTTTCAGCCGCACGTGAGGCTTTGGGCGATCCCAAATCGTCCATCGAAAACAGTATCTGTCGATTGAAATTGGTTGGCTCAACGGCATCAAAATCCATGATCCCGATGTTCCCGATCCCTGCAGCCCCCAAATAAGACAAAGCCGCACAACCCAAGCCCCCGGCTCCTATCACCAGAACCTTGGCCTGTTTAAGTTTTTCCTGTCCGTCAATCCCGATCCGGGGTAGCCGGATCTGCCGGGTATAGCGCTCCAATTCGGCCTCACTCAACATAATGAAGCTTTTTCAGGGTAAAGCTAACAAATCAGTGTGATTTTCCCCGCCTGTCAAATTGTATCTTTATCCGTCAAACCTTCGAAGAAAATGAAAAACGTTCTGACCCTCATCAGCATATTGCTTTCTTTTCAGATGTCACTCGCACAAAACATTCCAACCACCGGCCAGAAGAAGATCAATGAACAAATGCTGATACAATTGTATGCTGATGTTCAGTCGGAGTATGCCCGGCTGCGCCCCCAGGTCATTCATCCTGCCCAGGGATATATCAAGCTGGAGTACCTGGTACCGGCTGGCTTCTACCAGCAAATGTGGGACTGGGACGGTTTTTTCATCGGATCGCACCTTTCATCTATCGGAAGGCCGGATAATCTGAAATTCTGGACCCTCAACTTTGCCGGATCGGTTGATTCAGTAGGCTATGTCCCCGGATGCTTTACCGAAAAAGGTCCGCGCCCCATATTTGGCAAGTTTGCCATGAAACCTTTCCTGGCACAGGGAGCTTACCTGTCGGCAAAAGCTCTGGATGATTTCTCCTGGATTGAACCGGTATGGGAATCAATTAAGAAGGTGATAAGCTATCGTGAAAAAACCCAGTTTGATCCAAAGTATGGCCTGTTTTTCTGGGACAATGCCATGCAAAGCGGAGCCGACAATAATCCGGCACTGAGCAACGACGAGCATGAACCAAGTGCCATCCTGGGAGTGGATATCAATGTTTTTCAATACAGGGAGTACCTGTCGATGGCCCTTATAGCCCGAAAACTGGAAAAAAACGGGGACGTCTCCGTGTACAACCGGAAGGCAGAGGAACTCAAGACCAATATCCTGAAATACCACTGGGATCCGGTATCCCAAATGATGTGGAATATCCGCAGGCGGGACGGACGGCCGGTGAAAAGGGTGAGCTATTCAAACTTCGTTGTGCTGATCCAGAAAGATATTCTGCCCAGGGAAGAAAGCCGGGCAATGATCCGGAAATACCTCTGGAACACAGAGCATATGCTGGCTCCCTATGGGATCAGGTCATTATCAAAACAGGATCCCGATTATAATAACGAATGTATAATCATACCCTACTCGAACTGGCAGGGACCCGTATGGCCGATCGCCAACTATTTGTATTTTATCGGATTAAAGAATTACGGGTTTGACAAAGAGTGCAGGATACTGGCTAACACGCTGGGAAACCTGGTGATTCGCGATATCCGCTCCTGTGGCTCGATGCATGAAACCTACCACGCCGATACAGGCGAAACACTGGCTCCGACAGCTGCCCAATCCAAGGACGGGATCTTTACCGGCTTTGTCGGATGGAACCTGCTGGTGGAAAACATGCTGGCCGGGGTAGTGGAAGGAAAGTGGATGCTCCTGGAAATCGAGTAAAGGGTAGAATGCTTAGGTACGGCATTTTGTTTAATAATTTTATCCGGCTAAACGACCAGGCATGAAAAAGGTTTTGTTTCATCTCTTTTTTCTGATTTTATCAGGCTCAGTTTTTTGCCAGCCTTACAAAAACCCGAGCCTTCCTGTTGACGAGCGTGTCAGTGACCTGTTGAAGAGGATGACCCCGGTCGAAAAGTTCTGGCAGCTTTTCATGATCCCGGGCGACCTGGGTATCGGTAAGGATAAACTGATGAACGGGATCTTTGGATTCCAGGTGGCCGCCGAAGGAAGAACAAAAAATGCAACGGAGCAGCTATTGAATTACAGTCCCGGTTCACAAGCCGGAGAATCTGCGCGCGTCATTAACGAAATACAGCGCTATTTCAGGGAGGAATCCCGCCTGGGGATCCCTGTCATTCCCTTCGATGAAGGGCTGCACGGCCTGATCCGCTCAGGAGCAACTTCTTTTCCCCAGGCCATAGGATTGGCCGCTACTTTCGATACGGTCCTGATGCATCAGGTAGCCCGTGCCATCGCCCTGGAAATGAGATCACGCGGTATCCGGCAAATCCTTTCACCGGTCATCAATATAGCTTCGGATGTCCGTTGGGGCCGCGTTGAAGAAACCTTCGGGGAGGATCCGTTCCTGGCATCCGAAATGGTGGTGGCCTATGTTTCTGAATTTGAACGGCGGGGTGTGATCACCACACCCAAACACCTGATCGCCAATGTCGGTGAAGGTGGGCGGGACAGTTATCCGGTCCATTTAAGCGAACGGTATCTCCGGGTGATTCACCTACCCCCATTCGCAGCTTCTTTTGAGCGTGGTGGTACACGGTCTGTCATGACATCCTACAACTCCTTTGACGGGCGCCCCTGCTCTGCCAATGACTGGATATTGAACACCTGGCTTAAAAAGGAAACCGGTTTTCAAGGTTTTGTCATTTCTGATGCCAATGCCGTCGGTGGAGCCAATGTGCTGCACATGACGCAGAAAAATTACGGGGAGGCTGGGGCGGATGCCATGACCAACGGCCTGGATGTGATCTTTCAGACATCTTATGAACATCATGCTTTGTTTATGGATGCCTTCCTGGATGGTTCAATTGCCCCGGAGATCATCGACCAGGCAGTCGCCAGGGTCCTAAGGGCAAAATTTGAGCTGGGACTCTTCGAGAATCCCTACTCCGACCCTTCACAGGCAGAAGCCTCGAACGGATGTGTCGCCCACAGGAGCATTGCCCTGGAAGCAGCCAGGAAATCCATCGTTCTTCTTAAAAACCCGGACCAAATACTCCCTCTCTCAAAAAACATTAAAACCATCGCCGTGATCGGCTCAGATGCCGTTGAAGGTCGCCTCGGCGGGTACAGCGGACCGGGAAACAACGTAACGACGATACTCGAGGGCTTAAAGGAATACTGCCACACGAGTCACGAGTCACGATTCACGAGTCACGATTCACGAGTCACCAGTCACGAGTCACGAGTCACAAGTCACGATAAACCCATCCGGGGACCAGAGATCCTGTTTGCGCCGGGCTGCCCCCGGCAAGAGATTGGGTTCGTGCCTGTTCCCGTTGAATTTCTTAGTCATCCCGACGGCTCAACTCTCCATCCCGGCCTCAAAGGTGAATACTTTGACAACATCACTTTTTCTGGTGACCCGGTCCTGACCCGGATCGACCGGCAGGTGCGGTTTCAATGGACCCTGTTCGGTCCTGATCCTGAAAAAACCGGTAATGCATTCTATTCGGTCAGATGGACCGGCAAGCTGAAGTCTCCGGGAACCGGCGCTTTCAAAATCGGGATTGATGGAAATGACGGTTACCGTTTATATATCGAAAATAAATTAATCCTGGATAACTGGATAAAAGCCTCCCGCCGCATACTGACAGCCGGCTACGTTTTTAAAGAGGGCATGTATTACGATATCAGGATTGACTACTATGAACCGACGGGAAATGCATGGTTCTCCCTGGTATGGGATGCCGGGGTGCCTGATACGACCGACCGGATGATCAGTGAAGCAGTCGAACTGGCTTCACGGAGCGATGCCGTGCTGGTGGTCGCGGGTATCGAGGAAGGAGAATTCCGCGACCGGGCCCTTCTCGGCTTGCCCGGACGCCAGGAGGAACTGATCCTGAAAGTTGCCGCTACCGGAAAACCGGTCGTTGTGATCCTCGTTGGTGGAAGCGCTATCACCATGGACAGGTGGATCGATGAGGTTGACGGAATTGTGGATGTCTGGTATCCGGGTGAAGCCGGGGGGGAGGCCGTGGCTTCGGTCCTGTTTGGCGACTGCAATCCGGCAGGCCGGCTGCCGATCTCCTTTCCCGTTCACGAAGGCCAGTTGCCGCTGGTGTACAATCACAAACCGACCGGTCGCGGTGACGATTATGTGAACCTTACCGGCCAGCCTCTGTTTCCGTTCGGTTACGGCCTGAGCTATACCACCTTCGATTATTCGGATGTGCGCCTGGACAACCCGTCTGTTCGTGCGGGTGAAACCACCCGTGTCAGCTTTCTTTTGACCAATTCGGGGCCGGTCGCCGGAGAGGAAGTGGTTCAGCTGTACATCCGCGACGAATATGCTTCCGTCGTCAGGCCTATCAGGGAACTAAAAGGTTTTCAGCGTATTGCGCTGCAACCGGGTGAATCCAGGGCCTGTTCCTTCGAGATCACACCCGAGATGCTAACCATGCTTGACCTCAACCTCAAGCCGGTCATTGAACCGGGAGATTTCCGGCTGATGATCGGGAGCTCTTCGGCAGATATACGGCTGCAGACGGTTTTGACAGTAAAATGACCCGTGAATAGTAAATGATGAACCGCTCTATTCTCTTCCCGGCCCTACTCGCCCTGGCCGCTTGCCAGCCCAACGATCATTACGACCTGATTATCCGGAACGGGATCCTCTATGATGGATCGGGATCGGCACCCGTTATTGCAGACCTGGCCATAAGAAATGACAAGATTGCTGCGATGGGCAACCTGGACAGTTGCGAGGCCGTTCGTGAAATTGACGCGACCGGTCTTGCCGTTGCACCCGGATTCATTAATATCCTGAGCTGGGCCAATGAATCTCTCATCGCAGACGGGCGGTCAATGAGCGATATTAAACAAGGAGTGACCCTGGAGGTCTTTGGCGAAGGCAGTTCGGACGGGCCATTGAACAGCGGGATGAAAAAGCTCCGCCAGGAATCCCAGGGAGAAATCAAATATAAAATAGAATGGACATCCCTTAGGGAATACCTTGATTACCTGGTCAGGCGGGGCGTTTCCTGCAACGTAGCTTCCTTTGTCGGCGCCACAACGGTCAGGGTCCATGAGCTCGGTTACAGTGATCGCACACCCACGGATCAGGAGATGTCCCGCATGAAAAAGCTGGTCAGGCAAGCCATGAAGGACGGAGCTATGGGGCTCTCCACCTCCTTGATTTATGCCCCGGCATGTTATTCCCGAACAGATGAACTGGTCGAATTGGCGAAGGTTGCGGCCGAGTACGACGGTTTGTACATTACCCATTTAAGGAGCGAGGGAGACCGCCTCCTGGAAGCGTTCGGCGAGATGTTAACCATAGCACGGGAAGCCGGGATACGTTCAGAGGTCTATCACCTGAAAGCAGCCGGGCTGAAAAACTGGACCAAAATGGCGGAAGTCATTGCCCGGATTGATGCGGCAAGGGCATCCGGGATTGAAATTACCGCAGACATGTACACTTACACGGCAGCCGCCACGGGACTCGACGCCTGTATGCCGCCATGGGTTCAGGAGGGAGGAACCGAAGCCTGGATCGGCCGGCTCAGGGACCCGGAAATCCGGGCCAGGCTGGTTGAGGAGATCAGCGAACCGGGAGATAACTGGGAGAACTTTTATGACCTCGCCGGATCACCGGATAATATCATTCTGGTCCGTTTTACCAATGACACCCTGAAAAAGTATTCAGGAATGACTCTGAGCGAAATTTCCGAGGCCCGTTCTGCGGGACCGGTGGAAACCCTGACCGGTTTGCTGGCCGACAACGGCCGGGACATTGATGCGGTCTATTTCCTGATGTCCCAAGATAACCTCGTCAGGCAGATCCGTCAGCCTTTTGTAAGTTTCGGGTCAGATGCCGAATCCCAGGCAGCGGAAGGGATTTTTCTTAAATCAGGCCTTCACCCCCGTGCTTACGGCAATTTCGCGCGGTTGATCGGGAAATATGTCATGGACCGGGAAATAATCACCCTTGAGGAAGCCATCCGAAGATTAACCTCCTTGCCGGCTGGCAACCTGCGGCTTGACAGGCGCGGAAAACTCTTTCCCGGTAATTATGCTGATATCGTAGTTTTCGATCCGCTGCAGGAGGAGGATCGTGCCACTTTTACCGAGCCCCAGCAGTATTCAACCGGGATGATCCATGTCTTTGTCAACGGTACTCAGGTTCTCGCTGACGGTGAGCATACCGGGGAGAAGCCGGGGGTGGCGGTGAAAAGGCTCGCTAACGCTCACAAATGACTCGGCTTCGCCTCGCAAATAATTCGCTATCGCTCACAAAGAACTCGCTTCGCTCGTGAATGAGGCCTTCGGCCTGAATAATAATATTCATCGCGAAGCGATTATTCGTCGAACGTATTCTAAGATAAAACCAAATTTTTTCGAAGTTATTTTACGAAGCATATTTCATTAGGTCCACATAGGGGGTTCCGCGTTCAACGACAGCAAAGATCCTTGCTATCAATTTGTTACGGATAATGTTCTGGGTCGACATCTTGTTTTTACCCTCTTTGATTCGTTTCTGATAATAGGATCGCTTTAACTCCAACCTGGGCAATATCACAAACGAATAGCCTCTGTCCTGGAGATGAACGGCCAGTTGATACGAATAGA
>CAZJNQ010000064.1:0-3265 GCA_964547475.1 uncultured Porphyromonadaceae bacterium
GAGATGTGTTAATCGATCTACCTAATTGATTCGTTTCCCGGATAATTTCAACCCGGCACCTCCCGCATTCCCTCCGGTCGATAACTCAAGATAAATACTGTCAGGATTAACATAAGACCTTCCAGATCGGGCCCAAGCTGCAAGACAACCCCGAACATAGTACAAATTCAAGATACCGTTTGATTTCAGCAAGGGTTCAACGCGGGTCCCGTACATAATTCTTTCTCCACATATTCTATCCGTGTCATCTTCACTATATCTGATTTGAATCAGACTATCATTGGACGGGATTACAGATACATTGCCGATATAGGTTACCGTGTCACTCCAAGAAGAGGGTGGTAAACTAAAATATGACCAATGAATTGAAAGGAAACTGAACGTACCGGTAAAAGGCAGCCGATAGTCGTATGTACTGCAGGTTATCTTTTTCCCCTCGGATTTATTGCCATTCCAGTCAATGGTTTTCGAGGTAAACGGGTACTCCCGTTCGCGTTCGAAAATTGGAATCACTGTCGTGGTATCTCGCTTTTTCAATACCATCAGCGTATCATCACAGGATACTTCAACTTTCGTGAAATCAATATCTCTTGGAGGGGTCCATTTTAGTAATATCGACATCTGGGTATAGGTAGTGGAAAGATTAGTTACCTCAGCGGGTGGTATCAGGTCTTCTATCCGGCATTGAATCCGGATTCCGGCCGAATGATTGCCGGCGATGTCATAGGTACTGAATACGAACTCATAATCCCTCTCATATTTTAAACTCGTGAATTCTCTGCGTGTTCCTTTCCCCACTTTGATCGAGTCCATTCAAAACAGGATTTGAATGAAATCCAGATCCGGATCCAGCGGATCTGACCAGGTAAGAATGATAGTTGTCCCGCTATAAGCTGCCGATAGATTGGTCACTTCACCAGGAGGTGTCAAATCCTCTTTTTTACAACCAGAAATGATTAACAGCAGCAGAATGGAAATTCTAATCAGGGTTTTCATGGCGGTTTGGTTCGAACAGGATCGCAAAAAAACGAATCCTTTACAAGTTACGGCTTTTAACATCAACAACCAAACTTTGCACTCTCTGGTCTTCAGTCTCTGGTCTCTCGTCTCCAGTCTCTCAGTCTTCCCCAAATTCGCTACGACGTCAGCAACCACTTCCAGACTGGCAGGACTTCGATGTCACAGCCATCAGTCTGGATGCGTTCTTCCTGGTCATACGTCATGACCAGCAGCCGGGTGATGCCCAGTTCCTTTTGTGCGGCCATGAGTCCGGAGAGTTCCCTGTCGCGGTTCTCGGTATTTAGATCGTAGGTTACCTGGATAGATTGGGTGAGGACGGTTTTTTCGCGGATAAGGAAGTCGACCTCCCGGCCGGCTTGGGATGACCAGTAATAAAGATCTTCATGCCGGCGCATTAGCTCATGGAATACAAGGTTTTCCAGCACCTGGCCGAGGTTTTCGGAGAACCGGAAAGCTAGCGACCGGTAGAAACCGATATCAGTAACATAATACTTATCAGGATTATAGATCTGATTCCTGATGGAATGCGAGTACACCGACAGCGCCCGGATCAGATATACCTGCTTTAACTGTTCCAGATAGTTTCTGACCGTGGAGACACTCTTTACTCCCAGCATCCGGCGCAGGGCATCATAACTCAACCGGTTACCGCTGTTGGTGATCAGATACAGGCACAGCTCCCGTATCTCCCGTGGATTGCGTATTTGATTGGCCGAGATCACATCCCGGTGGATGATATCCTTGAAATAAGCGTCCGTCAGTGATACATCACCTGATTTCAGTACCTCCGGAAATCCTCCGAGGCTCATATATCGTGTGAACGCCCGCTGAACCGCGATCCGGGTATCGGGAGCCAGGTTACCTCCGCCTGCGGAAAAATCGATAGTCAGCATCCTCAGGTACTCCCTGAAGGAGAACGGATGGTTGAGAATTTCGCGGTTGCGGCCGGTGAGCGCGGAAGAAAGATCCGACCGGGTCAGCGATGCGTTGGATCCGGTGATCAGGATCTTGACATCCTCGAATTCATACATCCGGTGTATCCAGCGCTCCCACCCGGGAATTACCTGAATCTCCTCCAAAAACAGATATTTCCGGCCCGTCGGATTATCCTGTTCCAGATAAGCCTGATAAAGCTGCTCGAAATCCTCCACCCTGAACCGGATCAGCCTTTCATCTTCAAAATTGATATATAAAACCTGATTTGTTTGTATCTGTCCGGAGGTTACCAGCTCCCTGGCTACCAAGGACATCAGGCTCGATTTACCGCTCCGGCGTATTCCCCCGATGAACAGGATCTCTTTCTGGACCAGCAACGGCTCCAACGTCGGCATTATCTCCCTTGGAACCAAACCCTTATCGGCCAGGAACCTTTCCCGGTGCGAAGCAATCAGGGATTGAAGGAGAAGCTTGTCCACGATATTGATATTTTACTACAAATGTAATATATTTACATCAATATGTTATTACTAATGATGAATTGAACTCTCAGCCGATAAACCTACGGCAGTTTGTGTGAGGGTGCGGAGATGTGAAGATATGAGAAGGCTTTTTTTTACGCTTCGTCGTAATCCGGATATTGTTCGGGAGCTTTCCCTTTTGATTCCAACAATTTCGGGTAGTCTTTTATAGCCGGAACTTCCATTTCACCGGTGAATTCCACGATAAACTTCCATTCGTCCCCATAATCAAACAGGAAGCCCATTTTCTTGCCGATAACTCTAAAGACCTTATCAATGTTATTCTTCTTTACACTACCGAAATTCGTGTCTTCCCCGATGTCTCGAAAAAGCTCATACCCTTCCTGGGATTTGTAAAAGTTTTTCACGTTGTCGAAGAAACCAAAGCAATGATCAAAATCGAAATTAAAGCTGTCGATGATTAACTCTGCGAATCGGTACAGAGACCAGGATGCAGGAACCGCCAGAGTCCTGTATGGATTGCCTTTGGCCCGGCCCAAATGATCAGCCAGGGAGATTTTGAAAATCTTCACCTTTCCTGGTTTACTGTTTGATTTAGAATTTTCTTTCATGATCTGACTATTCTTGTACTACTACTCCGTAATTAGCCAACTATTTCGGAATTAACTCCAAAAATATCCACTTTTTTAAACTATTGGTCTCTGGTCTCTTAGTCTCTGGTCTCTTAGTCTCTGGTCTCTTAGTCTCTGGTCTCTTGGTCTCTGGTCTCTTGGTCTCTGGTCTCTTAGTCTCTGGTCTCTTGGTCTCTGGTCTCTTGGTCTCTGGTC
>CAZJNQ010000064.1:3365-16929 GCA_964547475.1 uncultured Porphyromonadaceae bacterium
GTCTCTGGTCTCTTGGTCTCTGGTCTCTTGGTCCCTCAGTCTCTCAGTCTCCTCTTTCAGGCGAACGAGGTCATTTGCCATCCTCCGTTCGCACACCGCCGGCCATTCGGATCGGTTGAGCACCGCCAGGGCACCGGCTTCCATCTTTTTCCGGGTTTGTTCGGTAAGAAGGATCAGTTTTTCCATCTCGCCGTTGTTCAAATCCGGGAATTTCTTTCTGAAATCAGGATTGTTTATCGGAATATCAAAATCCCCTCCGTGATCCTCGATGTTCAGGTTAATGTCCCACGGAAGTGTTTCCAGCAGACTGAATATCTTATCGAAATCCACGATTCCCTCCCCGAAAGGAGCTGTAAATGAATTGAATCCCGAATCCGATATCCTGAATCCACCATCCTTGATGTGTGTTGACACGATCCACGGCAATATCCGCCCGGTCGCCATCACGGGATCCTCGAGCATGGTGAGCAGGTTCATGGTATCCAGACAGATCCCGATCCATTCGCCGGGCCTGGCGTCCAGGGCTTCGAAAAGCCGCAGGAGCTCATAAGTGGTGAACTCGAAATGGGTCTCAATGGCCAGGATCACGTTATGGTCCATCAACATCTGTTTCTGGGCGTACAAAGCCTCGGTCATCTCTTCGAGCAACTGCTTCGTCGGGATGGAATCGGGTTTCCAGCGCATGAGTCCGCCCGAACAGGAGCGGACGATCCTTGTGCCCAGCGCCTGCGCCTCTTCGGCGGCCTTCCGGTTGTGGCTGAATAGATCTTTTTTCTCCCAGGTCGTAAGATCACGAGGGACATGCTGGGCGTTGCCCCACTCGATAAAGAGGTCGTGCTCCCGCGCGAAGGTTTGGATCCGGATGACCTCCTTGCAGTCGAAACGGCTGCGGGTCAGCTCGTCCAATCCGGAAAAGGCCACCCCTTCGGCTCCGTGATCGAGGGCCCAAAGCATCGTCTCCATCGGATTGAGGTTAAGCGGATAGAGCCCGTAATTATCGATCCCGATCCTGAACATCAGAATAAAGAATTAATAAACCGGTTCACCGGCTTTCCGTTCGATGTAATTCATGTCAATATACGGATCGTCGTTGAGGTGGGCTTTCATCAGGGCGATCCGTCTCATCAGCAAGTCAGGAAGGTTTGTCCCGTACATGAGCGGGGTTTCCCCCTGGTCGGTGAGTGCAATGAATTCAATCCCGGATTTGAATAAACAGGACAGCACTTCAGAATTGGCGATCTCAAGCTTCATCATCTCCTGCAGGTTCGATTTGTATTGTTGCTTATCAACAGGATCCGCGGCATTCATAAACCCGTAAACCGAATCCACCCAAACGGCAATGTTGCGTTGTGTCGTGATCCAGCACCTGAGCGCTTTTATACGCACCAGCTGATCTTTGCCGATCGGGGCTTTATCCTGGATGGTTTCAAGCAGACGGATGGCTTCATCCAGTTTCGGAAGCACGTTCAGGTCGATCCGTTTGGCATCCTCCCGGCTCCTTTCCGGGGTGGTCAAAGTGAAAAGCACATCCTTGCTCAGGTCCACATTATTCGGATTATGCGGGATGGTGCACATGAAGTTCTCATAGTAGTCGCGCTCCTTCTGAGGGATCTTTTCAATATCGGGAACCAATGGCCGAGCCCACAGGCGGTACCAGGTAAACCCGATCGTGGAATAGAGCGATGAAATATTCGGGAAACCGAGTATGCCCGCTTCAGCCACATCCCATGCCTTTAACAAAGTCCGGTATTCATCTCCGGCCACCTGTTTTTTCACGAACGATTCCAGCACGGCTTCGACCGGTTTGCCAGGATTGATCTGGAAGTTCCTGAGAACCTCGTGGTTACTGTTATAGGGCACTTTTTCCGGCGGAAAGGTCCCACCCATGTGCGAAAGGTGGTTGACGCCGTTATTTCTCAGGGTTTCGAGGCGTTTGCGGGTCAGCTTCGGATAGGGGATGCCCATCAGCGGGGCAAACATGGTCTGGGGACCGTAGGCATAATAGAACGAAACCTGCGACCCGGTCTGTTCAATGCCCTGGAATATCGGCTTTTCCCGTTCATCGAAATCCTGCTGGAACACGCATCCTGCGTTGATGTCTTTCCGGTCGGGGTACATCGGGTGACTGTAGGGCATGTCCCAGCCACGCTGTATCAATGATGCCGTTTCGATATCAAGCTTGCCTTTCAGCCCGTTGATGATGATATCATGCTCTCCATAGAACGATTCCATGCGGGTAATCACCCTGAAATCCGGGTTGATCTCCGATGCGGCATCTTTCATCACCCCGAAGAACCTCAGGGCATTTTCCCCTGCCAGCCTGGCGATCTCGGCATCGTCCTTCCATTCCCTGACCAGATAAGCGCCCCCGTTGCGGCCTACGTAGAGCGACTTGGTATGTTCAAACCCGGCTCCGCTGTCGTTGGTCCAGACGTTCAGGAAGCCCAGGTCGGGCACCTCCTTCATCAGCTTCTGGATCATTTCCGAATAATGGGCCAGCACCTTCGGATGCGTGATGGTCATGTTGTATCTGGGACGGAAGCTCCTGAACGGATGGTCCACCCGGGCGCCGCGGAGCATGGGGTATTTATTGAAGAATTCTTCGGGAACAGCCCTGGGCTCAAAGCAGAGCAAGCCCGGTACCAGTCCGTATTTCCTGGCCAGCCGGGCATTCTCTTTCAGATAGTTGAGATTGGCCGAAAGGTAATAATAAGGGTAGATACCCTTGTTTAGGCTGCTGTAGACAAACTGGTCGAGAGCCGGGCAATAGGTGTAAAACATGGGGTAAACCTCACCTTTGGGACCGGTCTCAATGGCCATGGGCGAAGCCAGCCCATTGACCTCCACATGGGTGAAACCGTTGCGGGCCAGTTCCCTGACATACGTTTCCCGGTCAAGCCCCTGCGTGATCCGTCCCTCCTGCGTCAGGAAAAAATCGTAAGCCACCCGGTGGGTTTTAAAAGCCAGCTTGAAGATCCTGCCACTTAGATAAGGCGCAATATCGTCATGGATCAGGTCCGACATCAGGTACTGCACAAATTCGAATAAATAATGGGGATGCGAAGCTACCAGGCAACCTGATCCTTCCTGGTTGATTTTTAAATAGATATATCGTTCAGGCAGGGCAGGCGGCAGCAAGCCGGGGTATTCACCGGCCCGGTCGGGGGACAGGACCGCAATGGCAAAGCCTTCAAGATCAGCATGAATGGTTGGAACCTCGACCGGTTCCGCCCGCTTGACCATTTCCGAGATCAATGCCGCTGCCGTATGAACCACCTCCGGTGATCCCGCAGGAATCAGAATCCTGCCGATTCTCAAAAAAACCTCTTTCATGAAAGAAATGTATTATCACATTATCACTCTATCACATTTCCACACTTCCACATTTCCACACTTCCACATTCCACACTTCCACCTCATCACATCAACAGATCCTCCCCACCTCCTCCAGTATCCTCTCCACTTCCCACTCCTGATTGCACACATGGAAGGAAACCCTGACGGCATTCAGGCCGGCCTCCGGAACCACGCGTACGCGGATGCGCTTTTCGCCGGTGAGGTAATTGGCGATCTCCTGATTGCTTTTGGATTTGTTCCGGAAGGTGATCAAGGCCGACCGGTATTCCTCCTCGGCTGGGGAGAGCAGCTCCATCCCCGGGATCCGCCCGATGCCCTGGTAGAACTTTTCGGCCAGGAACCGGTTATGGGAATGAACTTTGTCGATTCCGATAGCCTGGATAAACTGTGCGCCCCGTTCCAGGCCGAAAAAGAGGGCTTCGTTCTGTGTTCCGTACTCATAGCGCATGCCGCTGTCACGGAACCTGAAATCACCTTTCCGGAGATCGTTTTCCATCTCGGAATAGGCCCCGATGGTCATCGGGTGCACCAGTTCACGTTTTTCCCGGCTGATATACAGGAGGCCTGTGCGTTTGGGGCCGAGCAGCCACTTATGGCCTGAAGCAGCATAGAAATCGATCCCGAGGGCTTTGACGTCCATAGGCATGGCACCGACCGCCTGGGCTCCATCCACCGCAAACGGGATTTTCATCTCCTGTGCCAGTTTACCGATCTCGGCAATTGGGAAAAGTTGTCCGGTCGTGGTGGTAATATGCGAAATGAAGATCAGCCGCGTCCTGGGAGTGATCAGTTTCCGGATGGCCTCGACGTTTCCGGCCGCTGTCTGGAGATCCGGTTCAAAGGCTTTCACCGCGATCCCGCTGACCTTGATATGGTTCAGCAGCGGCAGGTTCAAGGCCACATGCTCATGATAGCTGGTGATCACCTCATCCCCGGACTTGAGCATCAGCCCGTTCAGGATGATGTTGATCCCTTCGGTGGCGGTACTCACCAGGGACAATTCCTCCGGCTCGACAGTGGGACCGTAAAATGGTGCACAGGTTTTCTTGACGTTCAGCCACCGGACTTCATCATGACCGGGACGGGGATACTGTTCGTTCTCGATATTTGATTTCTCAACCATGTCAAGAACCGGCCTGGGCACTGCACCTATCCCACCGGTATTGAAATAGATATAATCATCCGGAAAAATGAACTGCTCCCGGATCTTCTTCCAGAAATCCCGGTCGTCCGGGGCACCTGCCAGGGCTTTTGCAAAATCCTCCGGATTGTCGTAGGCTAGTCCCGACCGGACTGCCAGCAGCCCGCCGGAAACCAGTCCCAATGATTTTAAAAAGTAATTTCGGTTCATGGTTTGAAGTTTATCCTGATATCTGCAGTACCATTGATTCTCCCTGTAAAGTTAACGTATTGGCTCCGTTCGACCCATTCAATCTGATACTGGGTCTCATTACCGCCGATCAGCACGCCCGTGACCCGATCCCCGGCACCGATAAAAACGTGAAAATCAACATCCGACGCACATTGAAGCTCAATACCGACCTGGTTGTCAATCCTTTTATACTTATACCTTAATCCAACATCCGATATCCGGTATCCAACTCCTACCTCCACACCAGACATTCCTGCTGCCAGCCACCTGGGAGATAGTCTGATCTTCTCGTATCGTTTCAGCTTGTCTTCAACTCCGGCCAATCCCTCGATCAGGGCCCAGGCCATGGCGGAGGAGCCCCAGCCGTCGGTGGGCATGGCTTCCGGAGAAGTGCTGGTTTCCACGCTGGAAGGGGTTCCATCCGGGAAGTACCAGAGATAGGTTTCGTTTTTTTCCGAGATCAGGTTATAATATTTCCTGATGATCTCCACACCGTTGGCCTCAAATCCGTGGTTAAAGGCGGCCATGGCGAGCTCTCCTCCGGCCAGCGGGAAGATCCCTCCGTTGATATAAGCTCCTCCCACCAGTTTGCCGTCCCCGAAAATCCCGTTGGGGAAGGGCGGATCGATCGAGTACCACCCGGCGAAAGCCTTGCCTTCTTTTTCTCTCCGGATATATTCCCTGATGATACTGACAGCCTGTTCATGGGAAGCCAAACCGCGGTTGATCGCCATCGGGTTGCTGAGGCTCAGCTGCTCCGTTTCATCAACCCCGGGGATCTCAACCGGCGTCAGCTTCACAAAATGCGTGTAAAACCTCCCGTTCCAGCAAAGTTCATTGGTCTTACATTGTAACGCTTTGGCTTGAGCCACATAATCTTTTTCCTTTTTCCTTTTTCCTTTTTCCTTTATCTCAAAGTATTCAAACAAAGTACTAAGTACCATGAGCGCTTCATAGTATCCGCTATTGTCCCCATGGAATATCCCCCAGTACGTATCCTCATTGATCTGGAACTGCAGCCACGGGTGCTTCCCCGCGGTATACGCAAAATCCCAGGTATCGATCGTATAAGGGCGCTTGACAAGTCCGGATGCCGCATCAATCCGCTGCGGGTTCGTGAAAATGTAATTCAGGGCACGTTCCATGTTGGGTATCAGACTGAGGATCCATTCATCGTCGCCCGTGGCTTGCCAGGTAAGGAAGGCGGCTTTGATGAACCGGTACTCCACGTCGGCCTCCACCGGCACCCTCACGTAGCGGGTCCAATTCTCCCGGATGCATGGTAGTTTATCGGGACTGGTGGTCACAAAATCAAAAATCCGGCCATTGGATGCCTGCGTAGCGGCAAAATGGTCGACCGTGTTCTTCAGGTCGCACTCAAAATATTTCGCTCCCCGGAGCATGTCGGAATGATCCCGGATCCAGATTGCCTTGGAGTCGGGCGACCGGTATCCCCTGACCCTCTCCCCGTCTATATTCAGTTCCAGCACATCCTGCTCCAGGAAGGCCTTGACGCGGGGGAAGAGGTCGTCGAAGGAGCGTTGGCCGGTCTTTATGTATGTGTTACTTTCGTTCATATAGGAAGAAGTGACTCGTGACTCGTGACTCGTGATTCGTGACTCGTGATTCGTGATTCGTGATTCGTGACTCGTGACTGGTGATTCGTGACGGGTCATTAATCACTATTTCACCGTTACCATAAACCACAGAAACAGTATGACTCCTCCCACCAGCACCCAGCTTCCAAAGAAGCCGAGGTAATCGACCGGTTTCCATTTGCGGAACTCCCATTGGCTGTTGGGGAACATTTTTTCCTTCTCAAATTGCCGCGGATCGGCCCACCCTCTTTCCAGGGCCTGGTCGTCAAGCTCCCGGGTGTGCTGGACAGGCGTATGTATCTTGACAAAGAACCTGTCCTGCAGATCTTTCCTGACTGGTTTCGTGAACAGTGAAAAGAGGAATAAGAGGAGGAACGGGAAGAGTGCGTCAAAAAAGAAACGGAGTGCCACCAGCTGGGCTTTTGAGCATTTCGTCATATCGAAACCCAGCCAGCTGATCATCCAGATCTCGGCGTGGAAACGGTCGACACCGATCTTCGGGGAGGTCGGATCTTCCGGGTTCTCGCGGGCCACCTTGTCGAAAAACACGCCGACCGGAGCTATCGTGACCGTTTTTTCGATCTTCTCACCGACTTTAACGGCCCGGCCGGCATCCAAATCGGACTTCAAGGCCTTGGTCCGGATGGAGGTCTCATGGGGTTGTGTCTCCACGATCAGGTTTGGGTTATGCTTGATCGATTCAATGGCCGGAAAAAGGTTGGGAATAACCGCATAAACAGCCAGGCAAACCGCAACTTGCAGGATGACAGCCCATTTGGTCACCCTTCTCCAGATGAAGCCGAGCCAGATAGAAGCTCCGAAGATAGCCGGTATCGATATGATGTACTGGAACAGTTCCAGGAGGTTATCCACCACCAGGGCGATGCCGATCCCGCCGACGAGTGTGACCGCGATCACGATCCGTCCGATCGTGAGATAGTGCTTTTCCGATTTATCGGGATAAAAGGGTTTATATAAGTTCCTGATAAACAATGCAGCATAGGAAATGGATGATCCGCTGAGGGTGGACATGTTGGCTGCCAGGATGCCGGCCAGCATGAGCCCGATGGCACCCGGAACCAGCAGGTCATTGGTCATGAATCCCCAGATCAGGTCGGGATCGCTCAGGCTGCCGCCGTAAATCCCGATCGCCAGGAGGCCCGCCAGCGCCCAGAACACCATGATGACACGCTTGGTGAACATTCCCCCGATCATCCCGATGCGGGCGGTATTCTCGTTCCTGGCCGATCCGGCCGTCTGCATGCCGGTCACCACCGCCACAATCGACACCAGGTTGGCCAGGGACATGCCTACTATTGTATACCAGGCATACTCGCTCATCGTGGCCGATCCGAAGAGCTCGAACAGGTAATCCGGCACACTGGCGTGCAGGCCGCTGAATCCGCCCACCCTCGCTAGTCCGGCCGGTATCAGGACCAGTGAGAATATCAGGATCAATATTCCCTGAATGGCATCCGTTATTGCAGCCGCCCTGAAGCCGCCCATCATGGTATACATCCCCACCACCAGGGCATAGATCAGGTAAAACCAGATCTCGTTGGTATAGGAAAAAAAGGAATGCAGTTCGCCTTTTTTATTCTTGTCGCTGAGCTGCTCGTACCTGGCCTGCTGATCGGCAGTCAGGCCGGCCGCCAGTTCCTTCCGGAGCTGTTGGAATTCCTTGAATTCCGATATGCTTCGCTGTTCGGCCGGAGTACAGGCCTCAATCGGCTTGGGGGTCATCGCGACCATCGTTTTGGCGGCCACCATGTACCCGACGCCACCGCCCAACAATGCCAGCAAAAGGGTGAAGACCGCATAGCTTCCACCCAGGAACTTGCTGTTGAACCGCTCAGTAAAATAGTCCCCGATGGTAGTCAGCCTCACACGCCGGAAGAATAGGGTTGAGAACCAGTAGAATGGCGTCAGGAAGAGGACCAGGAACTGAATCCACATCCCTCCGATCCCCTGCCTGTAGACTTCGCGGGAAACCGCCACCGCCTGATCTGCGTTGGTTGAGGTGCCGAAATTCAGAAAAAACTGATAAGCCTTGCCGAGCTTGCGCCCGGCAAGAAAAAAGTCATTGGTATCCTTGTTCTTTTTTTCTGTTCTTTTTCCGATCCAGAGCATCACAACAATGAATACCAGAATAATGAGCAGGTCGAGAGTGTGGAGGCCGAAGAGCATGGCGGTTGGATTTTCCGCTAAAGATAAAAGGTTTCGCTTCACGCATTACGCATCACGCCGTCTCTTGCATCATTCTTTGTATGTCTTTGATCTTCCCATAGATGACAAAAGTATCCCCTTCATGGAAAACCGTGTTGGCCGATGCTACCTCCTGCACTTTCGAAACTTTTTTCAGGATGCCGAACAGGTTTTTCTCTTCAACTTTACGTATGGTGGTCAGCACCAAGACATTGTAATTGTTTTTCAGTTTCAGTTCCTCCAGTGATCTGCCCAGAAAACGCCTGGGAACCATCGCTTCCACGATGTTGTTTTCCTCCGACAGCTCATAAGATTCAATGATCCCGGGAATATCCAGTTTTTTGGCCCACCGGGAAGCTGTTTCTTCTTCGGGTCGCATGATCTCCTCAATCCCCATGGCATTCAGGATGGTTTCATGCAGGGGTGACACAGCCCGGCTGATCAGCCGTTTCACCTTCTGTTGCTTCATCAGGGCCGATGTCAGGATATTGGCTCCCTCATTTTGCCCGATGGCTACGATCACCACATCGACATCCCTGACAGGCAGAGTGACCACCGCCTGGGGATCTGTACTGTCCAGGCAAATGGCATGGGTGACTTTTTCCTTGATGGCCTCGATCTTTTCGATCCGGCTGTCCACCGCGATCACCTCACCGCCCATCCGGGTCAGCTTTTCAGCCAGCGAGGATCCGAAGATGCCCAGGCCTATGACCATGTATTTCATTGCATTATCGGTTTAGTTGATTAAAATATCTTCCTTGGGATACAGGTAGTTCAGGTGTTTGAGCTTGCGGATAAAGGCCGAAAGGACCGTCAGCATACCCACCCTGCCGATGAACATCGTCAGGATCAGGACCAGCTTGCTTCCATCACAAAGGTCGCCTGTAATGCCCATGCTCAACCCGACCGTGCTGAAAGCTGAAATGCTCTCGAACAGGACAGGCAGCAGGGTTTTTTCCGGTTCGAGGGCACTTATGAAAAAGACCGACAATCCGACCGACAAAAGGGAAAGTCCGACCATTGCGTAGGAACGCCTGACTGAAACACCGGATATCTCCCGACCGAAAACCTCTATCCGGTCTTTCCCCCGGGCCAGGCTGAATACGTTTACCACCATAAGGGCCAGGGTGCTGGTTTTAATCCCGCCCCCGGTGGACCCCGGAGAAGCTCCTACCCACATCAGGAACAGGGTCAGCAACAGGGTTGTCACATGGAGAGACCCAATATTGAGGGTGTTGTATCCGGCCGTGCGGGGCGTCACAGCCCCAAAAAAGGCTGTCACAAGCTTCCCCAGGCCATGATGTTCTGCCAGGGCGTTATTGTATTCAAAAAAGAAATAGAGAAGAGTGCCGGCGAGCAACAGCAATCCGGTGGTTATCAAAACGATCCGCGTATTGATACTGATCACCCAGGGTTTGTGGACCGGTTTCCTCCTCCGACGGAACAGGATGATCCGGTGAACGATCAGGTGCCTGATATATTGGATGAAGTTGAAAACGATCGGGAATCCCAGACCACCTAAAATGATCAGGCCCGATAAAACCAGGTGCATCGGGTAGTTGAACCGGAAACCGGGATTGTACAGCCCTTCGCTTACGGTGGAAAAGCCAGCGTTGCAGAACGCTGAAACCGAATGGAATATTGAGAAGAAAATCCGCCGGTCCGTTTCCGGCACGACCGCAGGATCAAGGGTTGGAAAAAGGAGAAAAGCGCCGAGGAGTTCTATAAGGAAAGTGATCAGGATAATCCGTTTGAGGGTGCCGAGCACGTCGGAGATCCGTTCGAGATTCATCATATCCTTGAGTATCAGATTATCCCGATAAGAACTTTCGGCTTTAAAAAAATAACTGAAATAACTGGTGAAGGTCATAATCCCGATCCCGCCGATCTGGATCAGCGCCAGGATAATGATCTGCCCGTAAGTGGTAAAAAAGGTACCCGTATCGACCACGGCCAATCCCGTTACACACACGGCGCTGGTTGAAGTGAACAGGGCATTGACCAGGCCCAGGTTCCCGTTGGTGGCATTGGGAAGCAGCAATAACAGGGTGCCCAGGATTATGATACCGAAAAAACTCCCTGTAAACAACTGGGCAGGATTGAGGGACTGTGTATAAAGATTGATCCTCAGGGCGGAGAATTCACGGATGAAAACCAGGCCCAGGGCGATATACATCCAGGCCGCGTGGTCGAACAGGGATAACTCGATCCACCCGTAAAAAACCGCTATTTGCATGAGCAGGTAGAGGATCAGCAGAATATCGAAAGGAATGACCTTTGGACGTGGGCGGTATGATTTCAAAAAGAACCGGACCGTGAGGCTGGTGATCCCGGTGGTAAGCACCACGCAATATAAGTTGAAAAGTACCTGTTGCCCTTTATCCGGTTGATTAAAGCCCACGTCGTACGCGACCAGGACGAGGCTCAGAATGCTCAGACAAAATGGCAATCGCTTGACCCACAGTGATATTGTAAGTTTTTTAATCGGCATGACCGCTCTGTCAGGAGGTGTTTATTCGACCCAGATCACTGAATTACCCGTACCGTACTCATTTTCTTCCCAGAGGGGGTTGCCCGGATCCAATATCCAGGTTCCATCGATAATGAATTTATAGGTATATTTTCCCGGGTTGAGGCACAGCGGGAACTGCCACTTTCCGTCATGACGCACCATCTGGTAAGCGTCCTCTTTAAAGTCACAGAATGAACCGGTCAGGATCACCTGCCCGGCGTTGGGGTAGCCCTCCAAGGAAAAGAGGTGTGTAGGCCGGACAACCCTGACAGAATTGACGTAATCACCCGAACCGGTAAGAAGGGGGTTATCCGGATCGGTGGTCCATTGGCCGTCAACGATATATTTATACTCATGATTACCAGCCGGGAGGACATAGGGAAGCTCCCATCCGGTTTCCGTCTTTTCCATCATCAGCTCGCCCCACTGCCAGTTGTTGAAGCTTCCGGCAAGCTCGACCTGTTGGGCATCCTGGAAGGCGTTCACCCGGAAGAACAGGGTATCGCCGATGCTCATGAACGAATTCTGATTGCCGCGCCCGTCGCCCCGGATTACCGGATTTTCCGGGTCGGTCATCCAACGGCCATCCACAATGAATTTGTAAGAATGGGTGCCTGTCTGAAGGAACATCGGACGGATCCAACCGTCATCAGACCTGATCATTTCGAGCTCATTGGGATTGAATCCGTTGAAGCTCCCGGCGAGAATCACTCTCCGGGCATCGGTGTAACCATTCAGGCGAAAAGTATAGTTGTAGCAGTAAAAAACCGAATTGTTTCCCCCGTTCAGGTCATCCTCCCGGTTCTTGTTATTGGGATCCTGCGTCCATCGCCCGTCGATAATATACTTATAGGCATAGTGTCCCGGATCCAGCCTAATGGAGATAGTCCAGCCCGATTCCGTTTTAGTCATGGGAGTGCCCCCCGTCGACCAGTCGTTAAAAGACCCTGACAGGTAAACCGATTGGGCCCAGGAATAACCGGGCAGGTTAAGGGTAACGATTGAATCCTGGTAGGAGAATGCTCCGGGCTTGGTGAAACGGTTGATGCCATAAACAGGTCCGTCGGGCTGCTTGGACCGGGTCAAGACTTGAAGAAAAAAATCGGATAATAGGAAAGTTTTATCCTCTTTGCCAATATCGGCCAGGTGACCGGCAGCCTTTGCCAGTTCAATCAGGCCGCCGGCGATCTTTCGAACCTGCCAGGTCTCGCCGTTGACCACTACTTCAGGCAACCCTTTCATGGCTTCGGAAACCAATGTGCTGTCAAGACTATATTGTGCTACAACCTGGTTGAGCTGGGCCAGGGTCCACGTGGGATCCAGCCGGATAATCAACTGTCCGTCCACAATCCGGCAAACATCTTTCGGAAGATCCTGGGCAACTGCCACAGACGCCAATGCAAACAGCACCCATAAACAGTTCAACCGTCTAACTCTTCTAAACCATTTCAACCCTGGTTTCATTGCTCTTTCCTTTCATTCAGCGTTACCCTGATCTCTTTCGTAACTAAGTTAACACATATAACACCCTGATCAAAAAAATCAAAGCCCAGGATCCCACCAACCGGGTAATCATAGGCCTGGGACAAGGCAGTAAGGTTGGCGACGATGGTTTGCATGGGGCTGAATTTCAGTTCGCCCAATGAAAAATCGGTCATCGTGCCATAGAGGACCTCGATATCCGCGCCTCCCACTCCGGTCATTTCGGAGCGGCGGCTGATGTTCACGGTTTCAAGCGCTTTTTTGGGTGCCGTACTGCTGATGACATTCGTTTCTGCACCGGTATCCAGACAAAAGTCCATGGTTTTGCCGCCAATCCTTCCGTTGACAAAAAGGATCTGCTTGTGAGTATCCATTTTGCCGGTATAATCGCATTCCCGCGGCTGGAATTCCGGATCAACCGGAACTCCCTTTTTATCCAGGTTCCTGAGCAGAAGGCTGCCGTTGGCCAGGTCGATCTCCAGCTCAAGATCGGCGAACAGGCTGATGCCAAAAAGTCCGAGGATCTTCACTTTGCGACGGTTTTCGATCTGTCCGAGTTCCGTAACATCAGCCTGCAGGTCCTCAAAGATGAGTTCTGAAACCTGCACCCGGTCCACCGAGGTCTTATAGATAGTCCGCGTTCCGCCGGTAAGGCCTCCGCCTGGTTCGTCAACTGCCCTGAGATTGTTCCTGAAATAGGTTTTGTTCAGCACCAGCTTATCGGCTCCGGTGTCAAAAACAAAATTACCTACCTGTCCGTCTATTTGCGCCTCGATGAGGAACAGGTGGCCCGACTGTTTGAGTGGAATCAGGACCGAGACCAACTCCCCATCCCGGTTCGTGGCAGGAATGACATTCAACAGGATCACCTGGCGTACATCAGGCAGCGATTGAATTTTTACCGGTTCGAAAGCCCTGAGAATCGGGCAATACTGCCCGGTCAGCATCAGCAGGACACTGATCTTCAATACACCCATGAACCGGTCGGTCTTCATCCTGAATCAAATGTACAAATCAATGGCCAAGGCGAAAACCGGA
>CAZJNQ010000065.1:0-16912 GCA_964547475.1 uncultured Porphyromonadaceae bacterium
CCCCGGTTCCGGTTCTGTCTGCCCCTGCCCATCCCCCTGCCTAATCTGCCCATTCTAAATCCTCGACCTGGCAACACTTGTGGCTCATCCGAAGCAGTGGATTCTGTTTTTTCATTTTCGGGTTTTGCTGCCCCCTTCCCATAATTTGTACAGCGTCCCATCCTTCTTCCGGTCATCGGACCTTGTCCTTCAGGGCCGGTACGATCAAATCTTGGCATGGCTACTATGATTAATGATTCAATAATTCAATTATTTGATTCACATTGTACTTCATATCCCTGATAACAATCAGCTGAATTCTCAGACTGTCGATCAGCGGCTTGACCTTGATTCCAAAATCTCCTGATACCAGCTTTGTTATTCCTTTCTGTTCAAGGAAATGGACAGCAGAAATACCTGAATTTTCCAATTGATCCCTGAACGGATTGGGTATGTACTCCACCGACCGGTTGTCTGTGTCATAAATCACAAACCAGGCACAGCGCCCGAAATTTACGTCCACCATGGAATCTGGCAGGTTGCCGGTAGAACTGATCGCAATCTTCATGTCAATGACCTCCCATTTTCACTACCTGTTCCGCCTCAAACCTCTCCACATTTGAACTCCCGCATAACGGACACCCCTCGAGGAGCTTATCCTTCTCCGGGTTGTTGAAATAACAGCAACAGGAAGCACAATGATACCAGTCGCTGTCAAAATACACAGTCCCTCCCTGGATCGCAATGCTCCTGCCCTCCACAAAAGCCCGCGCAATCTTTCGGAGTGCGGAAGCATAAATGCGTGTTGCGGTAGGCCTGGATATCCCCATTTGCTGGGAGGCCTGCAACTGGCTCAATCCTTCATAATCACACAAACGCAGTGCCTCGTACTCCTCCAGCATGATGACCACCGATTCAGCACTCTTTCCGGCCAGCGGATCACCCACAGGTCTAAATCCCTTAATAGCTGGTGGATCAATAACTTTCCTTGGACTTTTAAGTCGTGGCGACATACTTTACGATCACATGTTCATTGTAAATATAATGAACAAATGTTCAATTCAAAAAAATATTTAACCTGAAACCGCCCCCGTTTCGAAGAACTTAGTAGAAAACAGCTCCTATATAAGAGACGGATGCCGGCCCATTGTTATAGGGTATGCCGCAAGCCGTCACCAGGGCAGTTACATCAATTCCGTAGGCTTCGACCGAAGCCAGCGCTTCTTCCGGAAACCGGCAATCATGATCAGGATAAGTGCATTTTTCACAATAGTTGCAGATCCCTGCATTCAAGGCCAACAATGAATCGAGCAACTTTTCCCTCCGGATAAGATCCCAGATGGAACGGAAGACCCGCTCATGGATGGATTTGGCCTTGACCATACCATCGAAGTCGAATGAATCATCCAGCCTGTAAACCGTCTGGATCACAAGACCCTTGTGAAATCTTAACACCTGATCTCTCAACACCTCGTACCCCCCCACTGCCGGCGGGCACTTCCAGTTGGTCCTGAAGTTTCCGCAGGTGTTCATTTTGCAGAGACCCCTGAAAGTCTCTGAGAACTTCACATCCGGCACGTCCACAATAGCCGCACGGGTAGCACCGTGATCGAGGGCAAGGGCAACGAGGGAGGTGTCGGTGGGAGTCATAGAGCAAGTGGAGATGTGGAGATGTGGAGATGTGGAGATGGGATGATGGGATGATGGGATTATTTGACCAGGTAAATAACGGCTACCACACAACCGACTCCAATGACGATCCACCGGAGCAAGCCCGGCCGGATGCGGCTGGTGTATTTGCCGCCGATAACGCCGCCGGTTATGGCACCGGCCATCATCACGAGGGCAAATGCCCAATGGACATTACCGGAAAAGGCAAAGTAAATCGCTGCCGATATGTTTATGCTGAATGAAATGGCTTGCTTCAACACATTGAGGCTCGTGAGCGAATCATCATAGATCAGGCCAAGAATGGCAATGACGATCACGCTCACCCCCGCCCCGAAATAACCGCCATACACGGCGGCCAGGAAAAGAAGCGAGGCTGCCCCGATCCTCCTGGCCCTGCCATCCCGGTGATGTCCTGTCCTTGCCTGCATCCATTTTTTCACCGGAACCTGGACCGCCAGTAGGACGCACGCCAGAAGGATCAGGTAAGGCACAATGCCGCTGAAAACCTTTTCACCCGTATTCAGAAGCAGCAGTCCTCCCGCAATGCCTCCGAGAACCGCAACAGGCAGGATACTTAACAGTCTTTTCTTCTGTGCAGCAAAATCCTTCCGCTGGCCATAAACCCCGCCGAAATAACCCGGACACAAGGCTACGGTGTTGGTCACGTTGGCCGCAACCGGAGGCAGGCCCAGGGCCATCAGCATGGGAAATGTCACCAGCGTTCCGCCTCCCGCCACTGCATTGATAAATCCCGCTGCGAGCGCCGCGAAAAACCCGATGAGCAGATCAACCATCATTGAAACAGCAATTTTGTTTCCGGCCTATTTCTTAAAAACAGTGGCCTTGAGAGTGTCGCGGAAATCCTGGTTAAAAGAGTTGCCCGAGAAGAAAATCACCCCATCGGCCCCCTCCTCGCGGGCGATCTCTATTTCCCTGACGAGCAATTCCTTGGTGATCTTGTTATGAGAAGTGCCAACACCGATTCCCGGATAAACCTCATACCCCTTGCCGGCGATCTTCACGGCCCGGGCCACATATTCACGGAACAGATCCAGGTCATTGGTATAGAGCATGGGGCAGATGAAATCGAGCAAGCCTGTGCCGGCCCAACTCTCCCAATCCTGGCCGATGAGCACCTTGGCTGTATAAGGATTGGGAAAAACATCGGCACCCAGGAGCACTTTCTTGCCCGACCGGCTGATCAGTTCACGGGTCTCCTTGACGAACGCGGTGATTTGCCTGGCGTTCCAATTGATCCATTCGCACCAGGTGATACTTCCATCGTCCTGCGCGCCTTCCAAAGGGGATTGTCCAAATTCCTTCTTAAAGGCAGCACAGGTGATGCTGTCATAGCTATAACGCTGGTTGACAGGAAAACGGATATAATCAAGGTGAATGCCGTCGATATCATACTCCAGGGCCCGGGCCATCCTCCGCATCCAGTAATCCCGGGCTTCCGGAAGTGCCAGGTTCAGGGCGTTGCAACGCTTACCGTCGCGGTCCTGGATCAGCCATTCCGGATGGCTTTTGGCTTCACTTGACAACGAACCTTCATAACCCGGGCAAAAGATCGAATGGATCCTGATTCCCCGTTTATGACCCTCGTCGATGAGAACCTGGAGGTAATCCCAGTCGAATCTATGTTCATCCCTCAAGGTATTGTAGCAGTACAGCGTGTTGATACCGATCTCCTTGTAGGAATCAAACAGCCGGATGATCTGGTCCCTTGCGACATCGGCCTGTTTGTCAAACAAACCCGGATGCAGCCAGATGCCCCGTATTTCCTTCCCGGCCGGAGGACCTTCCCTGGGCATGCCCAAAGCGACGGCCCCGCAAAACAGAATGATGGCGAATAAAATCTTTTTCATATTATTTAAATAAACTGATGATGCTTTCAGCAATAAGGTGGTGCCCCTTCTCATTCGGGTGATTTACCTGCGACATATAGTTCCCGACCGGTTCCCCAGCCTTAACTTTATCCCTGAACAACGCATAAGAATCAACGAGTCCGGTTCCGTACCGCTGTGCAAGGCCGGCGATCTGGTCTGACAATTTCTGCAGGTCCGTAGCCGGATCCAAAATATCGACATTCTGGTCTGGCGATGGCGTCAGCAGAACAATCCTGATTCCCCGTTCCCGGGCCTGGCGGATCATGGACTCCCAGGCTTGTCGCGAACGATCCGCCCCGATCCCCCGATCATTCAGCGCATAATCAATAAAAAGCACATCGGGTTTATGGATCAGCACATCCTGGCTAAACCGGATGGCGCCCTGTTCGGAATTTTCTCCCCCGATGGCTGTCACGATAACATTGATCACAGCCAAGGGATACAGTTTTTTAAGCTCCCTGAGAACCTGGTAGGGATAGGCTTCCAGGGTCCTGACATCCGGCGTCTTAAAGTAACCGGCCGGTACGGAATGACCATGAAATACCAGGTTGATGGCCCGGTTGCCGGGCCATGCCTGTTTCATTTCATGCTTGATATCGGTGAGGTCAAATTCAGACTTGTCTGCACCGGTCTGGTCTATCTTTTCAAGGGTAAAGATCTGGTGCCGGTCCATTTCCTGCCAGTATTGAAAGGCAAGCTGCTCAATCCGCGACCAATACCTGTCAGTCATCCCAAATTGCTCCAAAGATCTCCGGATATCAGCCTCGATCCGCTCCGCTATGTCTTTTTTAAGATCAATCCGGATAACCTGCCCGTTAAATGAAAAAACAGCTGCCGGCACATGCTTACCGTCCGGATCGATCCGGATCAGTCCCTGCCCTATAGTGGAACCGGTGCTGACCTGAATTCCATCATTCAGGCAGCTCAGGGGAGGCACGTTGCCCGCAATGGTTACCGTTTCAAGGTTGTTGACCCCGACATTGAAATACTCCAACGCCCGCACCCCCATCTTAACCCCGATAATTGAATATATGCCAGTATGCCCATGTATCTCATTGGTAAGAACCACCGATTTCCATTCCGTCAACCCGTATTCACCCAGCGTGGAGGGCAGGATCGCCGCCACGTTACGCTGATACAGCAAGGTGTCGACCGGAAAGTCCGTAAACATCCGGTTATTGGCCTTCAGACTCGAGTCCAGGAGGGTAGTTATCAGGCTAGCGACCTGCCTGTCGGGTAAATTTCTCTCGAGAGCAAAAACGACCGGATCCTCTGAATTTATTTCAGTAAAAACGATGGGTACCATTAAAAACAGGGGTATCAGGTCATCGTAAAGTTCAAAATCAGCCGACTTGGCTCTTTGCCTGGAACTCATCATCTTAAAATAAGCAGCCAGGTGAGCGGCATAGGCCGATTGCGACGAATCCAGTTCGCTGATCATTTCCTCATCCCACATCAGGTTTTTTCGATCGTTGCTGACAATCTCCAGTTTAACAGGTAAAGATTCTATGATCCGGTAACTGTCAGGATCGGCCTGGTAATTAAATTCACTTGTTATACCGGGTTTTCCATACCAGATGATCCTTTCAATCTTAGCCTGATTTTCGGGGTGTTCCTTCAGCCAATCAGAAAGGTTGGTGAGGGCTCCCAAGGCTATCAGGGTCAGTTTTTGAGGATAATCGCAGGTGATGTCGTTCAGCAATTCGAGAGCGTCGGGCAGATCACCTTCCTGCCGGGGTGTGTCGTCACTCCAGGGAACGGAACCGGCATATTCGCTCCAGAAAGGCAGCGGATAGCCCGTAGCCCTTCCTTTGCCGACCGGGATGCCTTCATGATGAAAATGACCGAGGAGTTGCCTGACTTTCGCGCAGGATGAATCGGCACTGAGGGTTCCCTGCGAACCGATGATACCCAGCACCCGTACATCATTGCAGGCCAGTAGCATTGTGATGGCGCGCAGATCGTCGAGGGCACCGTCGGTGTCGATGATCACATGATATTTGGGTTTGCCGGAATGAGCGTAGGATAAGGAGAAAGGAAAAAGGAAAAAGGAAAAAGTTAAGAGAAGGGTGAGGAGAGCCTTGAGTGCCTGTGAAAAGGACTTGTTAGCTAAGGTACAGGTCGGGCCGTCGGTCGGCAAGTATGTCATTTTTCTCATTAATCAACTTATTATCAGCCAGATAATGGTCAAACTGAATCACGGCGGAAAACACTCGGTCGGAAGGTGCGGAAGAGAGGATGTTGCCATTCAGCGCTGTGATTTGGCTGGCGCCCGTGAACAGAAAATCGTCAGGTCCCCGGGTTTCGCGTCCGATGCGGTTGGCTGTGACGGCAAACACACGGTTCTCCAGGCAACGGGTAGGCATGGCAGACTGGCAGTAAGGCATCACCAGGTTCGAAGGATGTGCGATCACCTGGGCGCCTTTTAAAGCCAGCGTGCGGGCTGTTTCGGGGAAGAACCAGTCGAAGCAGATCATCATACCGATCCGTATGCCCCCGATGTCATAAACTTCGGGAGGCCCATCACCGGCTGAAAACCAGACCTTCTCCCGGTTGAACAGGTGTATTTTCCGGTACACTCCAATGATCCGGTCCGCTGAGACCATCAGGGCCGAATTATAAAATAAACCATTCTTCTCCTCCACAAAGCCACCGACGACAATGGCGCCGGTTTTCAGCGAGAGCTCCTTCAGAAATCCGGCGGTATCGTCATCAGCGGGTTCTGCCAAGGCAGATACCTCATCGTGGGAAGTAAAGGTATAACCGGTGGCAAACAATTCGGGCAGGACCAGTAAATCGGCAGAAATGGCTGTGGCCAGCTCTTCCGCCTGGGTGAAGTTCTGTTCTTTCCGGCCGAAAACCGGGGAGTTTTGAATGTATCCGGCAATCATTCGCAGATCAGCAATTGATCCCGCTAACTTACGCAATCCAGTTACGTCAATCGAATGTTTAACTCACTTTTTCCTGATCTTCCCGATCAGTTCCAGGGTGCTTCTGACGGTTTCGGTCAGCCGGGGACCGTCCCGGATCAACTCTTTGGTAAACAGTTTTGAGCCCATGCCCACACAGACGACACCGGCATCGAACCAAGCTTTCAGGTTGTCATGATCCGGGCTGACACCGCCGGTTGGCATGATCTGTGCCCAAGGCATTGGTCCCAGGACCGCTTTAACGAAACCCGGGCCGCCAACAGCGTCCCCGGGGAAGATCTTTACAATCTCCGCACCCCACTTTTGAGCCTGGTGAATTTCCGTCAGTGTACCGCATCCCGGGATCCATGGTATTTTGAGTTCCTTGCATGACAATGACATCTCAGGGTCCAGGATCGGACTGACAATGAAATCAGCTCCCATGAAACGGAACTGCCGGCAGGTATCGGCATCGAAAACTGAACCTGCTCCGAGCAGCATGCCGGTGCAACGGTCTGCCATATACTGTTTTACCATGCCAAACAAAACGGCTGCCCCCTCCCCCCGGTTGGTCCATTCAAACACCCTCAAACCCGCATCATAGCACGCCTGGACCACGCGGTACCCGGTCTCCGGATCTTTGTGGTTGAACACCGGGACCAGGCCGGCATCCTTGATAGTGTTGACTACTGTATTCATACGCTACTACTTACCAATAACTCGCTAACGCTCGTGAAGAATTCGCTGTCGCTCATAAATGATTCGCTAACGCTCATGAATGAGGTCTTCGGCCTGAATTATTCGTGACCGAAGGGAACTATTCGCGAGGCGAAGCCGAGTCATTTGTGAGGCGTAGCCGAACCATTCGCCGACCGAAGGGAGGTTATTCACGAGCGAGCTATTTAGTTACTTTACTTCAATCGTATCTCTCCACAACCTGGCCTTTCCTGTACGCGATGCATCCGGTTGACCGTCGAAATTCAGCCCGAAATAGGATGAAGGTTGTTCAAACAACAACTGCCCATTATACAGGATCTTTGTCAGATTGACTGCTGTATAGGCCAATTGTTTGCCTCTTAGATCAGTATAAAAGAAATCGGCATTGGTCTCCACATCCTCGACCTTTATCCTGCCCGATTCCCAGGTATATTTCGGACGCTCGTAATCGTGCACGTTATCCATTTTCAGGTCGCATTTCACCCCTACCCGGGTGGTCCTGTCGCCCATTGTGATTTTAACGGAAACACCGTCTTCCTCCTGCTCCGATCCCACATACCGGATGGCTTTGATCCATTTTTCGGGTGAGTCACCCGTTGCATGCGGAACGAGTACCGTCACAAAAGCCATGTGCTGTCCCAGCTCGAAAAACTGCCCGGAATATTCGGAAATGGCCATCTCCTGCTGATAGTACCGGTTGGCCTTTTCGGTCTGATAGAAACGGTAGTGGTTTTTCGGGAAGAGGATCAGGAGGTTCTTTTCAGGGTCCAGTACCCTGGTCTGGAGGGAATCGTACTGGGTATCATACCAGTTGGGGCCTTCTGCAACTATCTTCCGGCTGTGCCACAGGTTGATCCCGGTAAAATACTGTTCCGAGCGGGATTTCAGGATATCGAACACCACGTAAAGGCCGGGATCCTTGATCCAGACAATGGCGCGGTCCCATTCATAACCCATCTCATCATCGATAAGCCGGGTACGGCTGTAATCCACATCGGGAAAGGTAAGAAAATCAATTTTCTGTGTTTCAACCCGGCGGTAAGAGCCCGCATTGTGAAGAAAATCCAGCACGGACTGCGGCTTCACTGCCGGATAATCGCTCATGCTGTAACGGTACTCGCCGGCCTTTTGTCCGATCCAGATCTTCTCAGCCCGGACGCAGAGCCGGTTATGGAAATAATCCTGGCGATAGGAACCAAAATAGCCGCTGGGGAGGAAATCCCGGTAACCGCCGTCATTTAACAGGATTGATCCGTTGTCCATCAGGAGGCTGATGCTGTTCTCATCGGCATGACCGTGGGTCATTTTCTCCTCTTCAACCGGGATGGCATCCCTGAGGTAATCGCGGAACAGCAGGCCACCGTCTCCTTCGTCCCTGTAATTCAACAGCATATAAGCCGATTTGGTATCCCAGCCGTTGCGGAACACGATTTTCTTTCCCACGATGTCTTCCATCACTTCGGCACTGCTGCCAGCCGGTTGTTTCGGAACGATCGTTTCCGAACCAAAACGGACAATGTCCAGCAGCATATAGCCCAGGCTCACGCTTCGGGGATTGGTCAGGTTAAGAAATTTATTCTCGATCACCGTGGCTGCCCATTTCATTTCCGGATCATTGTATGCCCTGGCAGCTGCTTCGAAGAATATCATCCACCGGTCCCAGTTTGCCAGGCTGTGTGCATCGCCGTAATCAGGGATCATTTCCCGGGGCGACATCAGGTTTAGAAAATAGTGAGCATAATAGTACATCTCCGGCAGTTTGAAGAGTTTATCAAGCTCATTCCTGGCATCGGCCACGCCCAGAAGGGAATAGAGCCATACGGCATGGTAGAGGGAAGCATCCTCGATCTCCCACTGGCCCCAGTTGTCAGCCAGCAGGGCGGCTTCAGCCGTTCTCAATTCCTTTGTGACCGGGTGGTCCGGTATCGCCCTGACCGCCCACGAAAGGGCTTCAACCCGGAGGGCGGCCCGGTTCATTGCTCCCCATTCCTGTGTGCGAAGGAGGAACTTCAGGCTATGGGCGATGGTATTCTCGATTTCCGTGATCTCATTGGCCTTTAGGAAACCTTTCCTGTGCAGGATATCATAAGCCCTGATATATCGCATCGTCGTAAAGAAATCCGGCAGAGCCGGCGCACCATCGGGGTAATCGGCCTTGCGCCGGGCCGATTCAGCCGGGAAAGCCGACCTGTAGTCATCGTAGGTCAGTAGAATCTCCCTGGCTCTTTCGGCATATTTCTTCTTGCCCTCCATGTCGTAAAGCGTGGCATAAATAGCCGACATTTCCAGGAGATGCCCCGGAGAACGGTAACCAAAAATGCCTTGCGGATCAATGGTTTTTCGCCAGGCATCCACCAGTGAATCCTTATGGTCCCACACCCAGTCGGCCGACGAGCGGGCATAGTCAACGAACTGCTTGCGGGGAATCGGGGTCTGGGCAAACAGGCCGGTTCCAAGAAGTACGACGAGAAGTAAGGTTGTTAATCGTTTCATGGTTATTTTTTTTTGGTTCGTCCCCAGACTGAAGTCTGGGGTTAGTCATATAAAGTCTCTCTCATCACTCATCACTCATCACTTCTTCGCATCACGCATCACGCTAACATGATTCCACGCCTCGAACACCCGCTCCACATTTTCGGGTTTTGCTGCAGGTCCGAACTCGCACTGGGCAAAAACGCCTCCGTTTTTATTTAGTTTACTATTAACCTGATTTACAGCCAGGTCGACATCCGATAAATTGCCATAGGGAAGTATCTCCTGCCGGTCGATCTCCCCCCAGAAAGTGATGCGTCCGGCACATTCCTTTTCAAGCTTGTCCAGATCCATGCAGAACAGCTGGCTGTTGAGAGCGTGTACCCCGACCTCTATCAGGTCGGGGATGATCTCCGCAATATTCCCGTCGGAATGCATGAAGACATATTTCCCGTATTGACGGGCAATTTCACAATAGTCGGCGTACATCGGCTTGAAATGCTTCCTGAAAACTTCAGGCGATACCATCAGGGATTGCTGGGTTCCCCAATCGTCCATCAGGAAAACTGCATCCACATCCGTCATGGCCCATGCTTCCGTTTCCTTTAAGTAATGCTGGTGAATCCGGCGTAGCAATTCGATATACCCGTCTTCTTCCAGCATCATATCGATGAATGATTGCTCCATCGTCCGGAGGAACTGGAACCTCTCATAAGGCCTGACAAATCCGCCCGCATAAACAAACTGGCCGGTCGAGCGGCAAAACCGGTTGATGGCATCCCGGTCAAGATCGCACAGGACATCCGGTGTATTGAAATCATCCAGGTCAGACCAATCCTTGATCCGTGCTTCCCGGATGATCCCCATGAGTCCCTCCTCCGGATTCATGAACCGGCACCCCCACTCATCGATGAACTCCCCGGCAGCATACTTGCCACCGGTAACATAAACAGGATGGTTATACACGGCGGCAACCTGCGTGCAATCATCGGGATAGCGTTTTTGAATTCTCCTGACCTCCTCAGGATGATGTATTTCTGCCCAGGGCAATACCCACATCTGCCGTGGCACGCGGGGCGGAGAATCGAAGTTCAGGGTCTTGTTTACGAGGTCTCTTGAGGTCATCTAAGCTTGCTTCTGGTCCAACCCCCAGACTGAAGTCTGGGGATAGACATATCTTGTATCTGGTTCATCCCCAGACTGAAGTCCGGGGATAGTCACGAGTCACGAATCACGAGTCACGAATCACGAGTCACTATTGCCCACCGGTCATATGCTTCACCCATCTTCTCGCCCAATCCTCTGACGAATCTCCGACCCGGTTCCTGGATGATCAATGCATCCGGAAAAGTAGCGATTTCTATCGGGGAATGCTGCAGTTTTTCGATACAAATGGTCTGCGACAGTGCGGCTTCCGGCGGACAAACAACCGGATTCGATTCATTTACAGAAGCTACACACCGGAACAGTTTTTTAAACTGATGATCCGTATCGGGGTGGCCGTAGCTCTTTGTCCGTCCATCCTCCCAGGCAGCGATGATACCGAATTCCGGGGTTAAGGTAATAGTAGCCTTTTGACACTCCAGCACAAATTCGGGATTGCGGACAGTCTCACTGGCGTGAGAGGAATAATAGAAAATTTCCGGCCCCTGCTCAGTAATGATCCGCATGGAAACGGTATCATAGCTCTCAATGTCATAGACCCGGAACCGGTTGCCCGACACATCCAATGGCCTGGCGCTACTTTCCATACGGTTACCGAGCAGGAACAATAGGTTGTGAAGATGATGGGCGGAGGCATTATTAGCGGGACTGTCATAGACCGGCATTCCATTGACCGACAGGATCCTGCCGGCCCAGTTGTTCCGTCCGTAATAGGCATAATCTCTCGGCCAGAGACAAATGGTTTTAGCTCTCAGGGGCCGGCCAAATTCACCCGACAGGATATCGGATTTCAGATTCTGGATCGTAGTGGAAAACGACCACTGGTAGCCGATCTCAACAAATAGTCTGGTTTTATTTTTAACCCTGATGAGTTCTTCGGCCTCTGCTGCCGTTGCGCACATCGGCTTGTCCATCAAAACATGACTGCCATTTACCAACGCCGTAATCGCTTGCGGCACATGGTAGTGGATCGGGGAAGAAATCACGGTCAGATCAGCCTTGCCGCCTTCCCTGAAATAAGTGTCAATATCCGGACAGACCGGGATTTTCCGTGATAAAACCTCCGGGTAGAATCCCGATTTCTCCGGCCGGGGGTCGATCACCCCTGCCAACAAGGCCTGATTTTCAGGGATCTCTTCGAACAACGTTTTCAGGTAATGGTAACCGTATCCACTGATGGCAGACATCAGGATTCTGACCGGATGCATGACAATCAATGTTTCGGTTTACCGGAAAAGAAAAACACTCCCCCGAGAATGAGCACAACACCGCCGACAAACGCATAAGGCAAAACCTTCTTTTTCCGGGACTCTTTTTTCGAACCGTGGAGCACGTAATCTGCAGCATCCGAAAGGCTTTCGATCTTTTCAGGATCAGGCTTGCTCTGATCCACAACAACATAGTAAATCCCGGACCCCAGCAGGATCAGTATCCCCAATCCCATGATAAAAACACCGATTCGCTTTAACTCCATTGGCGTATTTCTTTAACGATCTATAAAAATCGTGTTTTTATTCCAAGTAAAAAGCCCCCCCCCGTATTAAAACAGCACATCGGTTGATTCAACAATCCCGGTCGCCGGGTTGATCACCAAGGTTTTCAGCTCATAGGGAGAGAGATCAATCCGGGTCGGCTGCTTAAGGATCGGTGAGGTCAGCAGGGTACTTTGCTGACTGCCGGTTGTTTCAAAAAGCCTGATCACCAGCCGTTTATCTTTTTCGGACATGTAACAGGCAGACAACCGGATACCGGGATTTGACAGGATAACAGCGCTCTCCGGTTTTCTGCCGTGTTTTTTCGGATAACAGCATAAGGCCATCGAACCGGCATTCAGCAGGTGGCTTTCCAGGTCGATGGATGCCATCCTCTCACTGACCGGACCTGCATTTAACCGAAAGCGGAACAGGTGTTCGCCCTGATCTATGCGTGGCGTGAAACGGTCCTGGCGCACAATCGGAATATCATCGCCGACCGGATGACCGGCATAAGCCGGCGACCGCAGAAGAGACAGGCGCAATTCCCCGTCGGAATGGTCAAATCCATAGGTCGTCCGGTTGGCAACGGTGAATGAACGGTCATCCGCCTGGGAAAACAATCCGATCCACTGTTGAGCAACCAATTCCTCGCCCTGGTCGCCGAAGGATTGAACTCCACAGGCCACCTGGCCCCGGCATTCGGCTTCGGTAAGGGTACAGGGGAAAGCCAGTTTCAGCATTTTATCCTTCTCATTCCAGAAAACCCTGATTTCCAGTTCCACTTCAGCACCCTGCTTCGGGATCAGGTACCTGAGAACCGCAGCTGAACCGTTGTACCGGAACAAGCCTTCCACCACCGTCCTGACCGCACCCTCCTCAATGACCCTCACCGGTTCGACGGGCCCGTTGGTACCGGCAAGTCCTGATGTTTCGCCCGGCGTCATGAGCCGGAACCTGCCGGCCAACTCCCGGAACGAAACCACCTTCATCCCCCAAGGATCGGCGGAGTCCTTCATTACCAGCAACTCAGCCGAATCGGGTTTCAGATAATCAGTCCCGTCTACTTTGTACTGATCAAGCAGGCCCGTATCGGAGTTAATCCTGATCTCACAACTCTCATTGACAAAATGGAGCTCATCCTGGACCGGACCCGTGGGTTTATCAAGAATACTTGCCTCACGGAGCCAGCAGGATAACCGGTTCATGCATGACGGTTTCAGTTTTGCCCTGAACACCAGTCTCTTACGGTAATCATTGGCTATGTTGGCGGATTCCTTCTCAAGCTGATAATCAACAGGATCACCCGATTCATCGTACAATTCGGGCAACAGAAAAAGATCAGGATTGAAATTCGGTTCGGGTGGTTGCAATTCCACCATCACCATTTCCACTATCTCATAGGGTTCCGGATTGTACACCAGGATCGGGAACTCCCCCTCCCGGGCCGGAGCCTGTCCCGCCAGCAGCTTAAAGAAAGCTTTCGCTCTTACCCGGTTCAGAATCTCGAGCCCATGGCTCATCCGCTGGAGGGCATAGGCTTCCACCTCAGGGATTTCCGATCCGGGAAGGATATCATGGAACTCGCAGAACAGCAGATCATCAAGCGCCTCCTTTAGTTCTTTCTTTGGGTATTTCATCAACCCGGCCATGCACGCATGGGTAGCGGTCTTTTCGGTTGAATAGCAGGTCTCCTCCAGCTCCCGGTGCATCCGCTTCACCCGTGCCATCGAGGTGTAACAACCAACAGACCAGGGGTTTAGATCACGATCAATCCGGGGCAGGATTTCACGTTTTGTCTCCAGCCAGTTAAAATATTTCTCTGGATATGAGTGATGCAGGTTGTGGTGGTTGTGATCGTTGTGGTTGTTGTCTTGATCTTCTTGATTCTTTATCTGCAGATCGTTATACTTAAATCTCAGGTCTTCAATCATTCTCAGGTCTATCTTCGACGGTCCTCCTCCGTGGTTTCCGATTCCCCAGAGAAAGATCCCCTCTTCGATATTGGGGTGTCTGTCGAGCCATTGCTGAAGCTTTTCTGCCGCCTTTCCTTTTTCGGAATTATAGTGTTCCAGCGACCGGTGCGCCAGGATCTCCGAACCGTCGAAACCGGTCCAGACAAAGTCATCCGGTACGTCGAGGTTTGGGTTGCCGGGTCGGCAAAACAGATAGGAAGTATAACCTGATTTTTTCAGGATCTGTACCAGTCCGCGGGAGTGGCCGAAAGGATCGAGGTTGACAGCCGTCGCGGGTTCAACACCGAAGCGGTCACGAAAATAGGTTTTCCCAACAAGTATCTGTCTCACAAATGATTCCCCGGATGGCAGGTTGCAATCGGGCTGCAGGTACCAGCCCCCGATGATCCGCCATTTTCCTGCGGCGACCAGGTGTTTGATCTTTCTGAATAATTCGGGCTCATACTCCTCCACCCATTGATAGAGCAACGCTTCATTATGGCAGAAGATAAAACCGTCAACTTGCTCGCAGAACCTGGCGGCAATGCGAAAAGTCGAGAGCGTCTCGGCCAATCCCTCCTCCCAGTTCCAAAGCCATACGGGGTCAATGTGGGCGTTGCAGACGAGGTGGAGGTTCTTCATTATAAATGCCTGATATTCATTCCCCCGCTGACCTCGATCACCGCTCCGGTGGCGTAAGGTATCTCCCTGCAGGCCAGAGCAGACGCCGCCCGGCCTATATCTTCCGGTTGTCCCCAGCGCCCTTCGGGGATCAGTCCGTTGGCAATCTGACGATCATATTTTTCCTTGACGCCGGCAGTCATATCGGTATAAATAACACCCGGCCGAATCTCGTACACAGCTATTCCGGTGGCGGCGAGCCGGTCGGCATAGACTTTGGCAGCCATGCTGAGGCCGGCCTTCGAAATGCAATATTCGGCCCGTTCCGGTGAGGAAGTGACCGCCGACATGGAAGTTATGAAGATAACCGAAGGCTCATACTCTTCAATCCGATTTTTGCAGTCCAGCATGTAATTGGTTACAGCCTGGGTAAAGAAGAAAGGACCTTTCAGGTTGATATTCATCAGCCGGTCGAAACTTTCCGTTCTGGTTTCGAGGATATCCAACCGTTTGAGCGGCCCCACCCCGGCATTATTTACCAGAATGTCGATCCTGCCGAACTTTTCGGCAATCTGGCTCACGATCCGGGCATGATTATCAATATCAGCTATGTCTGCCTGGATCTGCATGGCAAACGGTCCCCCGGGAACGATCTCTATCGAGACATCCACTACCTCAAAGCCCTTTCCCGACAAGGCCTTCGCTATACCCAATCCAATTCCGCGGCTTGCGCCGGTAACTACTGCAATTTTCATTTTATTCGTGACTCGTGACTCGTGACTCGTGACTCGTGACTCGTGACTCGTGACTCGTGATTCGTGATTCGTGATTCGTGACTCGTGACTGGAAAGTCCCCAGACTGAAGTCTGGGGTTAGTCATAAATTATTTTTTCCTTTTTCCTTTTCCCTTTATCCTTTGACCTCCATGTTTGCCCTAAACTCTTCCCATATCGTTTCAAACCAAAGCTCCTCTTCAGGTATCGGTCGTACCGGCACCCATTGTTTGTGGGGTTTCAACTGATCATCCAGGCTGACTTCCAGTATTTGATTTTTTATAAAGTCCTCATTATCTGATCTATTTATATATTCGGATATGGCTTCCAAATAAACAGCGTGGGTCAGACAGAGGTCGAAGGTACGGAGAGCCTCGGGCAGTTCCTCAGGTTCCACCTTTTGCAGATCCGAGTTCAACCTTCGCCAGAGGTTCCAGGCCTTGGGTACCTCATTGGCTATATCCTGCCGGTTTCGGGTGATCCCGCCGAAGTCAGACATCCGTTGTCTCAGCTCAACCAGGGCATTCTGATACGTTAACGTTCCCTCATTGGTCAGAGCATATCGGATTATATCCAAAACCTGAGATCCCGAATCCACTATCCCGTATCCCGAATCCGATATCCCGTATCCATTTGCTATTTTCATCGCTGCCCGGATCGCTCCCACCTGCCCGGAGTTGAGGGCAGAGCCGCCCGGCCGGGTGATCCCGTGCGAGCCGTTGACCTCCCCGATCGGGAAGAGTCCCCGGATATTCGATTCCCACCAGATATCACCGGTCAGGCCGCCATTGCAGTGCTGGGCACAAACGGCAATTTCCAGCGGCTCAGTTTCAATGTCAATATCATGATTGCGGTACAGGTCGATTGCAGGCTGATTCATCAGTTTCAGCCGTTCGATCGGCGTGGCAGCCTCCGCCCCAGATTTTTCGAGATACTCCCTGGCTTCCGGGGAAAGCTTTTCCATGAAGAATCCCGATGGATTCCGCGTAAAATCGAGGTAAACCTTCCTGCCTTTAGTGGTCTCATTCTGGACTGCCAGATCGATCAGGGAGGAGCCACGGATATCAGTTTTCTTCGGATTGAACGGCCACTGGTAACCTTTGAGGAAAATCGACGTATAAAGGCTCTCTTTATCTGGATAATAGGATTCCAGAAACTCGCGTTCATCCCCTCCTTCACTGTCGGTCGAATAATAACGGGGAATCACCTGCTGGTAGGACCCCGACAGGTTCCAGCGGAATTTCACCGAGGCGATGCCGAACTGCGACAGGCTCAGGTTTTGGGCTACAG
>CAZJNQ010000066.1:0-16810 GCA_964547475.1 uncultured Porphyromonadaceae bacterium
GATGGGGCTCGGGTAGCCGTATTTTTCGGCACGCGCCCGCTCCCTCTCCATGTAAGCGCCCCTGACAAACTTGATTCCCAGGTAATAACCCCCGTCCATAGCTTTCCGGTAGGCCTCTTTCAGAAAATCCAGACGGTCGGTCCGGTACATCTGGACGGTATTGAAAACCACGGCTTTCTCCTTGTTGTAACGGATCATCATGGAGGTGACCACTTCATCGATCATCGGCTGGAACTTCACGTCCTCGGCATCCACCATGATCGGCACATCGGCATCATAGGCCGCCTGGCAAAGTGTTTGCACCCGTTCGCGGAACCTCGCGGCCTCGGCCAGCTCCTCGGCCGTTTCCAGCTTGCCGAGGCTGCCTTTCTCAAGAACCTCCTCGGTTGTAAAAGCCGTCGGCTTGAAAACGGTAAAGGGTATGTTCCTGTTTTTCCCGGCATTTTCAATGGTCCTCAGGGTTTCTTCCAGGGCGGCCTGGATTGCCTCCGGACTCTCACCCCCCTCAACCGAATAATCAAGGATACAGCGGACATTATACTTCTGCATGTTCGCTGCCACTTTCATGCAGTCGGCGATGGTCTCACCTCCGCAAAAATGACGGTAAATCGTCGGTTTCACTAGCCAGTTGACGGGCAGGTGAAGTTTGAGACTGATATTGGTGATCCGCTTGCCGAACTTCACCAACCCCGGTTTGCCTACTATCCTGAAAAGCCAGTAGGCGAATTTCAGTTCCCGGTTACTCTTGTACCGGAAAGCCACTTCCAGATTATCGAAATCTACCATAGTCGCTAGTTTTGGCCCAAAGTTAGGAGATTATTTGATTACCTTTAACCTGGATTGATAATCATGGATTCAGTTGATCTGAATAAAGCAGTCAGCCTTACGCAAGACCTACGGGGTGATCTGCGTGAACTCACGGCAGGCTTCCCGGATGACAAGATTTTCCTGCTGTTCGAGAACAACACCTGGAAGCATTGTCACTCCGGATGGATCGGATTCAGGGATATTCCCGACGACCATGTTTTGATATTGCCGGCCGGGGAGGAACACAAGAGGATCGAGCAGGTGATGCAGGCATGGGAATTCCTGGGATCAAGGGGGATCGACCGTCAGTCCCTGATCATCAATGTCGGGGGAGGAATGCTTACCGACCTGGGTGGTTTTGCCGCTTCCACGCTTAAAAGGGGCATTCCTTTCATTAACCTTCCGACCACGCTGATGGCCATGGTGGATGCCAGCGTGGGGGGCAAAACGGGTTTCAACTTCCGGGGGCTTAAGAATGAGGTCGGCGTGTTCCGGCAACCCTTGCATGTGCTGATTTATCTTCCGTTCCTCAGGACACTTGACAGGGATAATCTGTTATCCGGATATGCCGAGATGCTCAAGGCCGGGTTGGTCGCCGATGCGGATCTCTGGGATCAGCTCAGGGAATTTGATTTATCCGGATATCAGGAAGAAAAGCTTGGCAGACTGATCTGGAGATCGGTGAAAATAAAACAGGAGATCGTGGGAAACGATCCCGAAGAAAAAAACACCCGAAAAGCTCTCAATTTCGGACACACTGTCGGCCATGCGTTGGAAAGCGAATCACTCCGCCAGAACAGGCCCGTGCCCCACGGATTCGCCGTAGCCTGGGGCATGCTGGCCGAAGCCCGGCTCTCCCAACAGATACTAAACCTCCCCGAGGCCTCGGTGCAGGAGATTCAGCGTGCCATTCAAAATCTCTTTGGTACCCCGCCACCCGGCATCATCCACCCCGACGCGCTGCTCAACTGGATGAGATTTGATAAAAAGAACAGCGGCAACCAGATCAACTTTACCCTGCTCGAGAAGATCGGCCAATGCAGGGTAAACTGCACGGTGTCAGAGGAGGAGATCAGTAAAGTGATGAGTGATGAGTGAAGAGTGATGAGTCTTTTGTCTCTGGTCTCTGGTCTCTGGTCTCTCACTCTCTCAGTCTTATCCCGAGTTCCTTCAACTGCGCCTCATCGATCTCCGCCGGGCTGTCCTGCATGACGTCACGGCCCATGTTGTTTTTCGGGAAGGCGATGACATCACGGATGGAAATGAGCCCTGCAAAGAGCGATACCCACCGGTCGAAGCCGAAGGCAATGCCCCCGTGTGGCGGGGCTCCGTATTTGAAGGCATTCATCAGGAATCCGAAACGGTTCTCAGCTTCTTCGGGAGTGAATCCGAGGACTTCGAACATCCTGGCCTGGAGTTTTGAATCATGGATACGGATGGAGCCGCCGCCGATCTCTATCCCATTGATGACCAGGTCATAAGCATTCGCATGCACCTTGCCCGGATCGGTGTCAAGCAGCGGGATATCTTCAAGCTTGGGCGAGGTGAAAGGATGATGCATGGCATAATAACGCTGGGTTTCATCGTCCCACTCCAGCAGCGGAAAGTCGACCACCCAAAGCGGGACGAACCGGTTTTTATCCATCAGGTTCAACTGCCGGCCCAACTCGAGACGGAGCTCGCCCAGGGCTTTCAGGGTTTGATCGCGATCTCCCGCCAGGATCAGCAGGAGGTCGCCGGTTTTGGCGCCGGTAACCTCCGCCCATCCCTGCAGTGCGGTTGCATCGAAAAACTTGTCGACCGACGACCGGATCGTGCCGTCGCCGTTATATTTAACATAGATCAGGCCTTTGGCTCCGATCTGGGGTTTCTTCACGAATTCCGTCAGCTCGTCGAGCTGCTTGCGGGAATAGCTGGCGCAACCGGGAGCAACGATTCCTCCGATATACTCGGCTTCATCGAAAACCTGAAACCCGCAACCCGCAACCTGCAACCCGGAAGAAGTGATGAGTGATGAGTGATGAGTGATAGGTGATTTGAGTGCTGATATTTTCATGCCGAAGCGGAGATCGGGCTTGTCGGTTCCGTACTCGCTCATGGCCTGTTCGTAAGGCATCCGGATGAAGGATTCAGGGAATTCCACGTTCAGCACCTGCTTGAACAGGTGCCTGGCCAGGCCTTCAAAGGTGGTGAGGACATCGTTTTGCTCCACAAAAGCCATCTCGCAGTCGATCTGGGTAAACTCCGGCTGCCGGTCGGCACGCAGGTCCTCATCGCGGAAGCACTTGACGATTTGCATGTAACGGTCGTATCCCGATATCATCAGCAGTTGCTTGAACATCTGGGGCGACTGGGGCAGGGCATAGAATTGTCCCGGGTTCATCCGGCTGGGGACCACAAAGTCGCGGGCACCTTCGGGAGTGGATTTGATCATAGAGGGGGTTTCGATCTCAAGAAATCCCTGTTTATCAAGATATTGCCTGGTCTCCTGGGCCATCCGGTGACGCAGGGCGAGGTTGCGCTGGAGCGGACCGCGCCTCAGGTCGAGATAACGGTATTTCATCCGGAGTTCATCGCCCCCGTCGCTGTTTTCTTCAATGGTGAAAGGCGGCAGTACGGCCTCGTTGAGAATATCGAGCTGATCCACCAGGATTTCAATATCTCCGGTAGGTATATTCTGATTTTTATTGCTCCGCTCGGCTACGGTACCGGCAGCACGGATGACATATTCCCTTCCCAGCGTCCTGGCTTGCTCGCAAAGATCAGGTCGGTTTTCCATGTTGAAGACCAGCTGGGTAATACCGTACCGGTCGCGCAGGTCGACGAAGGTCATTCCGCCAAGATCACGGGTTTTCTGCACCCATCCCGCCAGGGTCACCGTTTTGCCGGCATCAGCGAGCCTGAGTTCTCCGCAGGTATGTGTCCTGTACATCTGTCTTTGTTGCTAATCTGGGCAAAGGTAAAAAAAGTCGTGACTCGTGACTCGTGATTCGTGACTGGTCACACCTACATCCACACTTTGACCAATTCCCTTCTCGACCACACGTCCTAAGGAACGTATGATTGCCAACTTACTCCCCAAACGCCCACAATGTGCCAAAACTCCTGATATACACTTTACCGTCAACCAACGCCGGAGTGGCCATGATCCGTTCGCCCAGGTTGCCCTGCCAGAGGATTTCAAATTTATCCCCGGCTTTTACGATGGTGACATCACCCCGGCCCGTTGCCAGGTAGATCTTGCCATCCGCATAGACCGGAGAGGCATAGCAGGGACCTCCGGCTCCGGTTTTCTCCCGGTACTTCAGTTCACCCGTTTTGGCATCGAGGCAGGAGAGGATGCCGCCGCTCATGGTCATGAACAGTAAACCGTAGGCATAAACAGGGGTAGGACATTCCGGAATCCCAAAGTCATGGCGCCACACCAGTTCCGGATCTTTCCCGCTTTCGGTTGGGGGCCTCAGCGCAAACAACCCGTTCTCATGCGGGAATCCATCTACCCATTTCACGACTTTCCCCCATTCGGTTTCATTGATTTTTCCGTTCTTGTCCGCATCGAGCCAGCGGTGAAAGCCCCACAGCGGATGATTCCCCTCGCCGTCGTCATCGTACCGCGACAGGATACTGTTATTGGCCCGGGCTTCTGGCAGGTTGATCTGCCCATCGGCATCCTTATCATATAACCTGATGACCGAATCCCAGGTGGGAAGCCCCAGCACTTCGTGGTTGGTCTTCATATTGTAGCTGGTGATATACACCAGTCCTTCGGCGGTGACGGGATGCGTGATCGGTTCATCGGTGAGCCCCGGAAAGGACCAGAGTTCGGCGCCGTCACTCAACCGGTAGGATTTCAGCCACCAGATACCGTATATCAGGAGTTCCTTTTGGCCACTGTTATCGATCACCACAGGCGTTGACCAGTTGGCCCTGAATCCGGGCCGATCGATATGCCAGATGGTCTTTCCGGTAGCTGGTTCCATGGCTTCGAGCCAGGGATCTTTGTCGGAATCCCGGCTCAAAATCAGCATCCCGTCTGCCAGGATGGGTGAAACAGCCGTTCCATACATGTTGCCTGCGTGGGCGATAGTCTTTTCCCAGATCAACTTTCCTTCGAGGTCGTAACAGAGTAATCCGTAAGAGCCGAAATAAGAAAAGACCCTCTTGCCGTCCGTCACAACCGATGGAGTGGCCGGAGAGCTGAAATCATACACCCGCTCAATCTTTTCCGGCTTGATCTGTTGGGCCCACAAAGCCTTACCGGTTGCCCGGTCGATGCAAAGAGTCTCCAGCGTGTCGGTATGAATGCCGGTTAAAAAGATCCTGTCCTTCCAGATAACGGGAGAGGATATCCCGGCACTGACCGGGCACTTCCAAAGAAGGTTGGATTCCTGATTGAGCACAGAAGGGTACGCGTACCCGTCGGACACCCTGCCCTGTCCATTCACTCCGCGAAACTGCGGCCATTCCTGCTGGGCCTGAAGAACGATAACTCCTGCGATCAGGAAGGAGAGGATAAGGGTGATTTTTCTGATCATAGCCGTTGGTTTAGGTACCCGATATAAGTTTCTTTATAAAAGACTCATTGCCGGTGGGTAAAATTACAAAACAGCGTCCATTTGTTCGGCCAGATCGGCAAGCGGCACGGCCTCATTCCGGATTATGCCTCAAGTCAATAATATGACGACTGCAGGGGAAAATCCACGCTATCGTGTATCTGTGGCGGCTGGAACAATACCGGCAGGGTACCTGAATCATCCTCGGTTACATATCCGATACAAACTTGCTCAGCCCTTGCCGTACCAGCTTCCGGATCTACATAAACTCTTAGATATCCCAGATGTCGGTTTTCTCCAATAATAAATCCGTCGGGATGCGGCTCATCAACCTTACTACAAGCGCCTCCAGCCGTCCCGACAATAAAATAGGGAATGCCATCCACGAAAAATCTTTGATAATTGTGACGATGACCGCTAAAATTGGCGCTGATATTGAACTGACGGAAATAATCATCCCACACCCCAAGATTCTCATCCCTCGCGTTATTGCCCGCATTCCATATGGGGTCATGCTGAATCGTAAAATTTCCGGCAAGTTGATTGTTGAGCTGATCATATAACCACCCGGCCTGGCTTTCGGCATAGGCTCGTGAGGTTTGGGGGTCATCCTTTTTTGCTGAATTGGGATCCGGGCTGGCCAGCACACAGAATCTGATATTCGCGCAATCGAAAGAATAGTATAGAGGTACATCGAACGACCAGCGATAATGATCAGCTCCGGTTGGTTTGGCTCCGCCATCTTTATGATATTCATGATTACCTATAGTAGGGAAAATAGCGATTTTCGAAATCATCGGGAGGGCGACCTGGAAAAATCTGCACCAACCTTTAACTGCATCGAACCTTGTATAATCGCCGCCACATAAGACAAAAGCGACATCCGGCTCTTTTGCCACTGCCTCCGCCACGTATTTAAACCGGTCTTCCAAATTATAATTATGACCTTCCTGGGGATCGCTTATTACAATAAATTTAAACGGGCCGCTTTCGGGCATAGTCCGGAACGAGTGCACACCGAACAGATGTCCATCGTCGAGTTTTACTTGGTAAGTATAGGACATATCCTCATCCAGCCTATCGATCTTGACGTGCTGATATCGGTCGTCATTTGTAGTGGAAATGCTGTATCTGAATTCATGATTGGTCGTATAGTAGTCCGTATTGTCATAATGCACCACGCCCGAGGCATCGCTTCTGCCTCTCCAGTTGATGGTTGCGTTGTCTGTGGTTGTCTTTGTTACCCACGGCGACCAATAATCGCTATAAGAATATGATGGGATTTCTTCAATCTCTTTTTGACAGCCGAAAATCGAAAGCACAGCGGTTAGGAGTGTAAAAAACATTACCATACTTAACGGTCTCGGGTCTCTGCCCATAGTATTCCCATCTAATTTTGTCATTTGCCTTACCATAATGAATAATGGTTAACCTTCCAATGCGGTTAGGTTTTAACGGGCTAACTACTAAATATACTACATTAATTGTAATGACTAATCTACATGTCTAACAAATCGTTGGATATTGTTGCGGAAACCCAGTAAATATCATCGCCTCGGGAGAAGAAAAGATATTTGCCATCAGGCGAGAAAGTTGCGTTGGCTTCGGATTGTTCCGTATTGATGGCGTCACCCATATTGATCAACTCTGTCCAGTTTCCCCGGGCATCTTTACATGAGCAGTAAAGATCCCAGCTTCCATGTCCGCCGGGTCTGTCGGAGTGCAGAATGCAAACCTTATTATCCGGACTCATACAGATACCCCTGACCCTGCCTTGAAAAATGCTATCGGTAAGTTTAACCGGTTCAGAGAATTTCCCATCGGAATATTGTGAACAATAAATGCCATCCATCCTGCCGAAGTACAGCCGGTTATCGGAACTGAAGAAGGGTTGTGCCTCCAGACCGTCGGTATTGACCGGACCTCCGAGGTTTATGGGAACACTCCAGTTGTCAAAGGTTCTGTTAACGACCCAAATGTCAGGCATTTTCTGAACTTCATTCGAGCCTTCCTTAGGCCTGTTCGAAACAAAAAATAACCGGTTGCCATCGCCCGACAAGGTGGGTTCATCATTCACGAAATCACGTGAAAAGGGAAAAATGGCAGGCGAATTCCATTTGCCATTCTTCTGAGTAATACTTTCGAAGTACATGGTCCGGCTGGCCGGCGAATTGCCCTGTCCCGGGGTGATTATCATCGTTTTAAAGATGATCTCTGATCCATCAGGGCTTATGATCAGCTTTGATTGGGCACCCTCTTTTGAAACAATGCCCGGCGCAAATACCTCAGGCGTCATGCCCGGTGGGTTCTGGCCCAGGTAAGGGCCGGCCAGTTTTGAAAAATCGGTTTGCTGGCCATAAAGTGTTATTGCTCCGGCAAAAAGGGAGCTAATAAGGATTAGTCTTTTCATTGTATAATATTTAATTTTTTTGTGACAGAATATTCATCAGTCGACATACGGTAAAAATAAATTCCGCCAGGCAGTCCTGTACAATTCCAGTTAACGGTATGAATGCCCTGCGGAATGTTTTCACAGACAAGTTCATCCACTTCCTGTCCTGAGAAATTATAAATTCTCAGGGATACAATTCCTGATTGAAGGAGTTCAAATTTTATAGTGGTTGACAGGTTGAACGGATTCGGATAGTTCTGAAATAATCTGAATCCCCGGGATTGGTTAAGACCCTGGTCGTCAATACCCGATTGGACGGGATCTGTTCCCCAGGAGGGCCAGCCATCCCAGAAGGAATTACTGGTCAGGCGTGTTTGTTCGGTGCCATCGCTGTTCATCTTATAGATCTCGAAATTCCCATTCCTCTCACTTTGAAAAGCGATACGGGTACCATCCGGAGACCATACGGGATCTTCATCCCTTCCGTTTGCGGTTGTAAGCCTGATATCACCACTGCCATCAGCGTTCATGACATGTATATCAGCCTGAGGCACACCTCCCACCATTACGGTCAGTCCGTAAGCAATTTTTAATCCGTCGGGTGACCAGGTGGGAAATATCTTATGTCCCGTGCTGTTCGTGATCCTTCTCTGATTACTGCCATCGGTATTCATCATGTAAATCTCATAATTGCCATTACGGTTAGACATGAACAGGACGGTTTGCCCATCGGGCGACACGATCGGGCGCTCATCGCGGGCCTGGTTATTGGTCAACCGAACCGCACCGGTTCCGTCAGTGTTGATCACCCAGATCTCTGTCCGGCTGGAAAGATCTTTCATAAAATAGATTTTCGTTCCATCGGGCGACCAGGAGGGATGCTCTTCCGTATCAGAATTATTGGTGACCCTTGTTTGGTTGGAACCGTCGGAATTCATGATATAAATTTCCCGTTTCCCGTCCCGCTCAGAAATAAAAGCAATTTCTTTTCCGTCCGGCGATATTGAAGGGCACTCATCGTTAGCGGTATTCGTGGTTAACTGAGTCACTTCCGTACCATCAGCACGCATGCTATAAATATCCCTGTTACCGGAACGGTCGGAATAGAACGCGATCCATCCATCATTCTGTGTTTGTGGAGATTGTGCGACAGTACCGGTAAAAACGGTAATCAGGATCATGAACACCAAGGTCAATTTCCTGGATAAACTGTTAGTTGAGATTTTCATTTTGATTTCCCTTCAATGCCTTAAGCCATTCTTTCAAAATACCAAGATAAACAGGAGAATATCTCTTTAATGAGTTCTTTTGCTGCTCCTTCAGGCAACCGGTCTCGGACAAGAAAAGGCTATGATCCGCTCCTGGAATAATCTCAACACGATAGTTGGTATTACCGGCCTTTTTTAAAGCTTTATTATAGGCCTTAGTACCCTGAACCGGATCGGCTTGTGCATCTTTTTCTCCAAATAATACCAGTACCGGAATTTTGACTTTTTTCACAAGTTCCATCGGATTCCAATAATAAGTATATAAACCTGTTAAATCATCAGCCTGCCATTCTGCTATCGGTTTTATTCGCGTACTCAATCCCAGCTCTGTTAAAGAGGATACAGTTAGCAAAGAAATCAGCTTTTTTTTGCTCTCTGCATATTGTTTGTAGGTTTGAGCTCTCTCAATTGCGGACAATAATTTCCCAAAATCTTTAGCGTCTTTTTCGGGAAGCCCAGCGCAGACGGCTTTCCTGGTTAATAAGTAAGTTCCCTGGTCAGCTCCTGATTCTCCCGGACATCCTACCGCGATCATGAATGAGATGTCTTTGCTTTTTGATAAAACAACCGGCATTATATAACCTGCCTGACTGGTTCCAAAGAGACCGATCCTGGTTTTTTCAATGGATGGGTGACTTTTCATGGTTTCAATCGCATCAAGTACAATCTGCGACCGCTGCTCAATCAAACGACTCTCATCAAGTTGCCCCGAAGATGCTCCCGTACCTGGTTTATCCCAGGCAAAAGTTGCATAACCGGCACTTAACATTATTTCCATTAATGGCAGATAACCTGAACCTGAAGTGCGGTTAGTCGGTCCTGAACCATGCACAAAGAGAATTACCGGATGAGGGCCTTGACCTTCTGGTAATTTCAGATCACCCACAACTTTAAATGATCCGGAATTAAATGATATCTCCTGCTTCGATTGCGAAAATGTTTGCGCTTGCATTCGCTGGACACCTATTATGAATGCGATGAGCAGCAAGCATCCGGTTACAATAGATTGTTTCATTTTTACTCCTCTTTTGTTATTGATATTAGTTTTGTTAATCAATCCCCATGAGCGCATTCACCATTGCTTGTAGTTGGGAAATTGAGCAAATTTGAATTGTATGCTACTCAATTCTGCTAAATGTGTTTTCCAATACTTCCAAAAATTCAAAACCGGTCTTATATTTTTTTGAAATCTGCACTTTGGAAGAAAAATCGATCAGACGATGGAGTAAAGGTAAATCCAATTATTTCTGTACTATTGTTTCTGATGAACTTAACAAAACCGAGTTTACAGAAAAATTCATCCGTGTCGATCTGCTGCATTTTCATATCTCCAATCCTGTTGTGATAAAGTACAAGATGGTTATTCTCCAAACGAATACCGTAAACAGTACTGTAAGCATCGCAATAATAATTGCCGACACAAGTATTGTTACAGTCTGCAATATTCTTTTCTTCTATTTCGATACGGTTGGCCGCCATACTCTGGCCCCTAACCATAAGTTTAGCCTTACCGAACTTTTGGGTATTGCAATCAGAAAACTCAATTCCAACTTCGCCTGAAATATTTTTAAATGAATTATCCCCGGCTTGAAACAGATCTTCCTCTCCAAGTCCGAAAAATGCACAATGAAGAAACCCCTCTTCTGCGTTGACTCCAACCTTTGCATTTAATCCCTCAACTAAAAATCCTCCGGTACATTTTTCGGCGAACTCTTTATTGAATGGCAGAAATTTTTGTGAATTACCTAAGATGTTTTCTTCAATTGTTGGTTTGTCCAGAACAAGATCATAGATGCTAAATCCCACGCTATTAACATCCAGCGAATTGATGTTTGCCAGAATAGTTATGCCCAATTCTGTATCTGGACAATAAATCATAAAAGTTTTATAGCCACCTGTACTTCCAGAATGTTGTATAAACACATAACCGTTTCTTTTACCAATACCAAGGCCATTCCCATATGTGCTTTCACTTCCATCGTTCAGTTTACCTTTTTGAAACATTTGTGCTACTGTTCTCTCTCCTCCGATTTTTTTTGTACGAAAATTATCCATCCATTTGGCCATATCTTCGGTATTTGAATATAAGTGAGAATGGCCACAAAAATTAACCCAGTTCGACCCATAATTATTTATTATTCCATCTACTTTTTGGTAATGTCCTGCCCGTTGGGAAATTAGCTGGGTACTGTAACCAATAAATGCTGAGTTCTTCATGTCGAGTGGATCGAAAACATTATTTTTAATCCATTGCTGAAATGACATTCCGGTTACTTTCTCAACTATCAGAGCTAATAATATATAGTTCGAGTTACTATAAACCCATTGCGAGCCTGGATTAAACAGTAATTCCTTTTGCTTTTTCAAAAATGCAATTACCTCATTCAACGTGTAGTGGTCCAACTCATTATAACCTCCAAAAGTTATCATCATATCATTGTAATCCCATATCCCGCTGGTATGGTTAAGAAGGTGTTGAATTGTTACTGACTTTGAATAATCAGGTAAATCGGGAAGATATTTATTGATATGGTCGTTTAAATTTATTTTCCCTTCTTTTTCCAGAAGCAGGATTGAAAAAGCGGTAAACTGTTTTGATACGGAGGCAAGGTTGAAAGTTGTCTTTGAAGTTATTGGAATGCTATGTTCGACATCTGCCAAACCATAACATTTATTAAAAATGATTCTTCCACTCTTAACAATGACAACCGCTGCCCCTGGCTCATTTTCAGTGATCTTGCTTTTTAAAATGCTATCAACTTTTTGAATAGCGTTTGCATAACCCATCGTCTGTCCGAATAAACCTACTGGTGCTGGTTTTACAATTCCAATCGTTAATATTAGAGTTGTCACTAGTTTTAAAATCTTTTTATTCATTTTCCCCTTGATTTTTAGGTTCTTAGGTATGACGGTTATTTAATTTGAAATGTAACAGGTCTACCTGTTAAAATCTATAAACGGTAGATACGCCTTACGAAAGGTTAATTCTTGAGCACAATGAGACTCTGGAATAAATGCAAAATATTATTTAACGCGAGACGGTGCAGTTTTTGTCCAGATACTCTTTTTTGATTTTTTTACTTTTTCGGCCTCATCTCATCGATGATTTTTGCATCCACCCAATAATAATCCTGTTGGAAAAAGAACAGATATTGATGGTCAGGCGTGACAGCAGGGAAGAGACCGTTAATTTTTATTTTGTATGAAAGTCTGACAGGATCAGTCCAGGTATCGTCAGCACGGTGAAAGCATATATTCACATAACCTGCCATTGCTCCCTCGGAACCAATGGATTGAAAAATGATAAAGGTTCCATCCTGCGAGATGAAGGGCTGGTTCTCTGTCCTCCCGGAATTAACGGGAGAGGGGAGTTTTTCTTTGGGACCGTACTTCCCGTTACTATAATGTGACCGGTAAATATCTGCGTTACAGGTAAAATACAAAGTTCCGTCCTGGTCAACAGAAGGCGTTTTCTCTTCATATTCGGTATTGACGTTTTCTCCGACATTGATCGGTGCGCTCCAGCCATTCTCCTTCCTTTCAATGTAGTAGATATCGGGATCGGGAAATTCTTGTCCGTTCGTCGATTTTCTGTTCGCGGTGAAAAATATTCGTTGACCGTTCGGTGCTATGCAGGGATTGGTTGCCTGTTCCTGTACTGTTTTGGGCGCTTGCCAAACGTCGTTTTCTTTCTCCATCAGGAATATCTTTGAGATTCCTTGTCTGTTCCAGTCAGCCCAACAAAGCGATTGAAAATCGGATGAGAAAGTCAGCAGGCAATGTTCGAAGGCATGTGTCTGCGAAACAATGCCAGGCGCGAAAAGACGTGGGGTTGTATCGGGCAACGCGGGATCGAGATATTTTGCCCGGATGGTTGGGAAAAGTGGTGCGGACGTATCAAATCCCCGTTGTTGCATAAACTCCGCCGTTTGTTGTTGCTCAAAATCCCGGGCAATATTGTAGGGCGTTTTCCCATCGTTGGTCCTAATGTTTTTTTCCGCCCCCTTTCTGACCAAGGTTTCGATGATGCGGGTCTGCCCCCTTGAAGCTGCAAAATGAATCGGAGACCATCCGTAATTATTCTTTTCATTAATGTTGAGTCCTTTTTGAATCAGCTGTTCTGCAAAAGAAGATATCCCTCCCTGGGCGGCGGCATGGAGATAGGTGTTCCCGGATGAGGTTTTTTTGAAATAGTCAATCGTGGTATCGTCTGCGAGCCGGTCAACAATTTTTTCCATGCCTCCGGCAAGCGCGGAACGCAGGAGGTTTTCCCTCAGCCTGGGATCAAAGGAAAAGGAGGCCCCCTTCTCCAGGAGCAGGTAAGCGATCTCTTTTTGTTCTCTGGTAATTGCGGTGATAAGAGGTGTCGTGCCAAATGAATTCACTTTATTCATGTCCACACCATAACTGATCAGGAGCTTTATCATCTCAACAGGGCCGGTTCCGGCTGCGATGTGCAGGGCATTGTTTCCCACATCTTTTCTTGCATACGTGATGTCGATGCCGCTTGTCAGCAGCAGTTCTGCCATGGTCACATCTTTATTCAATATCGCGAGAAAGAGAAGATCGTTCTGGAATTCATCTTTGGTATGGATGAGATTAGGATCGCTGGCCAGATGTTGTTTCACTTCCTCAACATTTCCTTTACGGACGGCATTTAAAATATCCTGTGCGTCAATGGATACAGTTGCTGGCAGAATAAATGCCAATAAGAGAATAAGTTTTTTCATTTTGATTGTTTTGATATGAATCTCCACGAGCGCATTCTTGGTTAGTTGAGGCGGGATATCCGAGGGGCTTCAACAGCAACGTGGTTATTATAATACGATCATCCGTTCTGAAATGATGCTGTTTTTCAGGTTAATGACACAAAGCAATACACCGCCGCCGTTTAGTTTTCCCATTGACAGATCTCTCTCCCAGATAAATTCGTGTTTACCGGAGGTAAGATCTCCTGAAAATACTTTTGATATTATTTGTCCCCGCAGGTTAAGAATGCTGATTTCACAGGGCGAGGACTCACAGAGCTCGAGAGAGATATGGGTGTCTCCGGCGGAGGGATTCGGATAGATGGAGTGTTTTATCCCTGAAGTAGTGTTGGCTACGGAGGCGGTCGAACTCAAAGGGATTCTTTCCCATCCGTTGGAATCATAATAAGTGATGAGCAGGGAATGGTCATCGGCATCATAGGTGGGGTACACCATGCTTTGCCCTGTGAAGATTCCCCGCGGACCTCCGGAAAAGCCCGGATCATACCGATAGATGGATGTCAGGTAATAACCGCCGACGTAATAATAGCCGTACTTGTCCCTGACAATCCCATCCGGGCTGTTAAAAGTAGTGCTTACCAGGGTGGTTACGGTTGAGTCCGACAGGCTGATGGCGTGGATCAGGGAGGTGCCCTGGGAATCGTCGATCACGACGATCCGGTCTTTCTCATATTCCAACAGGATTCCATTGGGCCGGTTGAGCCCGTTGCTCTGTGCAAAGATCCAGTATTTGCCATCGCTGATGCGGATCCGGTAAATGGCATGTTGATTCGGGCAGGAGACCAGCAAATGGCCTGTCGAGTCATAGGTCACACTGGATAAGTAATCTGCCGTACCTCCTCCGGAGAGCTGAATGTTCATTACCTGAAGTTTGGTGTCGAGATTATACCCCCTAACGGTGCGGTTGGTTCCGACTCCATACACGACATTGCCGACTATCTCCATGCCGTCAATAAAATTGGCTCCCGCGAGAAAGTATTGCTGATTGCCCAGCGTATCAATCTCAACGATGGCTCCATTGTTGTAATTGGAGACCAGCAGCCGGTTCCTGAGAAACCCAACCCTTCCCGGCTTTCGGTCGATGACGATCTTCTGGGGTGCGTTCAGAAGGTTTTGAGAATAGGTGAAAGAGGGAAGAGCGAGAGTAACCAACAGAAGGATAGATTTTAGTTTCATTTCTGATGATATTAAATCCTAATTAACTTGTTCTGAATTATTTACTCCTTAGGCTTTAACTGTTTAAAGATTTCAGTCGAAACCCAGTACAGATCACCCTGCCCTTGTTCAAATGAGGTAAAAAACAGATATTTACCATCAGGAGTAATAAATGGTTGACCGGCATTTAAATTCAAGGGTAATTTCTGGGGTTCACTCCAACTACCGTTCTTTTGCTTTGCGGAAAAGTATAGCATACTCGTGCCTTGCTGTCCTGACTCATTCACGGTGTAAACAATGTAGCTTTCATCCGGAGCAATCCAGGGATGCTGGCTGTTAGGGTATTTATTCAATGGAAAGCCCAATTTCTCAAGTTTTTCGTACCTGCCATTCACAAGCTTAATAATACCCAGGCACTCGCTGCCCTGATTCGCTGGGCCGGCATTTGTTCTGAAGGATCCGCCTCCTGATATATCCGTAGTATAGATTGTACCATCATTTGTTAGAGAAACGTGCATCGTTTTCATGGGATTAAATGGTTCACCGGGATCTTTCACTTCGCTCCAGCCACTTTCGGTCCGGTCAACAAATAGTGTAAACATTTGCAGAGCTCCACCGACAACTCTGCCGGCTTGAAAGTAAAGTCTTTGATTATCAGGTGCTATGAAAGGTTCAAATGCATCCTGTCCTGAAAATGGTGCAACAGCAGGTTCGGTCCAGACTCCGTTGGTTAACTTGCTAAACATAATGACTCTCTGATTAAGAGCAGGGTGCATGCGGGCGAAATAGAATTCCTGACCATCTGGTGAAAAGCAGGAAGAAAACTCGTGCGAAGCAGTTGATACAATACCGGGTGCAAATCTAACCGGTGTTTTGCCCGGCACCTTTTGACCCAGGTACAATCCCCTCAGCACTGGGAAGGTCTGAGGGTCCGTTTTCCCTCCCAGCTTTAGGATTGCATCCATTGCTTCCGACCGGTTTCTTGCTGCAGCGATATTGTACGCTGATTTTCCATCCAGCGTTAGCTGATTTATATTGGCACCTTTGCTAACCAGGTATTCCAACATCGTCACTTTACCGCCATCCGCTGCAAAGTGAACAGGGGTCCACCCGTAGGAATCGGCTTTCAATTCGAGCGATATACCTTTCCCAACTAATATGTTAACTATTTCAACTGAACCACCAGTGATGGCACTATTCATTAAAACTCTATTTCGCGCAGCATCATTAAGCAGGATCTGATCTCCTTTTGCAAGTGCCGTTTTAAACATGCGAACAAACCCTTTCGCTGCCGATAGCTGGATAATATCAAATCCGTTTTCGCCCGTCATATCGATAGGAGCACCCTTATCCAGGAGGTAATCCAGCGTTTCCTGGTTTCCTGCTATCAGTGCCACATTTAGCGGAGTTAGCCCGAGGGGGTCTTTAATACTAAAGTCTGCCCCTTTGATCAGCAAAAGTTCAACCAACTCTTTATTGCCTAACCTGGCAGCCCAGAACAGGGGCGTCCAGCCTGTGGCATTTTTCGCATTGATTTCGGCCCCATGCTCAACCAGCCATTTTGTTATCTCAATATTGTTAACGGATGCAGCAGCATGTAACGGAGTGCTCTGAGAAGCATTCTTGTTGTTGATGTTTGAACCTTTGCTCAATAGATACTCAGCCATCCCGATGTTCCCGTTAGCAGCAGCCCAGTGAAAGGGTGTGCGCCCACTGGGATCTTTAAGGTTTATGAGCGATGAATCCTTTTCTACCAAGGTTTTCACCGTAGAAATATCATTGGATTTTACAGCATCAAATATCTCCTGGGCATTACTGATCTTCTACAGTTGAGTTTTATAAATAATTAAAAAACAAGTACATAAG
>CAZJNQ010000067.1:0-16320 GCA_964547475.1 uncultured Porphyromonadaceae bacterium
TCACTCATCACTCATCACTCATCACTCATCACTCATCACTCATCACTCATCACTTTCACCGCTACAAGCTCTATCTTCTTCCGGCTGCTGCGGATGATGCGGAAGGAGCAGCTGCCGATGAGGATGGTCTCGTTGACCCGCGGGAAGGAGTTGTGGTGATAGAGGATGAGCCCGGCCAGGGTTTCGTAATCCTCCGAGACCGGCAAACCGAGGCCGTAGGTTTCGTTCAGGTAGTCGATCTCGAGGCGGGCGGAAAAGAGGTATTCGCCCGGGCCGGTCCTTTTCTCAGTTTCGGGCGGCGAATCGTGCTCGTCTTCGATCTCCCCAAAGATCTCTTCCAGGATATCCTCGGTGGTGACGATCCCGGCCGTGCCCCCGAACTCATCGATCACAACGGCCAGGTTGCGCCGCTTCTTGAGCATCCGGGAGAGGAGCTTGTTGGCCTGCATGGATTCGGGAACGAGGGACACATTCCTTAGGATCTGTGCGATCCCGGCCGGGTTCCTGAACAGGTCGCTGTGGTGGACATAGCCCGTGATGTGGTCAATATCGGAATCATAGACCAGGATGCGCGAATAGCCGGTTTCGATGAACCGGTTGCGAAGCTCTCCGATAGGTGTATCGGCCGGGACGGCCTCGATCTCGGTGCGCGGGATCATGCAGTCGCGCAGCCTGACCCTCGAGAAGTCAAGGGCGTTCTGGAACAGCTTGATCTCCTGCTCGGGCAACTGGTCATCGGGCAAGCCGTCGAGGTTCTCCTGGACGAGGTTGTTCAGGTCGACCTTGCTGAACACCCGCTGCCGGAGCTGGCTCGATCCGGGGGATTTGAGCACTTTCCGCAGGAGGAGGTCCGACAGGCCGATGGTGAACCAGGTGACCGGGAAGAGGATGACATAGAGCATGAGGAAAGGCCCGGAAAAGATCCGCAGCATCCGGTTCGAGCGGGCGCGGAAGATCGTCTTGGGCAGGTATTCGGCCACGAACAGGATGATGATCGTGGCGACCAGCGTCTCGATCAGGAGGATCCATGCGTCACCCGTGATGAAGCGTTTGAGGAGCGGGTCAAGGAGCCGCGCCGTAAGGTAGCTGAAGATCACCAGGCAGATGTTCATCCCCACCAGGGTGGTGGCGATCACGTATTCGATCCGGTGTGAGAGCCACGAAACCACCCGCCCGGCGCCGCCTCCCTGCTTCCGCCCCAGCTCGATCCTGAGCTTGTTCGACGAGATGAACGCGATCTCCATCCCCGAAAAGAAGGCCATCAGGAGAAGCATCAGGACAATGAAGATGGAGGAGGCCATAGTGATTCGTAATTCGTGACTCGTGATTCGTGATTCGTGATGCGTGATGCGTGACTCGTGATGCGTGATTCGTGATTCGTGATTCGTGATTCGTGATTCGTGATTCGTGATGCGTGATGAGTGATTCGTGACTCGTGATGCGTAAGACCCCAGACTGAAGTCTGGGGTTATTCATAAGCTTTCTCCTTTTTCCTTTTCTCCTTTCTCCTTTCCTTTTGCCTTCTGCCTTTTGCCTTCTGCCTTTTGCCTTACTTCTCCTCCTTCACCCTCATGTCCCCTCTCGCCCCCCTGATATGGTATTCGCTGAAGTTCTGGTCGGCATCGAACCCGGCGTTGCCGCGGGTGGTGCCATCAGCGGTGATGATGGTGACGGGCTCGTCGGACCAGATCTTTTCCTTCACCTCGTCCCACCAGATAATATCGGCATGAAGTTCCTGGTCCTCGGAATAGTTTTTCACCACCACGCTGTCGCGGGCTTCGAAGACCCTCCGCTTGGAGTAATAAATGGCGTACCTGGAAGTCATGACGGATTCGATCCCGCCCGACCGGTTGTAAAAGGTTGCGGTGAGCCCTTTCGGGAACTCCGATTTGGGCTGGAGGGTGTCGAGCTGGGTGAAATCCTTCAGTTCGGGTGCCTGGATGGTGATCCTGACGATGGCGGAATCACTGTAGATGATCTCTATGCCGGTGGCATGGATGGCCGGTATGGTATCGGGATTTTCCAGCCGGGAAACTTTCTCGATATCCCTTCCGCAGGAAAACAAGAGGGTCATTCCCGCCAGGAGTGGAATGACCCTAAGTGTTATATGCCCAGGCATTGAATTTATAATCTCTTGGACCGGACGCGCGTGGTTTCATTGATCCATCCCCCGACGGTATACGTGTCGCCGTCGCGAAGGGTATGGAAGAACACATCCTCGTTGTTCGGGAAATACTGCGAATACATGCCGATCAGCTCATTGGCTTCATCGGTCACCACGGGATCGATGGTCTTGGCCTTGATGAACTTGTCAACTGCCACCCAGAAGACGGTCTGCTTGTCCCAGTTTTCGGAAAACATCAGGTCGCGGGCGCCGATCAGGACCTGGCCCAGCAGGAGGTAGGGCTTGCCCCAGTTCGGGCGGGCGTTGATAGCCTTTTCAGCCAGGCTCTTGGCCTTCTGGTAATTCTTGAAATGGGAAAACTGGATCGAACCGAGCTCATAGTACATGTCGGCCAGTTCATCCGATTCCTGGCCCAGGGAGATGGCCTGTTCCAGGTAATCGGCTGCCTTCTGGTACTCTTCCTTGCGCAGGAAGATGTAGGAGATATTGTGGGCGGCTTCCGATGAAGGCTCGATCTTGAAGAGAGCTTCGGCAGCATCCGAGAAGATCTGCGTATCGGTGCAGCCGGCCTTGCGGAGCTGCTTGGTGATCTTCTTCAGCCATTCGGCGTCTCCCTGGAGCGCCCCGAACTTGCCCGAGTAGAGCTTGGTGAGCGCGTCGCAGTTGGCAGCCCCGGAGGAGGTGAAATAGCTCTCGATGGCTGCTTTGGTCTGCAGAAGGGTTTCATCGTCGGGCGTCTGTTTCAGGTTGGCGTCAACGATTTCCATGGTGGTCTCGTAGTCGCTGAGGACCGTTTCCTCATTGATGGCCCCGTCGAGAAACAGCTGCCGGCTGCCCTGCATGAAGGTCAGCAGCACAGGAGCGGCCGACTGGCTTTTCATCATCTTGATGGATTCTTTCAGGATCTCGTAGGATTTTGCATAGTCTTCCTTGTGGTATTTCTGGAGGGCGATGCCTTTTAGGCCCATGACGTATCCGGCCGGCGATTTGAGATCGGTCCCGAAATACTGGATCCGCTGGTCGAATACCCACATCAGGGAGTCAATGAGTTCCAGGCGCGTTTTTTCGTTGGTTTCTTTTTCGATCTTGTCGGAAAACATCTTGTCTCCCCTGATATAGAGGTTGACCGAATATTTCGGGCAGGTTGCCAGTGCCAGCTTCCACCAGGGCATGGCATCGGCGTAATTGCCCTGCTTATAGAATTCGGTGTAGAGACTGTTGTACTTCAGGCAGGCGTCCTGGTCTGTTCCCATCTTGTCGTTGAGGGTCTGGGCCGGAAGGCCGGCTCCCAAACCCGCCAAAACCAGCGCCAATGCAAAGAATCGTGCGTTCATGATCGTCTTCCTTTATCTTGTTAATCGTACCTTGCTTTTATAAACCACTTATCGTGTAAAGTTAACTGTAATGTGACTGTTCCGAAAGTTTCCCTGATAAGTTCATTTTCAATCGTTCCTCTTTTACCCAGTTCCAGGATCACATTGAAGGAGGACTGCGTTCCCCTCCTGTACCTGTCCATTATCGGAAACCCTGCTCCAAAACTGATGCCAAACTCGTTCAGCTGAGTGCCATTGAGCTGCAGGTAGGATTCGGAATAGCGGAAACCGGCCCGGTAACGAACCCGGTCGAGGTAGCGGGTGACTGAAAGGTAGTTTGGCGTGTACTCGAAGCCGAACAGGAAATCGCGGCTGTTGGCGAGGGAGTCCGACTCGCCCAGGAAGCGGGCCTGCGACCAGTCCCGGGTCCTGTAGTCGATGCCGGCCGTGAAGAGGTTCTTCTTCCCGAAGGTGAAACCTCCCGCCCATCCGAGCGGCAGGATGACGGAATTATCGGGATCCTCGTTGTAGAGGAGCGTGTCGGTAAAGCCGGGGCCGGTCTGGATGACAAGCGACCGTGAGTCGGCATGGATGTTGGAAACGGCCTGGTAGGTTCCGCCGAAGGTGACAAAGAAGTTTTTCGGGAAGGGAATATAGACCTGGGCGCCGTAACTCATGTTGATATCGCCCAGGATGGCCGTTTCAGTGGCTATCACGCTGAAATAGTTGCTGTCCGACGGTATCTCCAGGCTGCTGCCGTGGCTTATCGGGCCGAAGAGGTAAGAAAAGGTGGCGCCCAGGGAAATGTACTTGACCGGGGAAATGGAGCTCGAAAGGAAGAACTGGCTCACTCCGCCGGTGCCCTCAAACCGGGAGGTCACCGTACCCATGTCATCGTTGGTTTCCTTGGTGGCGATATTGTATCCGACATTGCTGTAGGGCAGGATTCCCAAGCCTGCCTTCCACCATTTGGTGACTGGGAAAGCCATTCCCAGGTAGGAGAATCCGATATTGTTCACGGTCCGGTGGAGGTCGGTGGTCCTGAGATCGGCCAGCCGCTCGAAAGTGCCCACTTCCAGCAGGAACGTGGTGGTGTCGAGGGCACTCAGGCTGGCGGGGTTCAGCAGGTTCAGGTTGGTGGATGAACGCAGTCCGCAGGAAAGGCCGCCCATAGCCTGTCCCTGGCCGGTCGACCGGTTCATCAGGTCGCCGATACCGTAACGGGAATAGGGCGAGGTGGTCAGGTTCTGGCCCGTCAGGAGAACTGAACCAAGAAGGCAGGCCAGTGCCGTAAGCGCGGTCCGGGTAATAGATGTTCGTGTTACGCTCATAGAGATAAAAAAGGCCTATTCCTGATCTGAATAGTGGTGTAAAATAGCGTTCAATCCGTTCAGTACCAAGTTTTCGTCTACAAATATCGCATTTTCCAGGTGTCCTGACAAGTACCGCGCGTCCCCTCCGGTCAAAATAACGGCTAAATCGTTGTATTTGTTTTTCAGCGAGTTGATTGAATTGTCAACCTCGTGGATGATGCCGTTCACCACACCGGCCCGGATGGCGTCGGGTGTGTTGCGGCCGATCAGGGGGACATCGGGCCCGGGCTCCGCCTCCGGAAGCCTGGAGGTGTGATCATGAAGGGCCTTGAAACGCATCCGGAGGCCGGGTGAGATGGTCCCGCCCGGGTAATGGCCGCCGGCGGTCACCAGTTCCATCGTGAGGGCCGTGCCGGCATCGATGGCCAGGACATTCCTGCCGGGAAAACGCGCAGCCGCGCCGGCCGCCAGGGCTATCCGGTCGGGGCCCAGGGTTCCCGGTGTTTCGTAACCGAGAGTGATGGGAAGGGGCATTTTATGGTCCAGTTCCCGGTAGATGATGTTGCGCGCATGCAACACCACGGGCAGCCAGTCGGGCACCTCCCTTGCCGCACAAAACAGCGAACGGTCGATCTCCGGATAGAGCCGCAGGAGATCCACCATTCCGGCCGACGACCATTCCCGGAAAATTTCAACGTGCACGATCTGCTCCCCGTCGGAGACAGCCAGCTTGATCCTCGTATTTCCCGCATCGGCAAGGAGGTACATGGGGCACGGATTTGTCGTAAAAATAGAAAAAAGAGTGACTGGTGATTCGTGACTCGTGACTCGTGACTCGTGACTCGTGACTCGTGATGCGTAAGTCCCCAAACTGAAGTTCAGGATTAGGCATAGGGGTGTCATAGGCTTGCCTGATCATTATTTCTTACTTGAACCGTCTGATTATTCGATTTTTATCCTCGACGGTCTTGTCTCCTTTAAAATACAATTCGATCAGGGTAATCCTTTGCTCTTCTTTACAGTAGGCGTAAATCAACCTTAAACCTGAATTGATCCCTCTGCCCTTAAGGGAGCGACATGCAATTTTTTTGACTTTGATGACGCAGGTCTCTATTCCCAGTCCATCGATCCGGAAACTGAACGGTGGAGTTTCATCCGGTCTGACTTCAAAAACCATTTTTACTACTTCAATATCTTCAGAAATAGTACGAAACCTTTTCCGAAGGATGTTCAGGTCCTTCCTGAATTCATCGAGCTCACAGAAAATCATCCTTCTTCTTTTTCTTCTCCGTAGTTCCGGACTGAGTAGGGGGGGTCCCTGTAGAAGGCAAGCTCATAATTGATCTCTTCGCCTTCCCTGGAAGCCAGCCAGGGCATATCCTGGTGCGAATAGTCACTGATCGAAACAGCGGACCAATCGCTCATGGAGGCAATCACCTTATCGATAACATCTGTCTCACTGCCCTTCAGTTTCGTCAGGTCCGGTTTCTGCAGGGGTAGCAGCCGGGTTTGGGTATAGCCGTGATATTCGCATTTTATTTTTTGTATTTCGCCTTTTGCAACCATCTGGTTAATAAGGAATTCTGATTTTTGAGGGACCGGACCAAACGGTAGTTTGCGATAGGCGGCGCCGGTGAGATGCTCTTCATAGGTTTCGTAATAGTTGAAATCGCAGAAATAAATCAGTTTATTCAGAACGGTTTCACCCACATTAGGCTTGCCGGCACATCTTTCCAGAATGTAAAGGAGTACATTTTTAAATTTTGGGACATTCAAAACAGGTACCGGGATCCGTTCTGCCGGCTCCTCAACCGGGTCAGTTTCCCCGGTATCAAGTACCGGGTAAAGGTTGAAACTCCCGGATAAGAAATCATCTACGGAAAAGGCTAAGATTACCGATAACCGCTGTAATTCCTGAACATCCACATTTCGTTTTCCCAACTCAACCTGAGCCAGGGACGACCTGGATATCCCCAGGCTTCTCGACAGCTCCTCCTGCGACAAGCCTTTTAACTTACGCAGTTTGGCAATCCTCTGTCCGACCTGCTTTTGAGTCAAGATGGTGTCCATGTTGTTTAACCCTAAGGTGTTTTGGTTGTAAAAATATTCAATGTTACTATTTCAAACAAATAAATGTTAGAATACAGGACAATTATTTTACCCTATCCTGATCCCGATGGAGGGAGTTTCTTCAATCTGTGAGACAGTTTCTGTTGGATCGTGAACCGCGACGCGTGAACCGCGACGCGTGATCCGTGACTCGTGAATCGTGAATCGTGACTCGTGACTCGTGGATCGGTATGCGTAAGTCCCCAGACTGAAGTCTGGGGTTAGCCAAAGGATAGGGGGAGATCCCCAGACTGAAGTCTGGGGTTAGTCATAATATCCCATCCTTTTTCCTTTTTCCTTTTTCCTTTCCTTCTGCCTTCTGCCTTTCGTTCCTGCCCTCTTGCCCTATTTTCCTTATCTTTAGTCTATGAACCCTAAAGCCCTCCTATCCATAATTTTCCTCCTGCCGGCGATAGCCGGAAAAGCGCAGGTCAGCTGGAGGGCCGAATTTGATCTGGGCTTGCCCTGGAGCGTGCCGTCGCCGTTATGGATCAGCCAGGCGGGGCAACCCGGCCTGAAGATCAACGCGCGGTGGTCGGCCCAGCCGTTTGAACTGCCGCTGAATTGGATGTGGCGGGTGGGAAGGTGGAACGGGCCGAAAGGATGGGAGTTTGAAACGATCCACCACAAGATGGTGCTTGAAAACCTGACCGATGAGGTGCACTGGTTCGGTGTCACGCACGGGTTCAACACATTGACGCTGAACCGGGCCTGGGAAAAAGGAAAGTTTCTGTTCCGGGCGGGAGCCGGAGGAGTGCTGGCTCACCCCGAGAGCACCGTCCGGGGGCAGGTTTTCAATGAAAAATCGGGCTTGTTCAACCTCGGCTATTACCTGACGGGACCCTTGCTGCTCGGCTCCGTGGCCCGGCCGCTCAGGATCGGGAAAGTGTTCCGCATCAACCTTGAGGGGACGCTCACGGCAGGGTACGCGGACGTTCCGGTCGCCGGCGGGAGGGCGCGGCTGTTGCACGCCGCTGTTCATCTGCATGCAGGGATTGGGATAGTGGCGGCTAAATCGTGACGCGGGAACGATTCGGGGTATGGGATTCGGGATTCCGGATTTTGGATTTCGGACAATCTTTAATCCGATATCCGATATCCAGCATCCAACATCCAGCATCCAACATCTGATATCCAATATTCAATATCCGATATCCAACATCCAATATCCTATACCCCCATCCCCTCCAGTATCTCCACCGCCTGGCTCACGCTCCTGATATTCCCAAAGCTCAGGGTGAGCTTGTTGATGGATTCTTTCATCTGGCAGCGCCCGGGATTTTGCTGGACATAGTCAAGGACGGCAGAAAAAACGGGCGACCGGTAATAATCCGAATCGGGATCACTGATGAAATAAAGCACCATCCGGTCGTTTTTCAACTGGATGCGCTCGATGCCCAGATCCATGGCCAGCCAGCGCAGGCGGACAACCAGGAGCAGTTCCCGTGTCTGTTCCGGCATCTCGCCGAAACGGTCAACCAACTGGCGGGCAAATGATTCCAACGCTTCCGGGTCGGGGATCTCGTCCAGTTCACGGTAGAGCCGCACCCGTTCGCGCGTGCTCTCAATGTACGACTCGGGGAAGAGCAGCTCCAGGTCTGAATCCATGGTGGTATCAGTGATAAGTGACGAGTGACGAGTCTCTCGTCTCTTGGTCTCTTGGTCTCCTGGTCTCTTGGTCTCTTGGTCTCCTGGTCTCTTGGTCTCTTGGTCTCTTGGTCTCTCCTGCCCCAGCTCCTGCATAGCTTCGTTCAGTATCTTCTGGTAGGTCTCGAACCCGATATCGGCAATGAACCCGCTCTGCTCGGCGCCGAGCAGGTTGCCGGCACCGCGGATGTCGAGGTCCTGGAGGGCGATGTTGAATCCGCTGCCGAGCTCGCTGAAATCGGCCACTGCCTTCAGCCGGCGGCGGGCATCAGGCGTCAGCAGGTGCATCGGCGGGGCAATGAGATAGCAGAAAGCCCGCTTGTTCGATCTCCCCACGCGGCCCCGGAGCTGGTGCAGGTCGCTCAGCCCGAAATGGTGCGCGTTGTTGATGATGATGGTGTTGGCATTGGGTATGTCGAGCCCGTTCTCGATGATTGAAGTGGCAATCAGGATGTCATAATCACCGTTGATGAACCCGAGCATGCGGTCCTCCAGGACGCGCCCTTCCAGCTGGCCGTGGGCCACCACGGTGCGGGCCTTGGGCACCACCCGGTTGACCAGGGCTTCCACCTCGCCGATGTTTTGCACCCGGTTATGGATGATGAACACCTGTCCGTCGCGCCCCAGCTCGTATTCGATCACGTCGCGGACCAGCTCCTCATTCAAGGTGTGCAGCTCGGTGAGGATCGGGTGCCGGTTGGGCGGCGGGGTGTTGATGATCGACAGGTCGCGGGCTCCCATCATGCTGAACTGCAGGGTGCGCGGTATGGGGGTGGCGGTCAGCGTGAGGGTATCGACATTGGTTTTAAGATGCCGGAGTTTCTCCTTCACGGCCACGCCGAATTTCTGCTCCTCGTCAATGATCAGCAATCCCATGTCCTTGAACTTCAGGTTCCTTCCGACGAGCTTGTGGGTTCCTATCAGGATATCGACCTTGCCTTCTTCGAGCTCCCTGAGGATCCGGGACTGGTCCCTCGCCTGGCGCAGACGGCTGATATGCTCGACCGTCACCGGGAAATCCCGGAGCCGTTCGCGGAAGGTCTTGTAGTGCTGCAGGGCTAGGATGGTGGTCGGGACCAGCACCGCCACCTGCTTGGAGTCGGCGACTGCCTTGAAGGCGGCCCGGATGGCCACTTCGGTCTTGCCGAACCCCACATCGCCGCAAACCAGCCGGTCCATCGGATTGACGGATTCCATGTCGGCCTTGACATCCTGCGTGCTCTTTAGCTGGTCGGGGGTATCTTCATAAATAAAGGAAGCCTCGAGTTCCTGCTGCAGGTAGGTGTCGGCCGAAAAGGCAAATCCATCGGCCTGCTTACGCTTCGCATACAACACGATAAGCTCCCTGGCAATGTCCTTGATCTTCGACTTGGCGCGGGCCTTGAGGGCCTGCCAGGCTCCTGAGCCCAGCTTGTAAACCCTGGGGGTCTCTCCCTCTCTCCCTTTGTATTTTGATATGCGATGGAGCGAATGGATGCTCACGTACAGTTCGTCCTGGTCCTTGTAAACCAACCGAACCGCCTCCTGCCTGCGCCCGTTGATCTCAACCGTCTCCAGTCCGCCGAACTGCCCGATCCCGTGATCCACGTGAACCACGTAATCGCCCGGGTGCAGATCGGTCAGTTCCCGGATGTTCAGGGCTTCCTTCTTCCCGAACGACGACCGCACCCTGAACTTGTGATACCGCTCGAAGATCTGGTGGTCGGTCAGGAGGGCCACCCGGAGATCGTGATCGTAAAAGCCCTCGTGCAGGGCCATCTCCAGACGCTCGGTCCGTGACTCGTGACTCGTGACTCGTGACTCGTGATTCGTTGATTGGTGGGCGGCTTCTTCACCGAAAAGGATGGTTTCCAGCCGGTCCAGCTGCTTCGGGCTGTCCGACAGGAGTATGGTAGTGTATCCCTCCGCCCGGTTGCCGTTGATCTTTTCCCTGAGCAGATCAAAATTTTTGTTGAAGGCCGGCTGGGGTGACGTGGAGAAAAAGAAGCTCTGGCCGGAGGGGAAGAAATGCTTCAGGCCGAATTCGACCGCCTGGAGGCTGCCGATCCGGTCGAGGAGCCGGCCTGGATCGACCAGCTTTTTCCGGAACTCAGCCGGCGCAAGCATGCCTTCCTCCTCGTCCAGGGTGACTGCCTCGCTCAGCCGGTGCAGCTCATCGGAAGCCGAGATCTCGATGCCCTGCAGGATCTGTTCCATCCGGCTGATGCAATAGGCCAGGTCGCGCGACCATACCTGGCTCTGGTCCGGAAGGAACTCAAACAGGGTCTGGACGGCATCGCCGGTGAGGCGTTCATTCAGGTTGGGGACGATGGATGTCCGGTCGAGCTTACCCGTCGTCAGCTGGGTTTCCACGTCAAAGGCCCGTATCGATTCCACTTCATTGCCTAAAAAATCGATCCGGCAGGGGTGTTCGGATGAATAGGAAAATACGTCTATGATCCCTCCGCGAAAGGCATACTGGCCGGGCTCCCAAACGTAATCAGAGCGCTGGAAACCATACTCCTGGAGTAGTTCGGTCACGAATTCCATGTCGACCTTCTCGCCCGCCTTCAGGCTCAGGGTATGCGACTGGAGCTCCTGGCGCGAAACCACCCTTTCAAGGAGGGCCTCCGGATAAGTGACGATGAGCGGCCTGGCATTGCGGGTGACCAGCTTGTTCAGCACTTCGGTCCGGAGGAGCACATTGTCCTTGTCGGTCTGCTGCATGCGGATGGCCCGTTTATACGACGACGGGAAAAAGTACACATGCTCTTCCCCGATGAGGTTGGCGAGGTCGTTGTGGAAATAGGCCGCTTCCTCGCGTTCGGCCAGGATCACCAGCCTCGTCTGGCGGATCTTCCGGTTTAGGGCTGCCAACAGCAGCGCCGCGCTTGATCCGGTTAAACCATTCAGGTGCAGCGTTTTATCATGTTCCTTCTGAAAGAACTCCACAATCCCCGCCAGGTTCGGATGGGCTGAATAAAGGCCGGTAAGGTCACTGATTTTCATCTGCGCGGCAAAGATAATTGAAATGTACCTTCACACCCACACCCACACCGACACCCACACCCGCTTCACCCCAGACTGAAGTCTGGGGATAGACAGGAAGTCGTGTGGTGGAATGTGGAATGTGGAATGTGGAAAAGTGACTAATATCTTTAATCTTACCTTTTTCCTTTTTCCTTTTACCTTTTTCCTTTTTCCTTATCTTTACTCGTCCCCGGATCTAACACTACGGCACATGCGATTCCGGTTCCTGCCTGCTTTTTTCCTTCTTCCCCTGGTGTTCTCCTGCGAGCCTGACAATCAGGCCCCTGTCGCTGTGATCCGGTGCATCCCGGAGGAGGGGAATATCCATACCCTTTTCGATTTGGATGCCGGGCAATCGTCCGATCCCGACGGGTTGGATCACCTGCTCGAGTACCGGTGGGACACCGACGGCAACGGCACCTGGGAAACCGGATTCGGGGCTCAGAAGCTGATAGCGGTCAGGTACCCCGCCCCGGGTACGTACGAGATCAGGCTTGAAGTTAAGGACTCCTATGGCGCCGTTTCGCAGGCCGTACTCCCTGTTTTTGTGGATTCGCTGCATTACCTGACGGACAGCCGCGACGGGCAGGTCTATCCCATCATGAAATCAGGGGCTAACTGGTGGATGGGCAGGAACCTCGACTATGGGACAGCCATCCCCCTGGAACAGGACATGAAAAATGACCAGATAGTGGAAAAATATGCCCATCCGGCGGGTGAAGCCGACAGTTTGGCCGGTGGTCTTTATACCTGGGTGGAGATGATGGCCTACACCTACCAGGAAGGGGGCCGGGGGATCTGCCCTCCGGGATGGCACGTCCCGTCCGATGGCGATTGGAAAGCCCTGATGGCCCGGTTTACGGATGTTGCGATCCATCAATATCCGGGATACCAGATATCGGGAGAGAAATTCATCCCCGACCGGTACGTGGCGCACGACAATTACCAGGCGTCGGGAGCCATCTGGATGCTTCTCAGGGAGACCGGAAACACCGGTTTCGATGCGGTCCTGGCCGGTTACCGGGATCCTGAAGGGAATTATGGCGACCGGGATTATCATTTCCCGGGGCATACGGCAACATTTTGGACATCAACAATTTCCAGCGATTATGCCATCCGTGTGAGATTTTATGTGACGGAAGATCACCAGGGTGAGGTTTTCCGCCTGGCCGACAACCGCCGTTTTGCATTCTCCGTGCGCTGTGTAAAACCGGTAGATTGACGAAGATGAAAAAAAATGCCTGCCGGCTTCCGGCCTTGTTTTTGATTACCGCCTTCCTGCTGGTTTCCTGCGAGAATGATATCGACCTGTTCAGGAAGGATCAGCAGAAGACCTATGTCGTTTACGGCCTTCTGAATTCCTCCGGCTCCCTGCAGCAGGTGAAGGTGAGGCTGACGTCCGTCACCGATGCCCCCGCAGATGAGCTGGCTGCCGACTCGTCGGAGTTCTCGGCCCCTCCCGGACTGGAGGTATCTGTACAGGAATGGTACCGGCAGGATTATGCCCTGTTCCGGTTTGAGCCGGTGGACTATGACAAGCAACCGGGAATGTTTTACCATACACGCAACACCGTGTATGAAGCCCGGTTCCACCCCGACATGGACCGGGAGTACAAGCTGATCATCAGCAATCCGGACAGCGGAGACCTGGTCACCTCGAAGATCGTCCCGGTCCCGGCTCCCAGGCTGGGCTCGCCGACCTGGCCCTGGATACGTTATAATTTCAGCGACGACAAGAACCCTTTCAATATCCGGTTCCGGGAGGTGCCCCGCGTTTACGTGTACCTGGTCAAGTTCACCATCCGCTACCTGGAGGTGGGTTTTGGCAATGATTCAGCCATCCGGGAAAGCTCCTACGTGTTCAAGCCGCGTTACAGTGACAACCCTCCCGCATACGATGCCTTGCGTGAAAGCCTCGGGACGGAGCATAACCGGTTCATGACCCGGCCCTATACTTACAGCATCATGAGCCAGGTGATTCCCGACCGCGACAGTCTCCTCTACCGGAAGCTGATCTGTTTCAAGGTCTCCGTCTGGGGAGGGGACCAGAACCTCAGGAACTATACGGAGCTCAGCGACAAGTTCAGCGATAACCGGAGGTACATCTTCAACAACATCAACAACGGCATCGGGGTATTCGGCGCCTGTGGCTTTTCGTCCTGCGACGGGGTGCTCCCGGATGTGGAATTCATGGATTCCCTTCCCCTGCATGCCTTGACCGAAAGGCTCAGGTTCCGTTCCGATCTGCACAGGGACGGTGAATTCACGATCCCGTCCCGGCCGGATGATTTCATCACAGTGATCAGGGAGATCAGGAATGAATAATAAAGGCCTGATACGGATCTTTTTACTGATAGTGATGCTGGTGTCGCCGGCTGCCGGCCTGGCTCAGATCATGGCCGTCGGAGCGGTCGGCGAGGTAAAGGGATATGTTTTTGACCGGGAAACGGGTGCTTCCATACCCCTGGCTTCAGTGGCCGTGGTGGGAACCGCTCTCGGCTCGATCACGGATGATTACGGTTTTTTCAGCATCCGGAGGGTGCCGTCGGGATACCGCACACTGGCCATACGGTGTATCGGGTATGAGGAAGAGCAGAAACCGGTAACCGTAATTTCGGGCCAGACAACCAATGTAGCCGTCACGCTGAAAAAAAAGAGCTTTGAGCTGGAAGCGGCCACCATCACGGGTGCCCGCCAGCGCTGGGAAAGGATGACGCCCATAGCTTCCCAGCGGATGACCGCGGAGACCATGGCCCGAACGCCTTCGCTGGGCATTCAGACGGATATGGCGCAGGTGCTCCAGACCCTTCCCGGGGTCATATTCACCGGCGACCGGGGCGGGCAGTTCTATGTCAGGGGCGGTGCGCCCTATCATAACAAGGTCCTGCTCGACGGCATGACCATCATCAACCCGTTCCATTCCATCGGGTTCATGTCGGTGTTCGACACGGAGATCCTGCAGAGCATCGATGTTTTCTCGGCGGCCTATAATGCGCAGTACGGCGGCCGGGTGTCGTCGATCATGGACATCCGGACCCGGCCGGGCAACCGGACTGATTTCAAGGCCACAACCAGCCTGTCCAACATCGGTTACGGAGTGCTCCTGGAAGGGCCCCTGAAACCCATGACCGATTCAACCATCGGATCCATCTCCTATATCCTGTCAACCAAGGGCTCGCTGCTCAGGATGACTTCGCCGGTTGTCTATCCCTGGCTGGATTCCATCGGGCTCCCTTACCGGTTCAATGATTTCTACGGCAAGATATCGTTCATGGAGAAGAACGGCAATCAATTTGACATCTATGGAATCCATTATTCCGATGGGGTCAGCCACGCCAACTCCATCAGCAACCGGTGGACCACCACCGGCGGGGGATTCGGATTTGTGGTCTCACCGACGCAAAGCAATTTCCTCTTCATCAATCGCCTGGCTATGAGCCGGTATGCCGCGGATTACGAGGATCCCTCATCAACCCCCAAGAGCACCCTCTATGACAACCTCGACATGACCATCAAGGGGATCCATGTCCTCGACCGGTTCGAGCTGGTTTGGGCTGCCGAATTCTCCTCCGTCCACACGCAATATCAATACGTCAAGTACGATGAGATGCATATCCGGGACGATGTGTACACCAGCGATGCCATCATCCTGTTCCAGACCAAGTTCCTGATGCCGAAATGGATCATTGAGCCCGGGCTTCACCTCAGGGTCTATTCCGGGATCTTTACCCTCTATCCCGAACCCCGGATCAAGGTACGCTACAACATCACCGAGAACCTGAGCCTGAACCTGGCCGGGGGCTTGTTCTCCCAGAACCTCTCCTCGACCACCTCGGAACAGGATGTGGTCTCGATCTTTCAGGGATACTACACCGGCATAGACAAGCTTCAGGATTATTACCGCGGGAAGAGGATATTCAAGCCCACCCAGCAGGCCTGGCATGCGGTGGCCGGGCTCAGCTGGTTCGACCGGCATAACCTGAAACTCTCGGCGGAAGCTTATGTCAAGGACTTTTACCGGCTGATCAACAGCAATCCTCATCAGATTTATGACTATACAGGATATGATCCGGATGTTCCGGAGTACCTCTCCTGCGGTTTCATTTATGAGCAGGGCTGGGCTTACGGAATTGATTTTCTGCTGGATTATTCCACTTCGGCGTATAATATCTGGTGTGCCTATTCTTTTGCCTATGTGACCCGGGAGGATGAGTATACGAGATATGTCCCTCATTTTGACCGGCGGCATAACCTGAACCTGCTGGCCGGGTACCGTTTTGGCAAACACGGCGACTGGTCAGCCAGGGCCCGGTGGCAGCTCGGGTCGGGCTTTCCCTTTACCCAGACGGCGGGTTATTATGAGGAGATTGAATGCAAGGACGGCACCTTCATCCTGGATCCGGGGATGAACGGAGAACTGGCCGTTCTGTACGGACCGGTCAACGAAGGCCGGTTACCGGCCTACCACCGCCTCGACCTGTCGGTTAACAGGACCTGGAAACTCAGCAACGGCCGGTCGTTTGAGTTCGGGGCGAGCATCATGAACGTCTATGGCCGGAAGAATGTCTTCTATTTCGACCGTGTGACCCAGGTCCGGGTCAACCAGCTTCCTTTTATGCCGACTGCGGGGATGATCTATAAATTTTAAAGGCCGGAAGGTTACCCCCCCGGCCTTTATTATCTAATCGAAACAGTCACGCTATTGAACGACCACTTTCCTGACCGTCACTTCATTTCCGTTGTTGAGGCGGAGGAAGTAAACGCCTTTGGCAAGCGGGTCGTTAATGGTTTCCGTATGCGAGGT
>CAZJNQ010000068.1:0-16199 GCA_964547475.1 uncultured Porphyromonadaceae bacterium
GCGTACCATCCTCGTTTTCAATGCAGAAATGAATACGGCTGATCACGTCGGCACCATAAGCCTGCTGGGGATTGGGGAAACTCGCGATCCCAAGGTTCCGGTGGTCGTTCAGGTCTTCCAGGAAAACCACGACCGTTGTGGTCCCGGTATCCACCGCGAGACCCAGGTTGTTCGAACTGCCTGTCGGGACAGGGTCAAAAGCCGGCTCCGGATCGGGCCAAAAACTCTCCGTCAGGATCTGCATCGGTGATACATCCGGCACTGTGATTCGTATCTCCTGCTCCGCATGAAAGCCACAGGCCTGGGTCCATCCGGCACCCTCAACCTCCACCCGGCACCTGCCGCATATGCCTTTACCGCCACAGGGTGCGGCAATAAAAATCCCTTTCCGGCGAAGACCTTCCAGGAGGGTTTCACCCGAATGCAGTGCAATTTGAACGGTTGTCGGCATCGGACAAAGATAGGGTTTTTGGGCACAAGAGAGCAAGGCACAAGGCACAAGGCAAAAGGGAAGGAGAAAGGAGGAAGGAGGAAGGAGAAAGGAGGAAGGAGCAAAGGGAGATTCTCCATTTCGAGGCTGGAAATTCATCTATATTATTAACCACCATGAGTGGTTCCTTGACAACATTCAAGTCTGATAGAGTGGAAAAGAACACTTTCTCCTTCCTCCTTCCTCCTTCCTCCTTTAAATAACCAATGCCCCTCTCCCTTCTATCCGATGTACTTTCGGTTTTCCTGCCCCGAACCTGTGCAGCCTGCGGATACCCGTTAAAGGACTGGGAGGAATGCCTGTGCCTGAAATGCATGGCAGGAATTCCGCTGACCCGTTTCCATCTAAATCCGGATAATCCCCTGGCAGAAGTCTTCTGGGGCCGCGTACGCATCGAACAAGCTGTGGCGTGGTTCTATTTCCGTAAAGGATCGGCTTACCAGGAAGTGCTTCATAACCTGAAATACAACGACCGGCCCGCCATCGGGATCTTCCTTGGAAAACAGCTGGGGTATGAGCTGAAGAACAGTCCCGTATTCAGGAAACCCGACAGGATAATCCCGGTACCGTTGCACCGGAAAAAGCTCAGGAAAAGAGGATACAATCAGAGCGAGCGGATCAGCCAGGGACTTGCCTTTTCGCTGGGGGTTCCGGTCAGCACGAAAGCCCTCGTCCGAACGAGCCAAACAGATACCCAGACCCGCAAATCCCGGTACGACCGTTATCTCAATGTATCAGGCAAGTTTGCCGTCCGGGATCCCGGATCAATCGCTGGTTCCCATATCCTTCTTGTGGATGATGTCGTCACAACCGGGGCCACGCTTGAAGCCTGTGCCGAAGTCCTGCTTTCCGTTCCGGGAGTTAAGGTCAGCCTGGCCACGGTGGCGTGGGCCAAAGAGTGATGAGTGATGAGTGACGATTCCGGATCCTGGATTCTGGATACTGGATTTCGGATTTCAGATATCCAGCATCCGACATCCAATATCCGATATCCAAAATCCTTACACCCCAAAACCCTTATGCCCGATTCGTAATCCGGCAAGTGCAAGAGCTCGTTCCACAACGGTCAAACAAATCTCTTCCAGGGTTGTGGAATGCATGTAGAAGCCGGGACAAGCCGGGAGAATGATTCCCCCGGCCTGGGTTATTGTTTCCATGTTCCTGATATGAATCAGGCTATAGGGCGCTTCTCTTACCACAAGAACCAGCTTGCGGCGTTCCTTGAGCATCACGTCGGCGGCACGGGTCATCAGGTCATCGGCGGTGCCGGCAGCGATCCTTCCGAGGGTGCCAACGGAACAGGGGATGATGATCATGGCGTCATAAGCGCTCGAACCGCTTGCCATAGGGGCAAAAAACGAGTCCGGCGGATATCTTTTAAAGCCAAAAGTATTAAGTGGGATATCAGCTAATTCATAGTTCCAGACCTGCTCCCCGGTCTTTGACACCACCACGGCCACCTCCTCAAGCCGGTCCCTGATTTCCGCCAGTTTCTTCAACGTCAGGTGCGCATACAACGACCCGCTGGCGCCGGTGATACCGATGATTATGCGCTTGGTTGACATGTTTCGAATTTTGTGGAAATGTGGAAAAGTGATACTGTGATATCACTCTATCACATTCCACTTTTCCACAATTTCAATAATCTTTTATGCACCTTACCGGCAGTCCGCTGACCCGCTGGAAAGTATCCTGCTGGAAGCTGGTTGAACTGCGGAAAACAGACCGTCCGAGGGCGAGGTGGTTGATATTGGGATTGATTGTCGAACTCCAGAAATAGCCGCCCTGGTCATTGTCATAGAATTTCCTTTCAGCAAAGATCAGGTATCCGGAGAAGAGAGCTTCAAAACCCGATTTGCTGCCCCAGACCAGGTCGTCCCCGGCCAGGTCCTCCCCATCTTGCGGCCGAAGGAAAACAGCCAGCTCGTGCCATTCGGCATCCGTCGGGAGATGCCAGCCCGACGGGCAAATACCGGTGGCCCCTTCCAGGGTGACGAACCCCATGGCTTTATCCCACTGATAAAGTCCCCCGTAAATCTCGCAATAAGCCTCGTCGTTCTTGTAACAATACTTCTCGGCCCTGGCTGAATCCCTCTGGTAACCGTCGCCGTACTTGCCGCCGGTGCTGGCATTGATCATCGTGCCCAAATTCAGGTTCTGGGCCATCCAGATCTTGTCATTGATCTTAACGGTTTTATACACTTTCCCGTCGCGGTTGTCCGTAAAGGAACTCATTTCATACTGCGGCGCATGAGTGCTGAAAGACCAAACCGGACTGGCCATTTCATGCTGGTACGGATCCCTGACCACCACCTGCCAGTAATAAGTCCGGTTGAAATCCAGCGGGAACAAGGCATACTGGGCTCCGGAAACATCGGATTTATAGAGGGAAGGAACGGCACTCTCGCCAAAATAGATATCATATTTCAACGAATCTTCATCCGGATCGGAACAGGTCCAGGTAAGAATTACACGCGTGGTGATATTCGTGCTTTGATGAGCCGGTCCCGGATTCCCCGGAGCTTCCGGGGGTTGGTTTGTACCGCCTACTGCAAGCGTGACCTCCTCAATATCCGTAGCTTCCCCCGTATCTATCACTTCCAGCCTGACCGTGTAAGTACCGGCTTCGGAATACTGGTGGGTCGTCACTTTTTCAGTAGAATATTCGGTGTCCCAGGTCGCGTCCCCGTCGTAGTCAAACCTCACCCTGAGAGCGGCATTTTTATCCTCGGCATCGCTCACCGCTGATCCATCGTAACGGAATATATCCTGCAGGTAACCCGACTCCGGCGTGATGTGAAGAGCCGCTTTCGGTGGCCGGTTGGTCCAGTTTACCTTGACAAAATCGGTGTAGCGGCTGGTTTTTCCCTCCGTATCTTTCACCTCCACACTGATATAATAGGTAGCTCCGCTGGTAAACTGGTGATCGATGACCTTTGTGGTGCTGAACTCGGTATCGAAAACAGAATCCGATTCCCAGTCCCACCTCACCATCAGCTCAGCAACCGGATCCTCCAGATCCGATACACCGGAAGCATCAAAGGTGAAAACCGTTGAGGTGGTACCGAAGGAAGGTGAAATGGTGAAAGTCGCAACCGGAGCTGTGTTGGGCTCTTTCTTGCAGGAAGTCATTAACAACGGGAGCAGGGTGGAAAGGGCAATCAGGCTGATTTTCAATAACCTGTGGTTTTTCATTTTATCCTGATATAATTAGCTGCAAGAACAAAGTTAGCACAAAATAGTTCATTACGGGCATACGGGCATACGGGGTATGACTATCCCCAGACTTCAGTCTGGGGTTTTACCAGTCACTCGTCACGATGCCCCGCATGATTATGCGGGGCTACCGTCACGCATCATTGTTCTTAGGTGCCGGACCGTTGAGAAAATGGTCCCTATCGTGGAGTCCGGGACGGTGTCATCCATGTTGATGCAGCAGATCCCGGTAAGCCAGGGATTGCCGGAAGCCTCGACCAGGGTGGTGATCGTCCTGGCCAGCTCCGTATCGGAATAATCCTTGATGGTGACCGGATCAAGCCGGATATTCAGAAAAGTACCGGGCAGGTATTTACGGATCAGGCTAACATCACCTCCCCAGCCCAGGTCGAGGAAATCCAGACCCGGGATCCGGGAAAACACTTCGGCATAGCGGTGCGGATCGCTACCGCAATAGTGAATGCCGTAGGGCCGATGCATCCGGCTCCAGGCGAGATCGAACGGCATCAGGAACTCCTCGTACTGATCGGTCGAAATCATGACATGCGAGCATTCGGAGTGAAGAAAAACAGGCTTCCCGATATGACGGACATTGCGGTTAACGGAGACCGAGGTGGTTCCCGTAAGCCGGCCAATGCCATCTGCAAACCGTTCAATCACCTCCGCGATCTGTCTGAACTGGGTACGAACCCTGTCGGGATCTGTCAGCATATCGGTCAGGACCTGCTGCCCCGACAGGTCAAGGGCGACATTCAGCACGCCGCTCCAGTTTATGTCCCCTGTGAGGTAACCATATTTCGTGTTCAGCCCTTCCTGTAAATTCAGCAATTTCTTGAACGCTTTGGATTCAAAAGCCCTGGCAGGATCGATGCTGAGCTTGTCCATGCCTGCGGGGATCACCCGCGGGGAGGAGTCTTCCGGATATTCGACCTTACAACCGAGCATTTCCTGTATGATGTAACCTGCCGCCAGATGGATCGCCCCGGTCAACGGCAGGTCCTTGTGGCGGTCCGCACCCAGACCGAACCGTCCGAACCGGTCATGGAGAACCTGCTCCATCCTCTTTTCCGTTTCCACCCGTTTTGCCGGGTGATAAAAGAAATCCTCATCGAAGGTGATGCCGGCATGGCGGTTCCACCAGGAGGGATGGAAAACCACGTCCACGGGGATAGGGCTACAACTGATGAACGGATTTCTACGGAAAGGCATCATGTGAGTACCCGGGTTTCACCGCAATTGGTCAGGTTGATATCCATGTTGGGTTCGTTCGTTTTCCACGCGCCCTGCGTGAAATCCGGCACCTCGATGGAATTGGAACGATTGAGCACTGACCATTCGCTCAGGGGAACAACCGAGCTCCAGGCTGCGGCATCGTATACATCCTGGTCAAGTGGAAAACCATTGCGCAGGCAGTCGACAAGCCGCCAGCACTCAAGCAGGTCTCCTCCCCCATGGCCGCCAAATTGCCTCGTCAACTCACCCATCCGGTCAATGATCTTCGGGGTATACTCTTTGGCCAGGCGGTCGTACTCTTCCTGTGACAACCATCCTTTCAGGTCCCTTGATATCCGGGGAGGCAGGGGGTATTCCTGGGCCAGGCCTTTTGTACCGGTAATGGCATGGATCATGGTGTGCGGACCCCGTGGCGACGTGGCATCGTGCTGAACCAGAATGGTTTTTCCCCTGACCGTCCTGATCAGGGTGGAACTCATATTACCCCTGTAAGTCTTGTCCGCAAAAGGCTTGAAAAAATCGTCCGTTTGAGCCAGTTCGCGGGCCTGTGCCTGCATCATGAAATCGTTACTCTCCATCGACACCAGGTAATCGAACCGGTCGCCCCGGTTGATGTTCATTATCTGCGCAACCGGTCCCATCCCATGTGTCGGATAAATATTGCCGCGCCGCGAGGCGTAGAGGCGGAGCCACCACATGTCCCAATACAGGGTTTTGGAGAAATTGTTACCCATCTTGCTGGTGTTATAGGCGCAATCGCCATGCACCACCTCGCCGAAAAAGCCTTGCCGTGCCATGTTCAGCGTGAGCAGCTGGAAAACCCCATAGGCATAATTTTCCAGCATGATCATGTGTTTTTTGGTCCTTTCGGCCGTTTCCACCAGTTTCCAGCACTCCTCGACAGTGCCGGCTGCCGGCACCTCCGATGCCACATGCTTTCCATGCTCCATGGCATAAACCGACATGGAAGCGTGCATATACCAGGGAGTGGTGACGATCACCAGATCGAGATCTTCCTGCCCGCACAGTTTCATCCAGATATCTTTGTCGCCTGAGTATAAGGTGGGCTTATGATTTGTACCCTCCAAGATCCTGACGACCTGGTTCACCTTTTCGGGTCGCAGGTCACACAGGGCTCGGATCTCGACACCCTCGAGATGACACATCGTGCTCAGGTGCGAGGGTCCCCGCTGCCCCAGTCCGATAATACCAATCTTTACTGTATTCATTTTGGGGGCCCGGAAACCCGACATGTTAAACTGTTGCTTATGCGGTTTCCTGCCGGGAGGTAGGGAGGCGTAGCCCTCAGGCAAGCCGGCTGCCAGACCCAGCGACGCCAGGCCGGCCGTACGGATGAAGTTTCTTCTGCTGTTCATGTGTGGGTTGCAAGTTGTTGTGGTTGTTGAGGTTGTTGTGATTGTTGAGGTGGTTGTGATTGTTCTCGTCACTGATCACTGATCACTAATCACTAATCACTCATCACTTATCACTAATCACTCATCACTTATCACTAATCACTAATCACTTATAGTTCAGTCTTAAAGAACGTCATCATTGCCGGCACATTGATTTCGTGTGCCCCGTCATGGGCCACGAGGCTGACACGCCCGGGGTGCTTCAGATCTGAATAGATGATCCTGATCTCTTTCATGGCTTCCTCCGCCAGGGCGACCGTGAAATCTTCCGGAGGTTCCTTCAGGCCGTTCTGGCACTGCAGGGCACGCGGCGCCGTAAGGGAATAGATATCGGCATAATCAACCAACTCACGCAGCCCTGGGAATTTCCAGCACAGGCAATGACCCTGCTCCATCTGGTCCATCCGGGTCAGGAATCCGCAACTGGATGTCGCTTTTACCCGGGTATCCATGGCCCCCAGCCACATGGCCATCTCACCGCCCAGTGACAAACCGCCGCATCCGATGCGTTTGCTGTCCACCTCGGGCAGGCTTTCGAGATAATCGACACAGCGCATGAGGTCCCAGAGCCTCTCACCCATCAGGGTCCGACCCGGCTCAAAGATCTCATGCTGACTCACTGTGGTCGCGATGGTCACAATATTTTGTTCGGCCAGTTCACTCGCGAAACCATGATAGGGAGAACCCTTGCCCTTGTCATACACACTGTATAATTTCCCGCCATGCCCGTGAATGCACACCACGGCCGGCCAAGGTCCCTGGCTTTTCTGCGGAATGGTCAGGATGACACGGATGCGCCTCCCGGCTGTGGAGCTGATCTCGATCTCACTCTGGAGGAAATCCCAACTTAATTCAGATTTAATTATTTCCGGTTTCAGGGGTATATCTTGCCGGCTTTCAATTAAATCGCTGATATTCAATAATTTTGCAAATTCACTGCGAAGCTCTTTTTGCCAGGCTACGGCTTTCCGTGCCGGCCGGCTGGAATACTGCCTGGTCCGGAACGAATCGGGATGGACCGAAAGATTCAGGGGCACCCAAAGAAAGAGGAGAAGAAGAAGGGTTTTCATGGTTTTCAGTATAAGAGTTGGTCGAAAGGCTAAGATAGGGTTTTTTAGTGACTGGTGACTCGTGACTCGCGACTCGTGACGCGTGACTCGTGATACCTTTTGTTTATATTTGATCTAAATGAAAGTAATCAAGTATATAATTGCCTTCCTGATACTGACGGGTTCCTCGTTTCAGGTATCCGGATACGGGCAATTAGTGCATGCCTCAGACCGGTCCGTCCCGTCGCTTCAGGCTACGCCGCGCTATGCCAATCGTTCGCTGGCCGGGAAAGCGGGGATAGCCAGCCTGGAGATTTTCGGGATGGAAACTTTCACAACAACAGTACTGGTGATCTTACCCCGATCGATAACAAAATGGGAAGATCAATACTGGCTGCATCTCGGGGAAAACTTCAAAGAAGCCTACACAATGCCGCCTGTCTGGGACATAGATCCCTGGCCGGTGAACTATATCGGCCATCCCTACCAGGGTGCGGTGTTTTTTAATACGCTCAGGAGCCAGGATTGCTCCTTTGCAGCTTCCGCAGGGTTTACCCTCTTCCACACCCTTCTGTGGGAATACGTGATCGAAGCTTTCATGGAACGCCCGAGCATCCAGGACCTGATCGTAACCCCGGTGTCGGGAATCCTGCTGGGAGAACTCTTCCATTATCTGACCAAACGATGGAAAACAGGCGGGTTTACCACGGCGGAAAAAATCGGTGTAACCATTCTCAATCCTTTTTACGTATTGAATAACGGATATAAATAGGGCACATGAAAAATAAATGTTCGTCCTTTCTGTTTGCGTTTCTGCTGGCTGTCACTGTCATAGGCTGTCAAAGGAACGATCCGCAGCCTTATTTTAAAGGCAATTTCCATACGCACTCGTTCTGGAGCGACGGGAATACCTATCCCGAGGAGGTGGCAAGATGGTACCGTGATCACGGGTACCACTTCCTGGCGGTGACCGATCACAATACGCTGCAGGAAGGGATCAGGAAACGGGCTGTGGGGGAAGATACCGTGGTGCTTGCCGAACTGGCCGCTTACCGCGCTGAATTTGAAAAGCCGGGGGAATTTATCCTGATATCGGGAGAAGAGCTCTCTGATGCCGCAGAGAAGAAACCGGTTCACGTGAACGGGATCGGATTGAAGCAGGTGGTCAGCCCAGCCAGGGCACCCACGGTGATGGAAACCCTCACCGCTGATGTCAAAACCCTGAGCCAGGCCCTGGAGCCAATTGGGTATCCCGAATGGGTCATAGTCAACCACCCGAATTTTGGCTGGGGCCTTACAACCGAGGCCCTGGCACAGTGCGGAACGCGATTTTTCGAGGTCTTCAACGGCCATCCCGGAGTCCGTAATTATGGGGATTCCGTCCACATCAGCACCGAAAAGATGTGGGACCGGGCCAATAAATGGAGAGTGGATCAGGGACAGCCATTAATACTGGGCGTTGCCACTGACGATGCCCACAATTACGACCGGTATGAGGTTGGAAAAGCCAATCCGGGTAGGGGCTGGGTGATGGTCAGGACCAGGGAACTCACCCCGGATGCCTTATACCAATCCATGTGCGCAGGTGATTTTTATGCATCCACCGGGGTGATGCTCCGGGGTTTCCATGCTGGCAAGAAAGAGATCGATATCCGGATAAAAGAAGAGGAAAACGTTTCATACACCACTGAATTCATTGGCTGGCTCCGGGGAAAGACGGAACCCGAAATCCTGAAGACGGTTGCCGGTATCCGGGCCGCTTACCGGATGAATGGAACTGAATTATTCGTCAGAGCCCGCATAACCTCTGATAAATTGAAAGGAAATCCTTTTGCCAAAGGGGACTATGAAACCGCCTGGCTTCAGCCGGTGGAACGGGTACAGTAAAATAATCCATCAGCCTGAGCCAAAATATTTGAACACCCGGCTGAAAACAGGGCAATAAATATCTTATTTTGCATACCCTTAAAATGGCTATTCAACAATGAAGATCGTAATTGCAGGGGCGGGAGAAGTGGGCACTCATCTGGCAAGGATGCTGAGCGGTCAGAATCATGATATTGTTTTGCTGGATGATGATCCCGACAGGCTAAGCCGGATCAGTCATGATATTGACCTGATGACCATCACAGGTTCTGCCCACTCCTTTGTGGATCTGAAGGAAACCGGATTGAGCAAGGCTGATCTCTTCATTGCCGTGACGACTGCGGAGGAGAGAAATGTCCTGGCCTGTTCAATGGCCACTTACCTGGGGGCCGGCCGTACCATCGCCCGGATCAACAACTCCGAATACCTGCAGGAAAGGTACCGGGCTAAACTCAAGGCTTTGGGAATCAACGAGCTAATCTATCCTGAAAGCCTCGCTGCCAAGGAGATCGTTTCATCGGTCAAGCTGACCGAAACCCGGCAATTTTTTGAGTTTTCAAGTGGGAAACTGATCCTGATTGGTATCAAAATCAGGGGCAATGCCCCCATTGTTGACCATACCCTCGAAGACCTGGCTTCAGAACTGGAGAATATCGTGGCAGTGGCCATTACCCGGGGACATAAAACGATCATACCGGATGGCCGGGATCAGATCAAGGATGAAGACATCGTCTATTTTGTAACTGACAGGGCCACGCTCAAGCAGGTTTTTGAATTGACCGGCAAGGAACTCTATGAAATCAGAAATATCATGTTCCTTGGCGGAAGTCGCATTGCCCAGAAAACTATTGAAAAACTGGGGGACAAGTATCATATCAAGGTAATCGAGAATGATAAGGATCGGTGTAACCTGCTGGCCAACAAGTTTGAACATGCCCTGGTCATCAACGGTGACGGACGCGACCAGGACCTTTTAAAGGCAGAAGGACTGGCAAAAATGGACGCTTTCATTGCCACCACCGGCAGCTCGGAGGTTAATATGCTCTCCTGCCATTTGGCCAAAACCCTGGGCACAAAAAGGACTGTCGCTGAAGTCGAGAATCTGGCCCTGATGAGTACGGCCGAAGGAATGAATATAGGCTCAATCATTAATAAAAAACTGATAGCTGCCAGCTATATTTTCCGTTTCACCCTCGATGCTGAGATCTCAAATGTCAAATGCCTCACATCCTCTGATGCCGAGGTTTTTGAGTTTATTGCCAAACCTGGCACAAGGATTACACAGAAGCCCATCAAGGCTCTTAATTTTCCCGGCGATGCAAAAATCGGAGGTATTATCCGGAGTGAAACCGGTCACGTAGCCCAAGGGAATATGCAGATTCAGGAAGGTGATAAGGTTGTGGTCTTCGCTCTTCCTTCAGGGATCCAGAAACTTGAAAAATTTTTCAAATAAATCCTGATCCGATCCTTTTGCAATGAATTTCAGATTAATGATCCGGCTGATAAGCCTCCTCCTATTAGTGGAGGGGATCGCCATGATGCTATCCCTGATCATCACTTTAACAAACGGAGGCGATGATGTGGTGGCATTGGCAGTATCATCCCTGGTCTGCCTGGTTCCCGGATTGATCGCCTTTATTCTTACTTCAAAATATACGGGGATCTTATCCAGGCGCGAAGGTTTTTTTGTGGTCACTCTCGGATGGCTGATTCTCTCCTTTATAGGGGCATTGCCTTACGTATTGAGTGGATATATCCCCCGAATGGCGGATGCCTTCTTTGAGACAATGTCAGGTTTTACAACGACCGGTGCCAGCATCGTGGACAATATCGAATCATTTCCAAGGGGACTGCTTTTTTGGAGGGCCATAACACACTGGCTGGGAGGGATGGGTGTCATTGTCCTGGCACTTTCATTCCTGCCCGGTGTAGGTATGGGAGGCCTGAATCTTTATAATGCGGAATCACCGGGAGTGTCGGTCGACAAGGTGAGCCCCCGCATATACCAGACTGCACGTAAGATCTGGGGTATCTATGTCTTCTTTACCCTGCTCGAAACGGTTCTCTTAATGTTTGGAGGCATGTCGTGGTTCGATGGGATCTGCCATTCCTTTGCCACGATGGCAACGGGCGGATTTTCAACCAAGCAGGCCAGCCTGGCATTCTGGCCGTCACCATACATTCAATATGTTGTTACCCTTTTCATGATCATCGCCGGATCCAATTTTGCACTCCTTTTCTATACCATCATCGGAAAACCCCGCAAGCTCTTTCATGATGAGGAATTCAGAAGTTATATCCTTTTTATTTTGGGATTTACAGCATTGATCTTCGGCGGCTTACTGCTTACAACCGAAACAGGTACTGAGAAAGCATTCCGGGATTCAATCTTTACCGTATCTTCGATCCTTACCACCACGGGACTCGTTGTAACCGATTATATGCAGTGGGTTCCGGTACTGACAATGCTCGTTTTTGCCCTGTTCTTTTTTGGCGGTTCTACCGGGTCAACAGGCGGCGGTATAAAAATCATGCGGATTGTGATCCTGCTCAAGAATAGCTACTATGAACTTCGCCGTATGATCCACCCCCATGCGATCATACCGGTTCGTTTCAACAAGTTATGCGTGGAACCTAAGATCGTGAACAATATCCTGGCCTTCTTCATGTTCTACGTATGTATTTTCTTTCTCAGCAGCATCATCCTGATGATCTTTGTACCCGATATGACAACCTCCATGGGTGCAGTTGCATCCTGTCTGGCGAATATCGGGCCTGGATTGGGAACCGTCGGACCTGCTTTTACCTATTCTCACATCCCTGAAGTGGGCAAATGGTTCCTTTCCTTCCTAATGATGCTGGGGCGTCTGGAACTGTTAACGGTCCTTGTGATCTTCACCCCGTCTTTCTGGAAAGACTAAAAAAAGCGTTTCCCAGTTTCCACCGACCTTGCCGGTCCTGGTTCCTGATAATAATGTCGACCGCGGCCTGCATCCTCGGGTCCCGGACATCCAAACGGGTCAGAATGTCCAGGATCTCAAGAATGTCATCCTGGTACATAAGGGGGAATCCCAGGTGCAGCCAGCGGGATCAGGCTCCAGACCATATTTCCGGTGAGACAGGGGATGACATAGCTCGGCAATCCGCCTCCGGTTTTTTCACTCCTGTAGGTTGATAAACTGCCTGTTCCCTTGTCCTGGGAGTTCTCAAGTATGAATTCGCATGCCCTGACGGTCCGGAACAATGAACTCAGGCCAAAAGGAAATCGAGGAGGTAAAACAACAGGCCACCCACGATTGCCGAGGCGGGGATTGTCAGAACCCAGGCGAAAACCATATTACCCGCAACTTTCCACTTCACGGCAGACAGGCGCTTGCTCGATCCGACCCCCATGATGGAAGCCGAAATCACATGGGTGGTACTGATAGGGGCACCGAGTGCGGAGGCTCCCATGATCACCAGGGAAGCCGAGGTTTCAGCTGCGAATCCATGGACAGGCTCCATCCTGAAAATCTTGTGCCCCATGGTCTTAATGATCTTCCAGCCGCCTGTGGCAGTGCCGAGCGTCATGGCCGTGGCGCAGGCAATTTTTACCCAGACGGGTACCTCAAACGAAGGAATGCGGCCAAAAAGGACAAGAGCTAGGGTGATGATCCCCATGGTTTTCTGCGCATCGTTATTCCCATGGCTTATGGCCATAAGTGCCGCGGAAAAGATCTGAAGGCGGCGGAAAAACCGGTTCATAATGCGTGGCTTGAAATTGACCGTCAGCCAGGCCACCAGGAGCATCAGCAGGTATCCCCCGATAAATCCGGACAGGGGTGAGACGAAAACCGGCAGGAGGACCTTGTTGATCAAAGTCGAATAATTCAGCGAGTCCCATCCCTGATAAACAATTACAGCACCTACAAGTCCCCCGATAAGTGCATGGGAAGAGGAGGAGGGCAAACCGAAAAACCAGGTGATGAGGTTCCAGAGAATAGCTCCCAAAAGAGCTGCCAGTATCAGGATCTGGGAGCCTGCCAGCAGGTCGGCGTTGACAATTCCCTTACCGATCGTTGACGCCACTTCCGTGCCGATGAAGGCACCGATAAGATTCAGCAGGGCAGCCATCAGCACGGCAACCTTCGGCGACAGCACCTTCGTTGAAACCACGGTGGCTATCGCATTGGCGCTGTCATGTGCACCGTTGGTATAATCGAAAATGACCGCAATGACAACGATCAATATCAGGAGTATTGGGATATCAGGCATTTTTCAGTGATACTCCTTCTATTACGTTAGCCAATAATTCCGCGGTTGCGACCGCTTCTTCAAGCCGGTCATAGATGTGCGACCATTTAACCGTCTCCAGTAAATCACCCTGGCTTTCAGCCTGACTTTCAAACACCTCCCCGAGTGATACAAGCAGAAGCATATCCGCATCGGTTTTAAGCTGCTTCACTTTCCTGGTGTTTTCCCCCACCGGTTTTCGGGTTTTCAGGGCACCGACCATTTGGGATATTTCTCCGTGCATCAGGTGCAACTGATGGGTCAACTCAACGGCTCCCGGTTTGAAAGTATCGAAATGATAAAGCCCGATCCGGGTTGAAACTGCGCGAATGGCATTCAGTGCGTTCTCCTGCGCCACGTTGATCGAATAGATATCCTCCCTGTCGATTGGCGTAATGAAAGTCAGCGCAAGGGACCTGGCAATATCTCGGGTAACCTCGTTACCTGACTGTTCATTCTTCGAGATCCGGGCGCATTTTTCCGACATTCCTGAAATATCATGGAACACTTCGCTCAGCAATTGGGCGCTTTCAACCAGCAGGTCATTCTGCTGATTGAAAAGGTCGAAAAACTTGACGACCCTTGGGAAAAAGCTGATCATAATGAAAGGTATGAATGAAGTTTTTGATGATGTGCCGCGATTCCCGACCGGCCACCTTTGCGGCCTCGTATTTTCAAATATAGTTATTACTTTATTTTGTCGATTATATTTGTATTATCCCGATCCCGGCAGGGATCCAATCCTAAGATAGTATAAGCTAAAGATTCTTGAAATGAGATTTGTCAATGCAAAGGATTTCGAAGGCATGTCTTTCCTGTTCAGGGGAAAGACGGGAAACCGGTTTGCTCAGTTCCTGATGCGGATTCTGTCCATTGAAAAAGTCAACCAGCTCTGTGACCGGTCAAGCCAGTACACCGGAGCCGCGTTTGCCGCAGGCATATTGAAAGATCTGGGAGTGGAATATGTCATCGGAAATCCCGAACGGTTGCAACAACTGCCCGAAGGAGCGTTCATAACAGTGTCCAATCATCCCTATGGCGGTTTGGACGGAGTGATCACGATAGACCTGATGGCGGGCATCCGTTCCGATTACAAGTTCATGGTCAACAAGATGCTCTCCCTCATCAAATCCCTGGATGAGAATTTCATCTCCGTCACGCCTGCGGGCAACAAAAACAAAGGGATTTCCGGTACAAGCATCAATGGCATCCGTGAAACCTTGTCGCATTTGAGGAATGGACATCCGGTGGGTTTTTTCCCTTCCGGGGCCGTTTCCGATTTCAGCTTAAAAGACAGGTGTGTCAGGGACCGGCCCTGGCAGGTAAGCATTCTCCGGCTGATTCATTCCGCAAAAGTCCCTATCCTTCCGATCCGCTTTTTTGATGGCAATTCCCCGTTTTATTACTTCCTGGGACTAATCGATTGGAGAGTCCGCCTGGCAAGGGTACCCTCTGAACTTTTTAATAAACGGAACCAGGTTCATCGCATCGGGATCGGCACCATCCTGTCCGTCCAGGAGCAGGAACAGTATCCTGATGCTGAATCCCTTGGCGCTTTTTTACGGAAAATGGTTTATGAAATGCCGTTGCCATCCTCGTTTATACCGAGAAACATTCTTAACTTCCCGGAGAAATAACGGAAAATTGCATTGTCTTGACCGATCCCATGAATGGAAAACGGGGAAAATACAACCCTTCGCAAAAAACCAGCGAAGCGCTTGAAGCTATCAGCCAGGACAGGACCAGGACCAATCTGCTAAAAGTACATGAGCAAAGGCTGCTTGCCTTCCTGGTTCAGCGCATTCCCAACTGGATGACTCCTGACATGCTGACTTTTATTGGCCTGGGTGGCAACATGATCGTCCTGGCCAGTTTTGTCCTGGCCACTTATGTAAACAGGACTTTCCTGCTGATGGGTGCCCTGGGTTTTGCGATCAGCTGGTTTGGTGATTCCCTGGATGGAAGGATTGCGTACTACCGGAACAAGCCCAAGAAATTGTACGGATTTACCCTGGATATCACCGTAGACTGGATTGGCATCATCCTCATCGGGTGCGGATACATAATTTACGCACAGGGAGTCTGGGAATTCCTGGGATACGGTTTCGTTGTCATGTATGGCTGGGAAATGATTGTCGCGCTGATGAGACACTGGATCACCGGAAACTATTCAATCGATTCGGGCAAACTGGGGCCTACCGAAGCCAGGATCATCATTATCGCCCTGATGGTGGCCGAGCTGCTTTTCAAGGGCTCAATCAGGTTTTTTGCACTTGCCATAGTGATCCTCGTCTTCATCTGCAATATCATTGACACCAGGCAACTCTTGCAGATAGCCGAAGAAAAGGACATGCAGGAAGCGGCATGGAAAAAAGACCGGGAAAGGAAGGATTGATCCAAGCCCCGGGTGCCTGTCCCTGAGCCAGAGCATGCTGTTCGCCAAAAACCTGGCTGAAATCCAAATGCTTACACAAGACTTCAGGTTGAGCCGCCGGAGCCAATCAAGACACTATCCTTTCGTGGTTTGGCTATCAGGAAGCCGCCTGGCCGAATCAGTCGCGTTCCGGAAATAAAAGCCGCATTTCTTATCCGAGATTCTTGACACTAGTGTCATGACAAATTAATCATGAAACGAAATATTTAGATAACTTTTTATTT
>CAZJNQ010000069.1:0-16117 GCA_964547475.1 uncultured Porphyromonadaceae bacterium
TTGCAGCCTCAACGTCAGGCAACTTTCGCACATTGCCCCAATTATCGTCGCAGAAGAGCAAGGTTACGTCATCCGGAACCCTCATGCCGCTGTCGTAATAATCCTGAACCTCTTTATAGATGGCCCATACCTGGGGTGTTTCCGATGCCGCCCTGGCGGTCGTCCTGGCGATGATTTTTCTCTGGTCATTCACGATCTTTTCCAGCAGTGCCCTGTTGCTCTTAGCCGACATCGGTTCGTCTCCATCGCCCCGCATTCCAATGGTTACAAGGGTTTCCCAGTTTTTCATCCGTTCGATCCCGGTTTTCCAGAATTCCGATAAAACCTTGCTGTTCCGGCTGTAGTCCCACTCTCCGGAACCGTATCGCCGCCACTCATCATGAGCCCGGCCCATCGGCTCATGATGCGAGGTACCGATCACAATGCCGTATTCATCGGCCAGATTACCATTCAGGGGATCGTCGTCAAAAAAGGCGTTACCCCACATGGCGGGCCAGAGAAAGTTCCCTCTTAAGCGAAGGATCAACTCAAACACTTTTTCGTAAAACCGGTGGTTGAAGCCACCGAAAACCTGGTGAGCGTACCCGCTCAGGGCCGGAGCCTCATCGTTCAGGAAGATACCCCTGTATTTGACCTTGGGCCCGGGAGTCAGGAAGCGTCCTCCCCTGACGTACAGGGACGGCTGTTGCCTGACCGGCACGTCAGCCCACCAGTACCAGGGAGAAACCCCAATATTCCTGGATAGATCCAGCAGTCCGAAAATAGTCCCGCGCTTGTCGCTGCCGACAATGACCAGGGCTTTTTCCAATCCCTCGAAAGGTTTGTCCACCACAGGCGCCAGCGAGGATTCCCAACGGCCTGCCAGGTCAGCCACATCAATTTTGCGCTGCAGGATCAGCTTGTCAATCAGATCGCTTGTACCTATCGTCCCCGCTATGATCGCTGCCCGGGAGGCAGGAGCCTCGCCAAAGACCAATACCGGTTTATTGCCGGTTACCCGGTACAGATCCTCCTGCAACCATCCGGCGACACGGGTGACACCGCGATATTCATCCTCACTGACAACAATCGGCACAATATGCCCCGGTTCGGACAGCGTCAGTATCCCCAAGGTTTGCTCAGTCGTGATATAATTAATTGTTCCGGTAGCCTGGTTGCGGACTTCTTCCCCTGCCGGGCAGGCCCTGCCCTGACCGGGAGAAAGAACCATCGCCGTAACAACCAGAACAATGGCTATGTGTTTCATTCAATCATTCCTTTAGGCAGATATCCTTCTTACACCTTGCGTTACCATTCATTAATCCTAAAAATCGATAATTGCGAAATAAGCTTCCTTAGGATTGTAATCATCATCAAACAAAAGGGGATAATTCTTCCGGCCGGCCACCGGCCAGTTGTTGAGCCACGAATGCCTGTCGGTCAATCCCCAAAAGGTCACGCTGGTCACGTTTTCCTTGTACATGCGAAAAGCGCTGAAAAAGCGCGAGTAGGCTGTCCTTTGCCGCGATTGAAGGTCTGCTGTATAAGAACTTTCAGGATCCGAATTACTGGTATAGACCGATACATCCATCTCGGTGATGTGAATCTCGATCCCGAGTGATTTGTACTTGTTGATGGCATCAATGATCAGAGCGTTGGACGGATAATCGATATTCCAATGCCCCTGCATGCCCACCCCGTCCACCAGGTTTTCAACCTGAAGCAACTGCAGCAAGGCATAGATCTTGTCCCTTTTGACGGGATCGATCGCCGTATAATCGTTGTAGAACAGCAGGGCATCCGGATCGGTAGCCCTTGCAACCCTGAATGCCTCAAAAATGTACTCTTCGCCGCAGATGTTATACCAATTGCTGGCGCGGTAGAAATTCCCACCGTCGTCGATGGCTTCATTCACCACATCCCAGGCTGAAATCCTGCCTTTAAAATGGGTCATGACGGTGATGATGTGGGTCCTGAGCCTTTCCAACACCTTTTCACGGCTTGCCAGGGTCCCGTTTTTCCTGAAGATCCAGTCGGGGACCTGTTGGTGCCAGCAAAGCACGTGTCCCCTGACCTTCATCCCGTTGGCCTCCGCAAACGCTACGATCTTGTCGGCATATTGAAACCGGAAAGTTCCTTCTACCGGCTGCAAAGTCGACCATTTCATCGCATTGTCAGCCGTCAGGCTGCTGAAATGCCTCTTGATCAGGGCAGTATCGGTCGGGTTATCAACCGATTCCGGCGAAATGGCCACACCGATATCGAAATAGCCATCATCCGTGTAATAGTCTTTCAGCCCTTCCGTGACCTGGTTGTATTCCTCCAGGTTTTTCGGCCGTCCGTTCTCAGGATCATCGGGGCCGTCCCCATTCTTATCGCAGGCTGTCAGAAAGATCGCGGCAATGGTCATGAACAGCCCAGGAGCCGATAACAATCGTCTGGCCATTATCCTCTTCTTCATAGCGGAATAAAAGGAGGGCAAGGCGTCTGTGAACTTTCGTCCACAGACGCCCGCCATTCCCCTTATTCAATGGTAAACTTGATATTGTCAACGTTGATCACCATCACCTCGCCGGTCGCATTGAATGAACCCGCAAAGGTCAGGGACATGATCCTCATCTTATTCGGCTTCACCCGTTTGCTCGTGTGGCTGGCAGGGGTGGTGCCGTCATGAAGGTTGCCGTCCTCGATCAGGTCTTTCAATTCGACACGGACGTTCTGCCAATTCTCGGCACCCGTGAAAGGCACCTTGACGATCTTGCTGAACCCATAGGGATTCCGGTCGCCGCTGGTGAATGAGAAAACCTGGATATCCACGCTGCCATCGGCATTGATGTAGTTGGCCGGCAGCTGAGAATAGCTGATATCAAATGAGAAAAACACCTTAACGGGATCATTCGTAAAGAGGTAGAACAGGTCTTCCCCCGTACCGTTGCCAAACCAGTAGATCTTGGCAAGGCTTCCATTGGCTTTCCCCGTGTATTTGGCATACTTGCCGGTTGGCCCTCCTTCGGCTGCCTCATTGATCGTGTTTTCCGTCCACTGGTCAAGGGCTGTCCGCTGCAACCTGACCGGTGAATAGACGTTGTCGAAATCAGCCACCCAGAAATCACCGGTCAGAAGGAAAGGCAAACTGCTGCTGACGGTTCCGTTTTTGGTCACCAGCCCGATCTTGCCCGCAGCCGTACCGGCCACCGTGATGGTCAGGACGGTCTCGGAACTGGTCTCAATGGTGGCGGCGGTGGGCCCGACCAAAACCGATTCGACCAGGTTAAATCGTGTTCCAATGATCGAAAGGATCCTTTCGCCGTCCTGGCTGGCTCCCTTGGCAGGGGTGAAGCTGGTAACGGTGGGCAGGTTCACCTGGTAGGTGCCGCTTTGAACGGTTCCATCCGGAACGGTCAGGGTGATCTTGCCAGTCGTAGCCCCGGCCGGGACCGTTGTCTTCAGTTCCGTTGCGCTGTTTATCGTGAACACGGCATCCGTGGTCGCGAACTGAACCTTGGTGACGACCTCCAGCATGGTGCCGGTGATTGTCAACTCCATCCCGATATCCAGGGCCGATATATCCGGAGTGATCGAGATGATTACCGGCAAGGCGAGAGACAGGTTCGAGGCACTGACTGATTCTGCCACTTTCTGCATCCCGTAGCTGGTCATGTAATTGTAGAACATCCTGATCAGGCCGGTTTTCAGGCCGGTCGGTGTCAGGATCGTGATGGTCGTTGCCTCTTTCGACTGTATTTCAGCTTTCAGTGATCCGATATAGATCGAATCCACCCTGTCGAGCAGGGTTCCCGTAATGGTTATCACCTCTCCGCTTCCGGCAATCGCAGGTGAAAACTCCGTTATCGTCGGCACAGGAGTGATGTCGACTGTGAAAACGTCAACGGAGGTGATCACCGAGCCGGCCTTGACCAGCTTGATTTTCCCGCTGATAGAGCCGACAGGGACTTCAGCCTTTATCTCCGTATTGTTTTTCTGGAGAATAACCCCGTTCGTGTTACCGAATGAAACCTTCTGAACGTCGTTCAGGCCGCTTCCGGCTATCGTAACTGCAGTTCCCGCGGAACCATGCGTGGGTGTAAAGGTGAAAGGAGCTTCTATCACAATCGGATCAATGCTCAGCGGCGCGCTTTTCTCGCAGCTTATGGCTACCAGGCCAATAAACACCACCGCCAGAGCCGTCTTGAATATTTGATATAGTACTTTCATTGTTGTTCGATTGTTAGTTGGCAATGATGAATTTGATATTATCAATGGAGACGGTCTCGCCAAAGTTATTGTTGCTGGCCGAAGCCGGTGGCTGAATCTTCACGGCGGTGAGCGTCTTGAACGCCTCAACCTGACCAAAAGGCTCCCCGTTTCCGTAACCGGTACCCATTTCACTGAAAGGAATGACGATGGTCTGCCATGCCGTTGTGATAGGTTTGGTTAAACCATAGACGTTTGCCGGCCCCTGGACCATGATGCTGACGTTCATGGCCTTGCTGGTTTTGAGGTCAATTGAGAGTGAAACCTTCTCATTCAGGGCTTCGGGCAGGTTCTGCAGGTAGAAGTCCACGTTGCCGCCCCAGCTGGTTGCAGCATCAATGATCGTGAGGACCGTGTAATAACCGCGCGGGAAATCCCCGGCCGTTGAGGTCGGGTTTTTCAGGTTTCCGTTGGCGCTGATGCCCTTGTAATAGGTGCTGGTGACGTCAAAGTCGTTGATCAGGATCTCAGTCCCCAGGATGATGTCCGTCGGACTGAGGGATTCCCCGCCTGTAGCCGTTACCAGCTTGATGGTTCCGCCCGTTGAGCCTTCCGGCAAAGTGAAATTCAACTCCCGGTCGTCAACCAGTACAAAGGAGGGAACCTGAATGGTCCCCACGAAGATCTCCTGTGTCAGGTACAATTCCCTGCCGTAGACGGTGACTTTGACACCGGGTGTTCCGGCTGCGGGACTGAAGCTGAAGATGACCGGAGGCGAGATGATACGCAAGGCCCTTTGTGCCAGCCCTTTGCCGGAGAAGAACAGGCTCACCGTGATCACGTCTCCGAGCGGTGCTGCTGATGGAACCGTCATCTTCAGTTCCGTCGGCGTCGCAGTATAGTTGACCGTGACATTCTCGGTGTTCAGCATGATCTTGTAGACCTGGTCCAGGTCGGTGCCCGCGAAAGTGACCACATCCCCGGGCTGGGCAATCTCCTTATCGACGTTCGTTATCTTGTAATTCATGTCGATAATCTCCATGGCCATGTAATTTTCTTCATCCTGGCAACCTGTGAAGATCCAGGATGTCAGTAAGGCCAGGAAGAGATATTTTGATATTTTAAGTATCTGTTTCATGTTCTTGAATCATTTAAATATTAATTGTAGCCCGGGTTTTGCACAAAATCGGTACTGGTCGTCAGGTCAAGCTGGCTTTGCGGTATCGGGCGCAGCACGTGATAATCCTTGATGGTGTTCTTGGCCGGAATGTCGGGTACCAGGTTACGGATGCGGTAAAGCAGCATGATGTCGCCGGCCGAGCTTCTGGTCCTGGCCAGGTCGAACCAGCGCATATATTCGCCGCAGAGTTCACGGCTCCGTTCATCCAGGATGAAATTGATCCCTTCATCCTTGTCGGTCATAGCAGGCGTATTTTCTGTCATGTGCTTGACAGCCATGGCATTTTCGGCATCCGAGTTGCCTGAATTAAAGGCTGCACGGGTGCGCACCACATTGATCAGGGCAACCGCCTGGGCAGGATTATTCAGATACATGGCTGCTTCTGCAGCAATCAGGTAAGTTTCCGCAAACCTGAATACGATGAAGGGGCGAACCGACGGATCGGGAATGGTCGGCCGGTCGATATCATCATATTTCCTCATGCACGGGTAAATCGACAGGGTTTGTGTTTCCCCCGTGCTGCTGACATTTCCGTAATAGCGTGAAGGCGGATAGGTCCTCAGGGCTTTGGCCGGCTTGTAAGTTTCATAGCCGGGCAGCCAGATGGCCGTATCGCCTTTGACAAAGGTTTTGTCCTCCACGTTGTCCGGGTCGTTAACCAGCCAGACCGTCTGGAAGGTCTTGCCGTAGCGTGAATCATTGACACGGTCCTCGAACACTTTTTCCAGCAGGTAGTTGGTCGGCCTTACACGGTGCCAGGGCCGGCCGTTAGGAATGTCACGGATCAACCCTTTGACTATGGCCGAGTAGTTGGGCCGGAAGAAGTAGCTGCTCCGGTTTTCCTTATTGCCGGCGTGCAAGTCATTATACAAGAGGTCCGTGTTGCGTTCTACCGTGAAGATGATCTCGCTGCTGTGTTCATTGCGCGGCTTGTGCACATTGGCAAAGTCAGGCAGCAAGGCCAGTCCGTACAAGGCCTGGTTGTTGATCAGCTCCATGGCGTTGTCATAGGCATTCTGGTAATCGGTTGACTTTCCTGCTTCCGCGTGGGTGGCACGTGTCAGATAGACTTTAGCCAGCAGGTGATGGGCAGCGGCCGCAGTAGCCCGGCCTGGCTGGTCGGTAGTGGCCGGCAGGTCGGCGGCAGCCGTTTCCAGGTCGCTGACGATGGCGTCATAGACGTCGGCAACCGGTGTACGGTGCGCTTCGGTTGATGGAACGGAGATGAAATCCAAACTTAGGGGAAGGGCTCCGTACATCTGGACCATAGTGAAATACCAGAGAGCCCGGAGGTACTTGGCCTCAGCCACAACCACTTTTGCCTCGTCTTCCTCCATTCCGGAGCCGGGGGCAAACTTGATGACCGCATTGGCCGTATTGATGGCTGTAAAACCCCAGTTCCATGTTGAGCTGACCTGGCCGTTCGTCAGGAGATCTCCGTCGCTGTAAGTGTTCAATCCCAGACTTCCGTCGGGGCCTCTCTGAAACTCATCGGTCCCGGCCACCGTCATGCTCATGGCGCTTTCACCGCCATAGAAATAACGGAGATCGGAATAAGTTGAATACAGGGCGGACAGGGCGCCGTCTGCCGTTTCCAGGTATTGGGCGGTCAGAAGGGATCTTGGATCTTCCTCGAGGATGGATTCACAGCCAACCATCAGGGCAAGTCCCAAGAACAGGGCGATATGTTTGAATGTGTTCTTCATGGTTCCTGCAATTTAAAATGTGACATTCAGGCCGAAGATGAATTTCCGTGTCGGAGGCGTGTTCAGCCCGATCTTGAGGGCACGTGCGGGAACACCTTCACCGCCGCTGATCGTAGTGGCTCCGAACGTGTTCGGTTCCGGATCGACTCCGCCCGCTTCAACATACGGACAGAAAAGAAGGAACGGATCCGTGCAGGTTCCGTAGATCCTGACGACTGCATCGGGAGATATCCACTTCGTCAGTTTCTTGTCAAGGTTGTATCCGAGATTGATGCTGCGGATCTTCAGGAAAGTCCCGTCGAAATAGCCCAGGACACTGGTCCGGGAAGCATCGATGGCGTAATTGGGCAAAGGCATGTCATTGGTCGGATTGGTAGTTGTCCAGTAATCCACATCGATACCGTTCCTCCTTCCGTCGAGGCGGTTGACATAGTCGCTTGGCATGTGGAGGGTGCTTACGATAGTGCCTCCAACCCGGTAATAACCCACAAGGGAGAAATCGAATCCCTTCCATCTCAAGGAGGTCGAGAAACCTCCCTGGAAATCCGGCTGGGCCGATCCTATGACCCTCCTGTCGGCATCGGTGATCTTACCGTCAGGCTCATCCCCGTTTTCGCCGCCTCCGGCAAAATCCAACAGGTGGATGTCTCCGGGTTTCCGCGAATATACCGCGGCTGAGTCTTCTTCACCGAGTTGCCAGATACCGATCTTGACGTAATCATATATTGCGCTGGAAGGATAACCGACAAACCAGCCGTTCCCGATATCCTGGGTGATACTGGTGTCCTGGAGGGCGACAATCGTTTCGCGGTTGAGGAACAGGTTGGCGCTGACTTCCCACGAGAAACCGTCCTTCGTTTTAGGCCTTACGATCACGCCGTTGGCAACAATCTCCAGACCCTTGTTCCGGGTTTTGCCAATATTCTCAAGGTAGGATCCGGGTACGCCTTGCGACGGGGGAAGCTGCTTCCCGAGAAGCAGGTCATGGGTATTTTGCAGGTATGCGTCAACCGATCCGTACAGGCGCCCGTCAAAGAATCCGTACTCCAGCCCGATATTGGTGGTTGTGGTGTATTCCCAGCCCAGGTTTGCATTGGGCAGGGTTGATACATAATAGCCTTTAACACCCTCATCGCCGAAGCTGTAGAGGCTGTTGCTCAGTCCGCCCAGCGTGCTGTACGGATTGATAGACGTGTTGGAAGTCTGGCCATAACCGGCACGCAGCTTGAGATAGGAAATAACCGTAACAGGCTCCATGAATGGTTCGCTGGTGATGTTCCAGCCAGCAGCTACGGCAGGATAGGCATGCCATTTGTTCCCGGGGGCGAGCCTGGATGAACCGTCGGCACGGCCGGTCAGGGTCAGCATGTATTTGTCCTTGTAGGCATAATTCACACGGGCCATGTAGGACATGAGCCCCCATTTCGAATAAAAGTTGCCGTTGCTCGGAGCGTTGACGACTTCAGCCAGTGCCAGGTTGTTATATTGAATATAGTCAACGGGAATGTTGGTTGCATCGATGCGGGAACTGGTGGTTTCCGACTGCTGCACGCTGTACATCCCCGTCACGTTCAGGCGATGGTCGCCGGCAAAAATATTTTCGTAAGTAAGCAAGTTTTCAGCCACATAACCCAGGTTGTCGTTGTGCGAGACCTGTGCCTGGTTCTGCAGGCCGCTCCTGAATATCGTGTTGCTTCCATAGAAATTATTGTACTTGTTTTCATTCAGGTCAAGCCCGAGGTTCAACCGGTACTTTAATCCCTTGAGCAACTGGACTTCGCCATAGAGGGTCGTGAAAGAAGCCAGCCTCCGGTTCCTCTCGCCCCAGCGCGAATGATCCCGCAGGGTCAGCGGGCTGTAGGTGTCGTCGGTATCGTACATCGGCTGTTCATTCAGCGTGCCGTCAAGGTTATAAGGTATTGACAGCGGGGTGAGCGAGACCAGTGCCCACATCGGGTTGGCCGACTGGCCGTTTGTTATCGCATAGGAATTCATCGAGGTGAACCCGATCTTGATCCTCTTGCCGATAGCCTGGTCAATGGCCACACGCATGTTGTAGCGTGTGTAATCCATGTCCGGCAGAACACCGGTTTCGGAAAAGTAACCTCCCGAAAAAGCGTACTGGGTGGACCGTGTGCCGCCCGAAAGGGTCAGCTCATGGTTGGCCGTCAATCCATCCTGGTAAATCAGGTCCTGCCAGTTCGTTTCACGCCCCAGCAGCATGGATTCCTTCTCATTGGGAAGATAATTGGTATACCCTGCTGCGGTACGCAGCTTGACAAATTCTTCCGCACTGAAGACGTCATACCTGCGGGCCACCGTGGTCACTCCCTGGTAGCCGTTGTAGCTCACCTTCAAGGCCCCCTCCTTGCCCCTCTTGGTCGTGATGATGATCACGCCGTTGGCGCCGCGGGACCCGTAAATGACCGTCGCGGATGCGTCCTTCAGGATTTCGATCGATGCAATGTCATCATAGCTGATGTCATTGAGCGAACCGCTGAAAGGGATCCCGTCGACCACGATCAGGGGATCGTTTGACGCGGTGAGGGAACGGTTACCCCGGATTCGGATCTGGGTGTTGCCTCCCGGCCGGGTCGATAAGTTCTGAATCTCAACACCGGCTGCTTTCCCCTGGATGGCCTTCGAGATGCTCGAAGCGGCTACGTCACGGAGTTTCCCGGCATCAACCGAGGTGATGGCGCCGGTAATGTCGCTCTTCTTCTGAACGCCATAACCGACCACCATGACTTCATCCAGGTTCATCATATCCTGTTCGAGTGCAATATCAATCACACGTTGATTGTTGATAGGAACCGTTTTGCTTTTAAACCCGATAAAGGAAAAAACAAGAGTTCCGTTTCCGGGTGCATCGATGGAATAATTTCCATTCTGATCAGTGATGGTTCCGGTTAAAGTTCCGAGCAGGTACACGTTAACTCCGGGTAACGTGCTCCCTGTCTCCTCTTTAACCGTTCCCCGGATAGACAGGGTTTGACCCCAGACTTGCCATCCGGTGAAAATCAGCATCAGGAGTATAAGTCCTGACACCTTTCTCAGGTTTAGTACTTTCATTAGCTAAGAGATTAGGTTTAACATTCAGTTTCAGGAACCTAAAGTTACGACGACATTCCGGCAAGAATCCATTCATCTGTTACCGGCATTTGACATGACGTTACATCGCTCTGATCTTCGTTACATTTGTTTTGCCCCATGTTACATCTTCGGAATTATTTTGTAATTTGCGATGAACGAAAACCTATCCGCTAACTCCCGAATATGCCAAATAAACTACCAGGCCTGTTATTGACGTTCATTTTGTTGGGAAACGTATTTGCTGGATATGCCCAGCAGGTAAAATACTATTCGTCAGACAGGGATCTCTCGAATAGTATGGTTACCAACATATTACAGGATGGCCAGGGTTTTATCTGGATTGCCACCGAGGATGGGCTCAACCGGTTTGACGGATTGCGGTTCAACACGTACCGGAACATACGCGATGATCCGTTCTCGCTCACGAGCAATTTTGTGAGGACCCTTTTTATTGACAGCCAACACCGTTTGTGGGTGGGTACCATCAACAGCCTGATGCTATACAATTCCGATCAGGAATCTTTCAGGGAGGTGGAACTCTACCGTGACACGCTTCGATTGAGGCCCCATGTAACCTCCATTATCGAATCCGCCACGGGGGACATCCTGGTGGGTACATCGGGACACGGCCTCGTGATCATCAGGAAAGGAATGGAGAAAGGGTATGCCGACATGAACCTGATCCTCCGCCTGAACTCCGAATTCCTGGAGTGCGTGTACGAGGATTCCAGGGGTCGGTTCTGGATCGGAACGGAGAATGAGGGATTGAACTTATATGACCCGTTCACTGATGAAGTCAAGGCATTCCGTCACCAGCCCGGCAATCCGAAATCGATCAGCAGCAACTACATCACTGCTATCACGGAGGATGAGCGAAAGAATATCCTGGTGGGAACCCTGAACGGGGGGCTGAACCAGTACCTTGAATTTGATAATACCTTTGGCCTGATCCCTGTTTCATCGGATTCGGAAAGTTGGCTGCCTGTCAAGACCCTCTTCGCCGATGAGCGGAAAAACATCTGGGTAGGGACTGACGGGCAAGGATTATGGAAGATGAATTCGGGGCAGGGCATTCTTGAGCAACAGGTCAACATTGCCTCTACGCGGTTTGATGTATCGAAAACGAAGATCCATGCCATTACCGAGGATCATGAAGGCAACCTGTGGCTGGGCATCTTCCACAAGGGAGTGGTCCTGGTTCCGGGCAATTCACACATGTTCAATGCCTTGGCCTATCAGTGGTTCGGTGACAAGGGCGTGGTTTCGGGATGTATCATGGCTATCGCCGAGGACCACCTGGGCCAGGTCTGGATGGGCACTGACGCCGGCGGCCTGTATAAGGTCAACAGCCAAACCGGGCAGGTTAAGGATCATCAGCTGCATACCGGTGTCCCGAAGAAACCTGCCGAAACCATAACCTCGATTTGTGTCGACGGTTCCAATAATCTCTGGATGGGAACCACACTCGAAGGATTTATCCGGCTTGACCCGAAAACCGGATCAAGCACTAACTACCGGCATCAATCCCTGAATGACAACAGCCTGTCCAATGACAAGGTACAATGCATCACGCTTGACGAATCGGATAATCTCTGGATCGGGACCAGCGGCGGGGGAATCAGCATTTTCAATCCCAGGACCGGACAATTCAGCCACCTGCTGCATGACAAGAATAATACGAACTCCGTATGCAACGACTGGATCAATACCATCTTTTGCGACCGGGAAGGTTTGGTTTGGATAGGAACCTATAACCGGCTTAGCGTGTATAATCCCGTGACCCAGTCCTTTTCCATGATGAGCGTTGCCAACGGACTGTTGCCCAACAATATCGTGTTCTGCATAACGGAAGATTCCCAGGGACGCATCTGGATAGGAACGAACGAAGGCATAGCTTGCTTCGATAAAAAAATCAACCGGTCGACTTTCTTCACCACTGCCGACGGGATGAGCAACAATGTGATCTGCTCGATTCTGGAAGATGATAACAAGCAGCTCTGGATCTCCACACACCTGGGGATTTCCCGTTTTTCACCGGCTGATTCATCCTTCCGGAATTATTACGAATACGACGGATTGCCCGGAAATGAGTTCAGGAGGAATTCGGGCTGCAAACTGGCCAATGGGGAGATCCTGTTTGGCGGTATCAACGGGGCTGCCTGGTTCAAACCGGAACAGATTGTAAGCGACAAACGCATCCCGGAAGTCTACCTGACCGATTTAATATTATTTAACAAGCCGGTCCTGATAGGTGAAAAACTGGGAGGCCGGGTGATACTTGAAAAATCCATAGAAAAGACCGATACCCTGATTCTTTCGTGGCAACAGAAGAATTTCAGCATAGAATTTTCAACCATCGGATTCAGCAACCCCGAAAGAATATCTTATCAGTTCAGGCTTACGGGCTTTGACCATAACTGGATCAGCACCGGAGCGGGCAACAGGCGCGCCACCTACACCAACCTGGAGCCCGGGAAGTACCTTTTTGAAGTACGCGCCACCGATAAGGAGAACTATTCAACCATACGCCAGCTAAAGGTCCGCCTGATCCCACCCTGGTGGGTGCAGTGGTGGATGAGAGGCATTTACCTGTTTATCACTCTTTCGCTGGTATACTGGATATACATTTACCTGAAAAGCCGGATCAGGCACCGGCAGGAACTCCTGCATCTCGAACACCAGGAGAAGATCAATGAGGCCAAACTCCAGTTTTTTACCAATATTTCCCATGAGATCCGTACTCCCCTGACCTTAATTGCAGGGCCGCTTGAGAAATTGATGGCTGAGAACAAAGACCGGAGCCTGTCAAAAAGCTACCAGCTGATGTCGCAAAACACCCATCGCCTGATGCGATTGGTGAATCAATTGCTCGATATCCGGAAGATTGACCGGGGGCAGATCCTGATCAACTATGCGCGGGTTGACCTGGTCAGGTTCATCAGGGAGATCATGAATGCTTTTGAGCACCTTTCGGAAAAGAAACATATATCCTTTAGCTATACTCCCGGCGTTGAGGAACTGATGGTATGGATCGATCCCAATAATTTCGACAAGGTGCTTTACAATGTTTTGTCCAATGCTTTCAAGTTCACCCCCATCGGGGGCAGTATTGATATCCAGCTCAAGACCGGCCTGCATGCCATCGACCGGACAAATCCGGCAGACTATGCCGAAATCACTGTTTCCGACACCGGTCCGGGGATCGAAGAGGACAAGCTCAACCGGATCTTTGATCGTTTCTACCAGATTGATCCGCAGCAGGATGAGAATCCCGGCACAGGTATCGGGCTTCACCTTTCACGCACGCTCGTCGAAATGCAGCATGGGGAAATATTCGCCATGAACCGGACCGATCAGCAGGGCAGCATTTTTGTCATCCGGATCCCGCTCGGGCAGGATCACACGAAGGACGAGACGATCGCCGCCCCGTCTGCCTCTATGTATCCAACCAATGAGCCACCAAAATGGCTTGGTTTTGAGGATGTTCCTGATGAGACCGGTGATGGCGCGGTCCCTGTTGCCAAGCCGGTCAAAAGGCCCAGGTTCAAGATTGTCATCGCCGATGACGACGGGCAGCTGCGGCATTACCTGAAAGAGGAGCTGAGCAGTTATTTCCAGATTATTGAATGCTCGAACGGCAAGGAAGCGCTGGATTCGGTCCACCTTTGCAAACCCGACCTTGTGGTGAGCGATGTGATGATGCCCGTGATGGACGGGATCATGCTTTGCCGGAAACTGAAGACCGATCCCCAGACCAGCCACCTGCCGGTGGTTTTGCTGACGGCTCTGACGGATGATGTCGACCGGACGCACGGTTTGGAAACAGGCGCGGATGCCTATCTGGAAAAGCCTTTTAAAGCAGGATTATTGAAAACAAACATTAACAACCTGCTGGAAAACCGGGAGCGAATCAAGATCCGTTACAGCCCCGGCGGGAATATCAATGCCGAAAACAGGAATTATACCTCGTCCGATAAAGCCCTGATCGATAAGATTCTGCAAATAATAGAACTGCATCTGGCCGATCCGGCCTTTGGGGCCGAAGCCTTAAGCCGTGAGGTGGGCATGAGCCGGGTACACCTGTTCAGGCGGATGAAAAAAATCACGGGCCAACCGGCCAGCGAATTCATCCGGAAGATCAGGCTCCAGAAGGCCGCCCAGTTACTGAAAGCCAACAACGGCTCCATCAAGGAGATTGCTTTTGAGACGGGCTTTACCTCTCTCTCGAACTTTTCGCGGACATTTCATGAATTCTACGGAATCAAGCCGAGTGAATTTTCCAAAGTCACAATCGAAGAGGAATGAGTCCGGTCTGGAATGCCCCGGCAAAACTTTCGGGTATTCACAGCAGAAAGAAAAATAAAAGTCCGTAATTAGTATGATTTTTCACCTTAAACTAATACCATGAAAACTAAACTTTCCTTAGTGTTGATCGCGTTATGCTTCGTGACGACCAGTAGTTTTGGCCAATTCTCCTTCGGGGTGTCTCCGGGAATTGGATTCTGCAGCGGGTATTTCGGCTATAAGATCAATAAGTTTGTACCCTATGCCGGATTCCAATATTTAAATGCACAAATAAAATCGTTGGAAAGCGGTCAACGATTTGACTGGGACCTGAGCCAGGTGGTTTCCTATTCGGATGAACTTCAGTTATCAGGGGGATTGTACATTCCAAACATCGGGGTAAAATACTTCTTCCTGCAAAAAAATAAATTACAGGCCTATCTTGCGCTTAGCGTTGCCAAACCCATGATAAGCGCAAAGATGGTGCTCAATGATGAAGTCAATGAGGCCGTCAAAGATGCCATCAAAGATCTTTCCATGTGGGGCGGAGAACTGGGATTCGGCACTGAGTATTTCTTTGACGACAACTTCAGTATCGGCGGCGAATTCGGACTCAGGTATTTTCACCTGGGCAATCATAACATCACTGAAGAAGAAATTTATAATCCGAACACTGAAGAATACCTGCCTGTGGAAATAGAAAGTGATTATAAATTCAATTCCAGCCCGACATTCACAAGGATCACTTTGAATTACTATTTCTAGGATCAGATCCTGAGGAAGTGGCAGGACGGAATTGAAGATGCGCGACATGAGGAAAGCCACCGTTTTTGTTCTGATCATATGTCTGCTGATACCCGTCGGTTCAAAAGCGCAGGATAACCGGGTTTTTAAGAGGAAATACATCAGCCAAACCCTGCTCACGGCCGCGAAATGGCAATTGGAGCACCCGAAGCACAAGCTGAACGACTGGACCAACGGGGCTTTTTATGCCGGTGTGATGGCGGCCTATGAAACCACCGGTTCCAAAGAGCTCTATCAGGCCCTCGTGGAGATGGGGGAGGCCACCGGCTGGAAGCCCGGAAGCAGGCTGCATCATGCGGATGATCACGCCATCTGTCAGACCTATATTGATTTGTACCGCCTGGAGAAGGATCCGAAAATGATTCAGCCGACGCTGGATACCATCAACAAGATGATGAAAACGCCTTATCCGGCGAAGGGGATCCAGCAGATCTGCTGGTGGTGGTGCGATGCCCTGTTCATGGCTCCGCCGGCGCTGGTGAAGCTGGGGATTACGCTCGAGAAGCCTGAATATCTGGCATTCAGCGACAGGCTGTTCCGGGAGACGGTGGATCTGCTCTGGAACGGGGAGGACAGCCTGTTTGCGCGCGACCTCAATTATGTGTGGGAATACACCGAACAGGATGTTAAGGAGGCCAACGGGGAGCGCGTTTACTGGAGCCGGGGCAACGGATGGGTGATGGCGGGACTGGCTCGCATTCTCCAGGAACTACCGCCGGGTTATCCGCAGCGGGATTACTATCTGGCACTGTTTAAAAAGATGGCTAAACGGATCGCTTCGCTGCAGTTGCCCGACGGTTTGTGGCGGGCCAGTCTGCTGGATCCCGGTGCCTATCCGGGCGGGGAAGCCAGCGGATCAGGATTCTATTGTTATGCC
>CAZJNQ010000070.1:0-13812 GCA_964547475.1 uncultured Porphyromonadaceae bacterium
ATTTTATATTGCAATAGACCTGCTATTCCATTATTAATCAACCGGTTATATTTTTGGTAGGATGCTGAACTGTAGAAGATCAGTATGAGAATAATTTGAATTTAGACCTCAAAAATTTAGAGTATCAATTTCTCAGAAAAGTGAGTTATGGCAAAATTTGACGAATCATTTAAAAAATTCATGGCCTCTGAAGGTGGTAATGGGATAACAGACCTTGGTAAAAACGCTGATGAAGTAGTACTCTGTTCAAACTGTTTTCAGGATCAAGGTTTAAGATTAGATGCTTTTGCGATTGGGATTAAGGGCAACCAGAAGTGCCCCAATTGTAATTCGGAAAGTGGACACCTACTAACCAGAGAATTGGTTTGGACACTATGTGATAGATTTTTCGTGAGGGGATCATTTGTGAATTTCGAATATGGAGGTAGTCCGTTAATTCAGTTTAACGAACAACATTTCAACCATTCAGATATTGAAGTCTCACCTTGGCTGGAAAAAGACGTGAAACTTATTGAACGAGTTGGAAAAATAGGACTATTTTATTATGGTCCAAACGCGTGGATGTATGGAGAAATTGGACCATTGAAATCACTTCAAAATGCGACCGAAAGAAATCAAGTAATCAATGAAATCTTACAAACCTACCCTGTTATCGAATTGTCCGACAAAAACTTCTTCTATCGATTAAGGAGAAATCCACACATTTCTCATGATATTTTTGAGTTTGATACAGCACCAGATAATCGCCAGGGAAAAAATCGATTTGATTCTGTTGGTTTCCCTGTATTGTATTGTTCAGCAGACTTAGAACTTTGCATTCATGAGTGTCGTGCAACTGTTGCAGATAACCTTTTTGTGGGCAAATTAGTACCAATTCATTTGTTAAAAGTTTTGGACTTGACAGCAGTCCTTAATGAAGGGGTAACGCCATCTGAAAGCCTAGATTTGGCAATGCACTTTGTTTTTTTAGCCGGTGAACGCTCATATGAAATTTGTCGACAAATTGCACTAAAGGCAAAGGAGAATGGTTTTGACGGAATTATTTTCCCATCATTTTACAGCCACATTCGCACTGGAACAAAGCCGATTGAGACTCTGTATGGATTACCAATAAGACAAATTCCCCAGCTCAAAAACTATGCAAGTTCACAAAGCATCCCAAACTTGGCCTTGTTTGGGCGGCCGATTAGAGAAAAGAGAGTCAAAGTTGAATGCATCAATAAAGTCATTATAAACAAAGTTATATACCAGACTTCATTTGGACCGGCTTACCTTAAAAGTAACTTTTAAGAAGTCTATCCTGATCTTGGATGAAGATTCAGAGAATAGAATGGTTTGCGGAACTTTAAATACTAATCAGACTAGAAAGGGATTACTCCCCTTCTTCCGGTTCGTAAAAACCCCATTTTGAATCAAATCCCGAGAAAGCATAGAGGGTTTCGAGCTCGTCGGAGTAGGTAAGGCCGTCGTTGTGAAGACCGGCGATTTCAGAGGCCAGTTCTCTCATGTGGTTGGCGAAGTCTTTCTCGAAGTCGATGGCGGTGAAGGAGTCTTGCAGTTTCATGGCTTTGTGTGTTAAAATTTTTTGCCTTTCACCGAGTCGGCCCACCTGACCTGGCAAAGAGGAACTGGAATACCGGAAAACCACCGGGAATGAGGATATGCCGGGAAAATCCTTGCAGGGCGAAGCTTTATCAAAGGTGGGCCGACGAATCTTTGCAGAATAATTTGAACACAAAGCCAAAATGAAACGTAAAGGCGTCCTTACCGCGAATCTTGACCGGGAATGACCAGCCGCACAATTAACTGGATTCACCGGTCCACAAAAGGCCTAGTGCAAAGATCGATACCGCCTTAAGGGTTTGACAAAGTGGGGCATCTGCAGCGAACCAATGTAATCCCGCCCCTTGGGGAAAGAACATGACCAAAAAAAGGGAGGCCGAAGCCTCCCAAAACCTACAGATTGAAACAGATCCATGCCTGAAACGCCTGCTCCACTGAACAATCCCGATCCATCCAGATCGAACGGATATCCTCGAGAATCTGATAGGCTTCATCGCCTTGGGTGAAGAATTCGGGATCCTCGACCGAGACATAGCCCAATTGCGGATTAAGCTCCCCGAAGGAGAAGATTCCGGAGAGCCAGGAAAGATTAAGTTGAATCATAGGTGAAAATGCCGATGCCCTTCGGACTTATTGCGGGTAACTGGCACACCCATGGATTTATACAACTGTTCCATTGAGCCGGTAAATGAGTTCCGGCGTGATATCGGTCGAGAGGACCGCCAGCTTGAGGTTTCGCTCGGTGGCAATCTTCCGGGCCAGGTTCATCATCTGGAGGAAATCGTAGGACCGGTACACTTTGGATCGAACCTTGTCGTACTGGCCTTCAATGGCCACCCAAACCAGGCAGAGCGGCTTTGCCGGATCCCGGAGCGGATGGAAATGCTGGCTGGTGCAGAAATAGACCTGCTGTTTCATACGGCGCACCGCTGCCCGACGGATTTCCGGTTGGCTTGGGCACGCCAGTGAGAAGAAAGGACTTCCAGAATCACCCGGCGCGTCAGGAACGGCACCACCGATCCCCGGAGCACCGGGAGGAAAGCACCGGATTGAAACAGGTACTCCAGCGTGTAAAACAAAAAATCCGGCACCAATAGGTCCGGATCTGTTTTAATCCCGATGGAGTTGGGGACCTTCTCTCGCAGGGGCCGTCCTGCATTCTGGCCCTTCAACTGGATCCAGAAGTCCGGATCCGCGTCAGTGAATTGCATCATTGGAAACACCCATGCCTTTGGGATTTGTTGAGGCAGCAGGCACGCCTGATTAATGATGCGCATCACCCTGAGCAAGATTCGGATTCGGTCAAGGGCGAATGTCCGTTTGCCGGGCGGCAAACTGACCGAGCATGAAATGATGGAGGGCTACCCTGTCCTAATATCCAACAGCCCGCAATCCCTTGACCATTCCGAAGCTGCGAATACCTTCGTGCTGGCATTAATGACCCCTTTGATACTAAGTCGATCAGATTTCCCAAAACAGCTGACCATAAAAAAAGCCCCGTTTCCGGGGCTCTCTTCCTGAATCGGGATCCTTAGAACGGGATCGGAGCGGCAGCGGCTTTTTTCTCTTTCCGGCCGGCCGGCTTCTGGGTTTTCTTTTCGGTGGCTTCCCCGGCATCCGGGGTCACATGCATTTTGTTGTAGTAGGCGGAGTGGGTTCTCCCGAAAGGATCAGCCCCTTTCATCTTAGCAATTTCGAAGGTCACGTACCGGGTTCCGTCCATTTCGTAGGCGATCCCCTGGAGGTCTTCCAGTTTGCAGGTTACCTTAACGATCTCGAGGTCTTTCACTTGTTTTCCTTTACCGACGTAGATTTTCTCAAAAGTTTTCATGACGTTTTTTAATTAAAAATTATACGACTCCCCCCAAGCGTAGTACGGAAGGAATCAGCAAGGAGGAACTGGAATACCGGAAAACCATGGGGATGAGGATATGCCGGGAAAATCCTTGTGAGCCCTGGAGTTGAGCTATCTTCGCGGATAATTTTCTTTTAAAAAACCGACCTGTCATGAACGCTTTTGTATCCGGGAATGTCGCAGTTGGCCAAGGGGAACGAGATGCAGGACCGATCCAGGTAACCAAAACGTTCCATCACATTGCCGTTTGGTATCGGAACCCTGACTAAGAATTTCGGTGAGGTGACAAGGGCTACCAGAACACCCACAACTGCAATAAAGCGACCTGCCGTGAAGCCACCGATACCATTTGCACCGGAATAAACCAGCTGGCCACAGGAAAAGGAAACAAAGCCCCGAATCGCAACCTCTACAAGGATCGTTAAGAACTGCTCCGGAACAGGGTTTAGTTGGGAAACGACCAAAAAAAGGGAGCCTCCCGGCTCCCCTGCCCTATGGCATCAGGTTGTCATCTGCCATGGACATATATCCATCCTCAGAAAGGATCAGGTGATCCAGAACCGAGATATCCAGGAAAGTGCCGGCCTCCTTGATCTTCTTGGTAATCTTCAGGTCAGCCTCGGAGGGCTGCAGGTTGCCGGACGGATGGTTGTGTGCCAGGATAATTCCGGAAGTGTTGGATTTAATCGCAACCTGGTAGATTACCCGGACATCAGTAACAGTCCCGCTGAGACCGCCCTTGGAGACCTGATGAAAACCCAGGACCTGGTTCGCGCGGTTCAGGCAGATGATGTAGAAGTACTCAACGTGCTCAAAGCTAGGAAACACCTGCCTGAGCAGTCGCTCGGCATCCTGTGAGCAGCGAACCTTCGGGCGGTCGGCTGATTTGACTTTGGTTGAGTAATTGACGGTGATCTCAGCCAGATTGGAATTGAAAAGATCATGGATCATTGGAAATTACCACTGCCTTGTGGTTTTATAAGGGCATCAGGCACGCCGGTTAATTAATGAACCAGCAGGCTTGAGCAGCCCTGAATGAGGTCCAGGGCGAATGTCCGTTAGTGTACTCGCAAACTGACCGAGCACGAAGTGATGGAGGCCGGATCAGGCGTTCCGGAATCCATAAGTCAGGCCGAAATCCCTTGACCGTTCCAGGGATGCGATCAATAACTTTGTGAGAGAATTTGAGGTAAAGACAGAGGTGGGCAGGCAAAAAAAAAGCTTACCCTGAGCGCGCTGTTCTTACGGGAAGCGGGGTAAGCATGTTGATGCAAAAATACATATTCTTTCCGAGACCGACTGAATCCGTCTGTAATACCACGGGTTAAAAGTCTTAAGACTTCGCAGTACCTCCCGTTCCACCCGTTCAAAATCAGGGAGATCCCGGATCTGATCTTTAAGAGATCCGCTCCAGCGTCCTCTGTATTGCAGCAAACGCTCAGTAAGTTTCCGATGGAATTCACTGGGTTTTATCATGTAAAAATCCCGGATGTAATGGTTTCGGTATCAAGGTTTTGTTGGATGCTCCACCGGCTGATCAACTTTCCGGTTTTTGGCAATTCCGTATCCATCAGGACATAAGAGGCAGTCCTGATCTGGGCGAGCCGTTCGATAATCTCCGTTTCAATATTCAATGCCTCCAGCAGGAACCCTAATCTCTTAATCACGGCTTGTGAATTGAAACGCTGGGCGTAATCCAGCAGTTTGTCAAACTTGATCACCCCTTTGGATTGGTTCATTGCCCGGGCAATTTCCACAATCCCTCCGGCATAATCCGGCCGAAACAGGCAGTCTATCAGTGTTTTCTCCAGGTCTGAACAAAAAACCTGATGGAATGAATCGACCCAGGTTTCCTCGAACCCAAAGAAATGGTTCTCGTTATGATAAATAAACTGGAAATCAACACCCTTGATGGTGAGGGTTGAAGGACGTACCTGGTGTGATACAACGATTTGCTCCTTAAGGGATGGCTGAACAACCAGGTTGTGGATCTGCAGGGCCGAGTAATAACCGATATAATGCCTGGCTCCCCGAACCAGGTGTCCGGCTACCAAGTGCCAATCAGGCATAAAAGACTCAGCATCCTTTTCATAGGGTATTACATAATAGAGCCCCCGATTAAGGCGCAGCAACAGACCACGCCTAACCATATCGCTAAGCAAAGCCTTAACAGCATTTCGGTTTGAATCTGGCAATGCCAAAAGTGCCTTGGTATAATCAAAGCAATCCTTGCCCAACCGAATAAAGTGGTTCAGGAGGTCGTGAGACTGAACGGATATATACTTATTAACCATATCAACAATGTCAGGACAAACCTGACTGCAATGATACAAATAATAATTGAAAAATAAGGCAACTCAGTCAAAATAGAGTTTTTAGAGATGGTTCGTCTCGACCAGGATGATAACAAAATCTATTCTTAAAATAAGATCAACTTGTTTTCCGGGTTTTTTTCAGGGCTTTTTTCCCAGTAAAAAGATCAGCTGTATATTTTTCGTAGAGATCAAAAAGGAACTCAATCCTTTTTGTTTCAGTACTGAACGGTTGGGATCTGTAACAAGAATCTACCGCCTTATCAAGCACCTGATGGGCTCTGACTAAGGACGGAGGCATGGTTATTGGATCATAAAGATCCGCCAAACTGCTCTCGGGAAATTCCAGGCGAACATCAAGCACCTTTTGGGCAGCTGCTTCAACCTTTTCCTTTTGACGATCAGTCACACTTTTTGGCCATGGGAAATTATTATAGACTATTTCATTGGAATATCTAAAGTCGCTCTTTATCCTACCACAAACAGTTTTAACCCAAGCCATATGCATGTCAGACATTAATACTCCGAAATGAAATAGGGATGCATTTGCTACAAATAGACAACTATCGTTCGCAATATAATCCTTATCAAAAAAACCGAGAGGAATATATTTTCTGCTTTCAGTAGAATGGCGAGGAATTAAAATGTAGTCGGTGGATGGCTGTCGGTTTTCACCAAATAGAGTGGGAAATGCAGCAAGTTTCTTAGTTTCCTCCCTTTTGCTTCTTCCCCGAAGGTCCTTTACCAGCTGCACCCTCTTGGATACCTCTTGAAGTTGTTTCAACTCAGCAGGTTGAATCTCGGTTAGCCACAAACACCATCGATTTACTCCATTTAAATATTCTTTAGAACTTAGTAGTTTTTTAATGAACTTGTTAGCGTTCGGCTCTTTCTGTAATAGAACTCGCTTATCCTCGTCAGTTAACAATAAGTGCCCTCCATCATTTGGCATACTACCAAATGAAACATCTGGAACATCGCAGATTGCCTTACTCCGTTTCAAAATAACCAAGTCACTTGATTCCACTAAATATGGATTAATATTTCGCACTTTGATTCGATGAGGTTCCCCGGTAATGTCATGATAATCAAATATGTACTTTTCCTGAACATCAAAATTTGAGAACCCTATTATTACTACATGGACTGCAGCATTCCCTCGAGCTTCGTTGCCCCACTTAAAAGTGCGATGTGCGAAATGAATTTTTATTCCGAATCGTTTATAAAGCTCATTCCACAATATTCCGACTTGCTCTCCCTGAGAGATAGAATTCGTGGAGACAAATGCGACACAGGTTTTATCCCTGATATTGATAACCGTGGAATTGGTTTTATCAAGGTATTGTGCCGCCTTGATATACCATGCCGTTACATAATCCAGTACTCCTGCCCCTTTAACATTCAGAAAAATGGTCTCCATATCCCCTTTTTGCTCAGCATTTTGTAGATGCTTGTCGACAAAAGGTGGATTACCCAGTAAATAATCAAACTTTTTTGGTTCGGATTGGTTTTCCCATGGCAATGGCTCTATGATGGTATCCCAATCTGTTGTCAATGCATTACCGTGAATAATCTTGGCTGACCTTATCAAGGGAAGTCTTAGAAAATATTGACCAAATTCAGAGGAAACCACAGAATTCATCTGGTGGTCCATGAGCCATAGCGCAACCTGGGCTATCTGTGCCGGGAATTCTTCGTATTCAATACCATAGAATCGATCAACATCGCAAGCTACCAGGTTGACAATGTTAGTTGTCTTTTGGGTTCCATGCAGTTCCCTTAAAATGGCGAGTTCTATCAACCGTAATTCCCGGTAGGTTATCACCAGAAAGTTACCACATCCACATGCTGGATCAAGGAATCGGAGGGAGGCAAGCTTGCGATGAAAACCTTTCAGTTTATTCGTATTAGATTTCACCGTTTCGAATTCCTTCCAGAGTTCATCGAGAAAAAGAGGTTTGATTAGCTTCAGAATATTTTTCTCCGAGGTATAATGTGCACCCAGATTCCGCCTCTCTTCCGGATTCATAACACTTTGAAACATGGATCCGAAAATTGCCGGTGATATGCGGCTCCAATCCAGGTAGCAACACTCCAGGAGAATATGCCGCATTCCCTTGTCGAATGATGCCGGCGGAAGAGCTTCTTCGAACAATTTACCATTCACATACGGGAAGGCATTCTCATTTTCATCAAGGTTTTTTAACCGGTGATCAAGCGGTGTATTCAGAACATAGAACAGCTTTTCGAGGTGCATGGCCAGGTCCGAGCCATCTTCGACTGTACGGTCAAGAATATAGTCATGGAAAATATCTTTATCAAAAATTCCGGTATCATCGGCAAAAAGGCAAAACAACAATCTAACCAAATAGAGTTCTAGCGGATGACCTTCATAGCCAACATCCTTCAGCTTATCATGTAGCCTGCCCATGAGTTCAGCGGCTCTTATGTTTACTGGATCTTCTTCTTTGTAGGTATGTTTCTGGTAGCCGGCCATAGCATCAAAGTACTGGACATTGTTGACCAAATCCTTGAGCTTGAATTCTTTCCAGGATTGATCTTCGAGATCTAACAGTCGGAAATTCTCAAAATCCGAAACCAGAATGTACTTCGGGATCTCGTGAGATTTCAATCCATGGATGTAATCTTTTGCCTGTTCATAGGCCTTATCCAGGCTTTTACCGCGGCTTTTCATTTCAATGACGATCATGCCTTTCCAGAAAAGATCAATATAACCGCCGCTTTCATCCAGCTTCTTGACTTTGTACTCAAACAGGGATACCTGCCGGTTACTGATCCCAAAAACATCAAAGAATTGAATTAGAAACTGCTGCGCTTCTGCCTCTTCATTGCAGGCGTTTTCAAATTCTTTCGAGAACCTAAGTGCTCGTTCCTTTATTTCGTTCCAGCTTAATGGCATAACTCATGTGATATTTAAATCGGCGAATGCTCCAAGATGTTAAAGATAGTGATTACCAGCATATAGGGATTCCAACAGCTCTGCACAATTTTACAGCCAGTGACCAACAAGTTCGCATTCTGAAATAACCAAGTTCTGTAATCGGGTATATCTGCAAAGAAATTCGTAGCAGCAATAATCTTAAGCTGTTAAAAATCTGCTACTTGTTGTTTGCATGAAATTGATTTTGATTTCTACAACTGCAAAGAAATGTGCAAAGAAGCTGGTTCGCAAAGCTTAAAACTCAACTGACTTCACGGCTTCTCAAAACAATAAGTAGAGATTATTGCAAAGAAAACTGCAAAGAAGAAAAGCTCAAGATATTAGTATTCAATACTTTATTCTTTGCAATTAAGGCTTCCTTTTGTAGATTCTTTGGTTATGCCTGGCTTCGAGCGCAATCTCGATCAATCCTTTGTCAATCATCTCCGCAAAAAGCCTGGAGACATAGGTCACACTTCTTTCAGGCAATACAAGCAGCTTTCGGGCAGCCTCATTATCAATTTCTTCAACACTGTCTAGATAACGCAGAATTGCTTCAATCTGGCGGGCCCTTTCTTGTTTCCTTTGCTTTGAGTAGCTTATCTTATCATCAGTAGTTTCGAGCTTGCTCTTATGGATAATATACCTTAAACCTGAAGTTCTGCCGGTTGTTTCCACAAATTCCAGTTCCTGCAATTCACTGAGTATCCTGCGAAGCTGGTACTTATTGATAAATGGAGACTGCTCCAATTGCTGGAAGGTGATTCTTTGGCCGGTATATATACTGTTCAGGACCAATAGTTTTTCAAGGTCTATATCGGTCTTGGTAATTTGCTTGTAAAGCATGCTGAGCATTGCCAAGGTTTCAGCATAGATCTCAGCGTCTACCCTGAAAACAATAGAATGTTCGTTTTGAATAGGTGTAGGAAGCTGTTTTCCTTTGGAGAGGAGTGCCGTAAAAATTTTGTCGAACCCACTACCTGCTTTTTCGGCATACGTGATTTCACGCAAAATATCCATGATACTCGGGTTACGGGGATTGGTTTTACGTAGATAATTGATTTCGTCAATCCCTTGTGGAAAATGTCCCGGGCTCTCAAATTCGATATAAGTTGGATATTTGCGTATTTCGATTATCTGCTGGCGGCTATAGTCCCGGTGAGCAATCGCATTTATAAGCAGTTCCCTCAAAACAACTTCCGGATAATCTTCAATATACTCGCGAAACAGTCCAAAATGAAACTCCTTGAGTTTGATTTCTGATTGTAACTGATTGAAACAGTCATCAGCCATCTGAATAAGATTGCCACTGTACTCAAAGGGAACATAGCTGCCGTCTTCGTAATACCGGATGTATTTTATCTGATTATAAGGCAATTCACGAAGAGCTTTTGAATTACCAATAAACAGAATCCCTGTGGTAGTCGGCCATAACCTTTCATTATCTTCCTTAACCAGTCCTAAGGTTTCCGTAAACTCGCCGATTGAGCTCTTCAGGTAAGGGCTCTGAGACTTCTGTTGCTTAATCCTCTGAAATAAATCACGGGTCTTTTGAATATCCTGCCATCCTTCGATCGGGTTACCATGACTGTCGGTTTCAACCGACTTAAAATCAAGCTTCCAAATTTTTAAATCATAAATGATCAATCCTTTTTCAGCCAGAATGGTACTTATTTCATGCGGTTCGATGCTCCGGTTTCCATCGTTACACCTGATAAGATATTCGCCTTTTGAAGTCCGATGCAATTGATTGGAGAATGGGATTTCGAGAACCAGTAAGGTGATCTGATTAATTGAGAGTTTATGCGGTTTAAGGGTGATTGACGGATCAGTCCGATCTTGTACCTGTTTGACCAGGCTGAAGATCTTCTTATCCTGAATTTGAAATTCCGCATTAATTTCTTTCGTGGAATCTACAATTCCCACAAAGATGAACCCACCCTTCAGATTGGCAAAGGCAACCACATCACGGGCCAATTCTTCATAGTTGGGAGCAAAGTTTTTAATAGACTTACCAAACGACAGCTTATCTTCCAATTGCTCTTTAAAATCCACGACATCGCACTCACCTCGCTCAAGAAGGTCGTAAAACCATTGAATGCTAAGTCTCGTCTCCTTTTTCATTTCGGTACCTGGTAATCAACTTAAGTATCTTGATCAATTTACCTGGTAAATATCGCTAATAAAAACGGCTTGTCTACCGTTGAGTAGCATTTTCGTGACGCCACGAAAATGCTCCACCCGTCTGAAAAGACGCCCATCTGGCGAAGATCGGATTTCTTTTTGCCTACTTTTTCTTTAACGCACAAAGAAAAAGTAGCCCGCCCTTTCGTGTAAAACATTATCAGAGTTAAAAACCTGATATTCTTATTGTTTTACACGAAAATGATAAAACGGTACCCCGTTTTGACAACTGTCATGCCGACCCCGCCCTATGGCGTCAGGCTCCCAGAAAGTCGTTTTCATGCGGAAATATGAGTCCTGTGCCATGGATTCAGGGGGAGCTCGCTCAGTCCTGAATTCATACCATAATAGCGATTAGCGGGGAGTCCTTAAGTGCGAGCCGGCACGAAGGTGTGGCTCGCTGAAAGAAGATGTCCGTATTTGGTCCAGATCCTTTTATCCACGGCATCCGAGAAATGCGTCGCCTCTTCCGGCAGGATGGTCCTCGACCGTTCGGACGCCTTGTTTTTGGTGAACTTGCCTTCTTTCTGGATGACCTGGGTGTTGTTCATGGAAATGAGCGTGTACTTGCATTTGTTGCCGTTGAACCGGACGGCCGGGAAGGCAGGATCACTTCCTTTCAGGATGTTCCCCCAAAGGAGGTACTTATCATGCTGCGGGGGTTCCTGTCCTTTATGGACCTCCTGGATCACACTCCACCCTGCCCGCTCGAACCGGGCGATTGCCTGATCATTGTAGGAGCTGGACCGGTTGACGTTGGGGTTCCGGGTATCGCCGTAGCGGTCCCGGTAAAAGATGATGAGTTTGTTCTGATGGTGCCGGTAGTATTCCGTAAACTGATCCACCAGTGAGTTTATCATAACATCGCTAGTCTGATCGGGCTTGACATAGAACTCATTGATGAAGTTATCCACCCTCGAGGGTACCTTGGCGGCGAAGTCATAGGATCCTTCCTGGCCGATGGTAAACAGGCTGATCGTGGATCCCCAGTCCGGCGCCACTTCCAGGGGCACGGTCGGATCGCAGTCCTGATCGAACCGGGAGTCATGGGTTTCCAGCTGGGCGAAGTTCCAGTTCGTATCCTCTGCCAGGTCCCGGATGAACCCGTCATCGAGGGCATTGAAATACACATGACGGGATTCATTGATGTGGTAATAACAATCCTCGACGGTATCGAGCATCAGGTTCATGATCTCCACCATGAAGGTCAGCAGGTTTTGTTTCTCGTACTCCCGGGCGATGTAGGTCATGCCTACGTTGTCGATGTTATCGAAGGCGTTGGCCAGGGTGAACAGCAGGCCTGTCCTGGACACAAACGGAAGGATTGCCTTACGCAGCCGGATGGTTTCATTCCAGATCTCCTTGAACAGCTTTAAGTTCTGGTCGTAATAGGCCGGAATGAGTTCCATTTGCAGCTTGACGATCCGGTTCCAGTGTGGAAACAGCTGGATCCCTGCTTCGTCATGGTAATAGTTGGCAAAGGAGAGGAGCCATTTCTGGGTCTGCGTGTAGGGCATCGAGGAGACATAATGGTACCCGTGATGAAACGGAATAGGCGATGGGGACTGCGTGCCCCAAAGGGTCTCGTTGCCACGGTTTGTGGGCGAAGTTTCCTGGTCGTAACGCTCCTTGTCAATGGTCAGGGCTTCGTCCAGGATTTCATAGTCCACGTTGGCGCCGCGCGCCGAGCCAATCCTATCCTGCGAGAGCATCAGGATGGCGTTCCCGTTGGAAAAGGAAATGAGGTTGTCAAACTTCATCACCTTTTCCAGGGGCTGGTGAAAGTTTTGCGGCGGCCGGCGGCCAACCACATAATTCTTGTCTTTCTGGTACCCGAGGCTCTCCAAAAACTTGAAGGTGGATGGGAGGGTCCTCGTCAGCAGCTGGCCATAGGTCTGGCCTGTTACGGATATCAAGGCTCCGGGCATCTTCCTGTTCACGGTGTGAATGTCCCAGCCCACCAGGTAGGATTTCCCGGTCCCGCGACTCCAGATATCCACCCGGGATTTGGCTCCATGGACCAGCGTGCTATACTGCGGCCGGTTCAGATCAACCGGCTCGTTCATGATGCAAGAATCCGTTTGGCCTCATCGTCATCGATCTCCTCCCACACGGCGTCGGCGATATCCTTGCGAACATTGGCAGGCAGGGTATCCAACTGGTCAATGTTGATCTTGACCCCGTCCTTCATGCCCTTGACATTGATAATGAAGGTATGCTTCTCCAGCAGCTTGGGATCGGTCTCCTGGACCGGCCTCTCGCCAATGGCTTTTTTCAGATTGGCATGGCCGGCGGCCCATGCTTTTAGGTCCCCTTTGGCCTTGGCCCCCTGAATCTGGTCCACGATGTCCTGGATCAGCCAGTTGTTCCAGAATTCATAATCAAAGGAATGGTAGGTGTTCTCCAGCTCCCTGGCATACTGCAAATCGTTGTAGGCTGTCCGGCGGCTGATCTCCTGGAATTTAGACCGGTGCAAAGCCAAAGCAGTCCGGGGCTGCGGCCAACGCTGCAGGGTGCGCTGCAGGGAGAATACCCTGTCCAGGAGTTGCCGGTGCTCTTGCGATAGCTCGGTGGACTCAGGATTATCGAGGTACCCCTTGATGATCTGCCAGGGGATATGTTCATAGGGGCGTAGTTGGTTACTCATGATGATGATGGGTGGTCACATCCGGGAATCATTACAGGTTTGATATTTGCGCTTTGGTCCTCAGGTCAAACAGCATGGCCTGGGCCGGATTCGAGCCATTGGCGGCCGCCTGGGCAATGGCCTTGCGAAGGGGAATCTCTCCCTTCAGCCAGCCTTTCTTGTAGGCTGCATAAACGGGTCCGGATTCCGAGAGAATCTCGTCCCTCAGGTCCAGGGGATCCACTTCGATATTGGCCGCAATGTCACCAATCCCGAAAAACAGTTCGGCCATGGATTCGATCTCGCTAATCTGTTCCCCGGTTAAATGCAT
>CAZJNQ010000070.1:13912-15014 GCA_964547475.1 uncultured Porphyromonadaceae bacterium
GAGGGCCCGGTTTGCCGAAGGATATGGAAAATTAGACGCAGGAGGTTGAAATTCCCGTCGGAGTAATAGTGCTTCTGCCTACCCGGCTCAATGAGGCCGATGCTTTTGGTCAGGACCCCAGGAACAAACTCAACGAGGTCAGGATTCGGATCCTCGGGCAACTGGATCATCCCCAGCGGAACCATCTCCCCTGCCCTAACCTCCTGACCGGATGCCGATGGCTGCAAATCAGCCGTTCGTACCAGTACCATCAAGTTGCTTTTGTAATTTCGAAATCAGGACTCTCTTTTCCCTCACCCGCTTTTCAATCTCGGCACGTTTGGGCCCTTTCGGCATGGGATTAGGATGCGGCTGCTTTTTAAGGGATTGGTAAGCCAGCAGCCTTAAGTCCTTATTCAATGACTTTTGGATATTGACCAGTTGTTTCCGGATCTCATCCATAACCAAAGTAGCTTCATTCTCCTTCATCTTTTTGGGGAATAAGGTTCCTTCATCCGGCAGGGTACCATCCTTCTCAAATGCACTCTTGGCCAGAAACAGCTCATCCATCCGTAAAGAGGCAACAGCTATTTGATCCAGCAATTTCTTACGGGCCGCCACATTCTCAGTCCGGTTATCCGGCGGTATTGCCTTAACAGCCTTGTGGTCCATGGACCTCCTGGTATACAGCTTGCCATATTCCCGAATAACCCGGGCCATGACCTTTGGCATGGATCCATCAATTGCTTGCGGCATCTCCGGTAAATCAATAGGCGGCAAAGAGGATGGCCTAAGTTCCTTTACCCCTGCTTCACCAGTCAGAATTGGCGAGAGCGGTTTCCCAACCAACTTACTCAACTCATAGGTTAATTTCCGTCGGTATTTGGCTTCCCGGCCGGGAAAAAGCCTCTTAAGTGATTGATTTTTGCCAAGCAATTCAAACAGTGCAACACCTTGCTCGTAGTCCTGTCCTGAATCAAACCAGCTATTAATACGGGCAATGTTATCTTGAGTATAATTCATGCGTAAAAACTCTTTACAGCAGCAAGGTAAAAGCGCATTGCATTACTGGACTTGCTACCCAAAACCGGAGTCTGAGTTAAGCTAAGCTGCATTTTTACAA
>CAZJNQ010000071.1:0-6195 GCA_964547475.1 uncultured Porphyromonadaceae bacterium
TGATGGGCCCGGCTGGCCAGCTCCGGGACCACTCCGCCGAATTTACGGTGAACCTCCTGATTGGCTATGCAGTTCGACAGTAAAAAACCATTCCGGATAACGGCAGCCGAAGTGTCATCACACGAGGATTCAATGCCTAAGATGGTTATATCCATTATTATATCGGCTTTCCGACTCTTTTTTGTTATTTTGGAATGATTTTTTCGGGGCAAAATTACTAAAGAATCATTCGTTGGTTAAAAAAAAGGTCAACAGGCTCCTCATTGGGCTGGGCGTGGTGGTTATCCTGCTGGCCGGGATTTTCTTCAGCTTGAGATTACAAAAGGTCCAGACCCTTCTGGTCAATAAATTCCTCGATCGGCTAGAAAAGAATTATGACGGCAAACTGTCTGTCGGACAGGTGCTTATCCGCTGGCCTCACAGGTTGGAGCTAACCGATTTATTGATTCTTGACCCGCTGAACGATACCCTGTTGTATGCATCTTCGGTGGAAGCTTCCGTTACACGGGTTGACTTTGACCGGAACCGGTTTAACTTCAAGAGGGTCTATTTGAGCGACCCGCTTATCCAGATCAGGGAAATGCCGGACGGGAGGATGAATCATAAAGTTTTTCTGTCTTCCCTGTCAGGCAAGGATACTGTTGTGGAGTCAAAACCGGTTAACGTCGTATTGAACCAGGTTGTGATCCGGAGGGGAGCCTTTGCCTTAAATAAATTCGGGGCTCTTGACGAACCCGGCCGTATCGACTGGGACAATCTGAGAATCAACGACATAGAATCTCAGATTGACAGGATCGGCTTTTCCGGCGATTCGGTTTACGGAAATGTGCGCCACCTGAGTTTCCAGGAGAAGTGCGGATTCAAAATCGACAACCTTGCGGTGGGGTTTGCCTGGGACTCGACCGGCCTGAGGAGCAGGCTTCTCGAAATCGTTACGGGTAACAGCCGCATCGAATCACCATACGCCCAGGTTTCCCGGTTTCCTCCGGTTCAACCGGATTCATCAGGGCCTTATCTGGAGATCGTCCTGGGGATGGACACGTATGTCAGTCCGGTCGATATTTCACTGCTGACGGGCCTGAAGAGCGAACTGACCGATGTCCTCGAAGTATCGGGGCTTGTCAGGGGTACTTTTAAGAAAGCCCGGTTATCGGACACCCGGATCCGGTTCGGCAACATGCTTCTCTTTGAAGGAGACGTTGAATACGATTATCCATCAACTTTCGGGGAAACCTATATTGACCTTCAATCCAGGAACCTGATCCTTAACCTTGCCACATTGGACGAAAAACTCCTGTCGGGCCAGGTCCCGGACCTGGATCTGAAGCTCCCGGAGTTTATCAGCGATATCGGGAAGATTACTTTCTCCGGCCTTTTCACGGGTACCATCGGGAATTTCATCACCTCCGGGGTTCTGAACCTGCCCTTCGGTGAATTTCAAACGGATGTTAAAATCAGGAAAAACCTGACAGGCGGGGGGTATAACTTCCAGGGGTCGATTGCCACCGGGGGATTTAATCCTGATGAATTCCTGGACAACCGATCCGGATTATCAGATATTGACCTTACCCTTACTGTCGACGGGACCTGGAACGGGGAAAAAACCGTTGCTGCACTCATCCAGGCGGATATCCGGAGAATCACCCTGAATTCTTACCCATTCCAGGATCTGACAATCAAGGGGGAGCTGGCCGGGACAACATTCGGCGGTTCACTGGCAGTCAGGGATCCTAGCCTGAAAATGGACCTGAACGGAAACCTGGATTTCGGAAAGGAAACCCGGATGATCAATTTTGATCTCCTTGCCGACCGGGCTGATCTGAACGCGCTGAACCTGATCAGGAATGACACTCTTGCTGAGTTGACGGTTAATATGCACGGAGAACTGGCTGGAACCAGCCTGGATGATATCACGGGTACGATCCGGATGGAACAATCTGAATACAGAAACAGCAACGGCTCCCTTCCGATACGGGAACTGATCCTGACAGCCCGCCCGGAGGCCGGTCAGAGGCAGATTATTCTGGCTTCGGAATACATTGATGGTCGCCTTTCGGGAAATATTCACATCGATGATCTGCCGGCTCAGCTCCAGAGCATGATTTCAAGGTTCATTCCCGCCTTGGCCAGGGCCCGGGAAATCAATACCGGACATATCAATGATTTTGCATTTAATATTCATATGAAGGATCCCGGTCCGGTACTGGAGATCCTGGCCCCGGATTTTCAATGCAAGGACAATACAAGGATTGATGGTTTCTTCCGCGCCGGGGAACATGCGATCTATCTTGAGGGAGTATCTCCCCAGTTCGCGATCAGGGGAACCCAGTATACGGGCCTGGATTTCAGGATGCAATCGAGGGGTGATTCACTGATCCTCACGGGTGGGTTGAACAAATTGCAGATCGACAGGAATAACCAGTTTGAACGTATCGGCCTGAACCTTTTGCTTTCTGATAATGACGTGGAGGCTGCGGTTGATTGGAACAACATCCAAAGACCGGTTAACAAGGGACTGATTCAATTAAACGGCAGATTTGACCAGTCTCCTGAAGGGAAACTGGTTGGCAGGCTGAATTTCCTGGGAGACGACATTATCTATAACGACAGCCTTTGGAGGATCGATCCGTTTACTGTTGATTATGACCCGGACCGCCTGGCATTGTCCGGTATCCGGATCAGCCATAAGGAAGAAAGTCTGGATGTCTCCGGTGCTATCTCACTGTCACCCGCGGATACCCTTTTTGTTTCGGTGGTGAAACTGAATCTTGAACACCTTAACCAGATCAGCGGATCCGGGGGCCTGAACATGAACGGGTTGGTTTCGGGCAATGCGCGTTTCTATGACATGAGGGGGAAAGGGATGTTTCTGGCCGATCTTGACATCGACAGTCTGAAAATCAACGGGGAGATGCTGGGGAACACCACTGTTTCCAGCAGGAGTGGCGGAACCGGGGAATTGGTATCCATGAATATCCTGACCCGCAGGGGCTCCATCAAAACCCTGCAGGTCAACGGAACTTATAATCCTGTGTCTGACAGCCTTGATTTTGACATTCACCTGGACAAGCTCCGGATGGACGTTTTCAATCCCTGGGTTGAGCCCGATCTCAGGGAGGTCAAGGGTATCATGACCGGACAACTTAAAGTGGCAGGGCTGAGGCAGAATCCTCAGCTGAACGGAAACCTGACGGTTCAGAAAGGATCATTTGTGGTGGATTATCTTAACACCCGGTTTTATTTCACCCATCCGATCCTCGTGACTCCCGCTGCTTTCACTGTCAACCAGATGGATGTTCAGGATGATGAAGGCAATCATGCCCTGGTATCGGGTGCGGTGCGACATGACAATTTCAAGAAGATCAGGCTTGATTTCGCCGTGGACTTCAAGGATTTTGTTTTGTTGAATGCGGATGAGCTCAAGAATGACGGTTACTGGGGACGGGGTTATGCGACCGGCGTGGGTACGCTCAAGGGACCCTTGAGAAACCTGATGATCGATATATCCGCCACAACCAGCCCCAAAACCCGATTTTTTGTCCCGGTAAATACAGCGGGTGAAGCACGGGAATTGGGATTTATCACCTATGTCGAACGAAAAAGGGAAGAAGTTGAGCCTGATCTGGTGGATTTCACCACGGAAAAACCCCGCGGTTATGAAGTGGATCTATACGGGGCAACCGTCAACATAGAACTGGCGGTGACGCCGGAAGCCGAGGTCAAGCTGATTTTCGATTCCAAGGTGGGAGATGTGCTGAGAGCCCGCGGCTCGGGTGATATCCGCATTTACGTCAATCCCGCCGCGAGATGGACCATAACCGGGGACTATACGATCGAAGAGGGAGATTACCAGTTTACCTTGCAGAACATGCCGGTCAAGAAGCTCGAAATAGAGCCCGGAGGGACACTGAAATGGACGCGGGAGATTACTTCGGCTCTGCTGGATATTGATGCGGTGTACCGCACGAAAGCCTCTTTGTACGATCTGTTGCAGGATGAAACCAATTCGGATCTGACCCAGCGGATCCCGGTCGAATGCCATTTGATGATGAGCGGCAAACTGGAGAATCCGGCTTTCGATTTCAACATAGTGGTTCCTTCAACCAGCGATGACCTGGCACGCTCCCAACTGGCCAACCTTACGGAAGAAGAGATGAACAAGCAGATCATTTCCCTCTTGCTGCTCAACCGTTTCATGCCACTCCAGGGATCGGGTTCGGGGACATCGAGGGGATATGCGACAGCCGGACTGACCACCACCACGGAAGTGCTGTCCAACCAGCTGAATTATTGGTTGTCCCAGATCAGCAAGGATTTCGATTTCGGATTCAATTACCGGCCGGGCGATGAACTGACGAGTGATGAGGTGGAAGTGGCATTGTCCAAGCAGTTCCTGAATAACCGCATGACGCTCAACGTCAACGGGAACTATGATGTACGCCAGACCAATGCCAATGCCAGCCAACTGGTAGGGGACGTCGAAGTCGAGTATAAGATCAAGCCGTCCGGGAAAATGCGGGTTAAGGCTTTCACCCGAGCCAATGACCATCTTTTATATGAATACGCGCCCTATACCCAGGGAGTCGGGCTGTTTTACCGGGAGGAATTCAATTCATTCGGGGAGCTGTTTGACCGTTTAAAGCGGAAACTTTCCGGAAACAAGCGTTAACAATTCGTCTCATAACCTGTAATACTAAACCTGCCGCCAGGCACGTTTTTTTAATACTTTTATCAGGATAACATAAATCGAAAGCAATGAGCTGGATACTTTTCATTCAATCAGATTATCAGGCAAAATTAGATTCCATCAACCAGGCGATGGCTGCATCGGACCAATCCCTGTCCATTTGGGAGATGACCATGAAGGGAGGCTGGGTGATGATCCCAATAGCGCTGTTATCCATCGTGGCCGTTTACATCTTTGTCGAACGGTACCTGGTCATCAAGAAAGCCATGCGGGAAGATGAGACCTTCATGAACCGCGTGAAGGAATTTATCCATGAGGGGAAGATCGAATCCGCCATACGTCTGTCACAGGCCAGCAGTTCCCCTGTATCAAGGATGATCGAAGCCGGGATTACGCGGATAGGAAGACCCATGACTGATGTCAACATTGCCATTGAGAATGTCGGCCGGCTCGAAATATACAAGCTTGAACGCGGCCTGGCTACCCTTGCTGCTGCGGCCGGAGCCGCACCGATGCTGGGATTTCTGGGGACTGTGCTGGGCATGATCCGGGCTTTCTATGACATGACCGTTGCCGGCGGAAGCGTCGACCTGGCCATTCTTTCCAATGGCATCTACACGGCTCAAATCACGACAGCCGCTGGGTTGATCGTGGGAATTCCGGCCTACTTTTTCTATAATATATTGGTTTCAAGGATACAGACAGTGGTTTTTATTCTTGAAACCCGCGCTTCGGAATTCCTCGACCTGCTGAACGAACCTTCCAAATAACCTAAAGACCATCCGATGGCCATCCAGGCAAGAAATAAGATCATTCCCGAATTCAGCATGGCAGCCATGACTGACATCATCTTTAACTTATTGCTGTTCTTCCTGATCAGCACGACCCTTTTTTCAACCAACGCTGTCAAGCTGTTGCTTCCCCGGAGCGATGTGAAGTCTTCTGAAAAACCGATTGTGATGGTTTCGATAACCAAGGACCTGGATTTTTACCTCGACCGGAACAAGATTGATTTCAGCCGGCTGGAAGGTGCCTTGCGGGTTAAATTCGAAGGAGTGAATCCGGCCGAGCGGCGAATCGCTCTGTATACCGACCGCACGATCCCGATTGAAGAGGCGGTCAAGGTGCTGACCATAGCGGCACATAACAACTACAGCCTGAGTCTGGTTACGACAGAGCGTTAGATTGATGGAAATGCCCTCCAAACAGCAGGGATTAATTGCAACCATTGCAGTTCATGGTTTGGCTCTTGCTTTGCTATTTCTTCTTGATATTGTTGCACAGGTTCCTGAAAAACCGGCCGGCGTGACGGTCAATTTCGGACTGATCGACGAGGGCATAGGAGAGACGGATCCCGCGCCGCTGGAGGCAGCGCGCCAGGTTGTTCCCGAGGCGCCGGTGACTGAATCCAGGGTCACTCCTGAAGTCAGGGATAATGCGGATGAACCGGCACCCAGGGTGTTGACGCAGCAAACCGAGGACGCTCTGGCAGTCAAAAAACAGAATGA
>CAZJNQ010000071.1:6295-9785 GCA_964547475.1 uncultured Porphyromonadaceae bacterium
GGGCCAATTGACCTGATCGTTCAGGATAAAAACAGCCAAAGCGAAAACAGTATAGAGAACCACTATCAGGTTTTTCAATGCATTGGCCTTAATGAGATCCAATCCTGCACCCAGAACCAGTCCGGCCAGCAGGAAGAAGCCGATTCCGGCCTGGATGAAACCTCCGTACAACCCGATCCCGAAAAAAATCAACACTTGCCAGAATCCCGGCCTGACTTTTTTGGGAACTGTTTTCCCCTTGATCCAGGTTTCGGGATTGATGATAATGACAAAAAGCATCAGGATCAGCAGGATCCCTATGATCTTTTTCAGCAGGGCATCATTCAGGTCCACCGCAAAAAAGGCACCGATCACGGCACCAACGATTGCCGGAACCGAGAGCCAGATGCCATCCCTGATCCTGATGACTTTCTGATGCAGGAAAGATCCTGCTCCAACCAGGGATTGCAGTAATATGGCCACGCGGTTGGTTCCGTTGGCAATTCCGGCCGGAAGCCCCATATACATCAGCAAGGGCAGGGTGATCAGCGAACCCGCACCGGCCAGGGTGTTGATGAATCCGACCAGGATACCGGTCAGGACCAGGATGGGGTAAAAATACCACTCCATGAGGGAAAGGGCTTAACCACTTAAAAATCCAGGGATATAAGGATTTCCTTTAGCCTTCTTATTGAATGACGATCCTCTGGCTTGTCATTGATCCCCGCCGTTCCACCTTAAGGATATAAGTGCCCTTCGGCAACCGGGTCAGGTCAAAGGATTTCCACTGCAAACCCAACTGGGGACGAATGGATTCAGAAGCTACGACACGCCCTCGCAAAGTAATGATAGTGAGACGTGTAGCCTGTTCCGCCATGAGACCCACCCGGAACCGGCCGTTGCTGGGATTGGGTGTTATCACGACCCGCTCCATGCCACCGTCGACATCAGACCTGCCGGAAGTATAGCTGGGCTCCCAGGTCGCCGTGTACATCCCCCTGCCGTGGGTGGCAGCCAGGACGGTATTATCGGAGGCCCGGAAATTCAGCATGTCGATCCTGACATTGGCCAGGCCGGAATTGTCAGGTGACCATATGACGTTTTGAGCCAGTATGTTATCTGTAGTCCAGATCCCTGTTTCCGTGGCCAGCATTACCTGTTTCCCTGATCTGGGATGGAAGATGCCCCACCGGACAGGCATATCCGGCAGGTTGGCTTCGACGTTTTTCCAGGTCTGTCCCCCGTTGACACTCAGCCAAACCGAAGGCACGCCGTAATTTGAAAAGGTCACCAGCAGAGTATCCTCGCTTCCGGCAATATCAATGCCACTGATATTGGCAGTCGGAAAATCGGCCGGGGTCAGGTCGGTTAAAGTCCCCGTATGGGATGCATCCAGGTATTTAAAGATCTTGCCGGCCTGGGTGCCAATGAAGATATTCGACTGGTTCAAGGGAGAATGGACGGACCATTTGATATTGGAATAAGGTACCTGGGATGCCGTGGCCAGCACTTTTCCGGGGGTCCCGCCGGTAAAAGCGGTAGGTGCAACGGTCACCACATGAAGCCGGTTCAGGTTATTCAATTCTTCATTGGCACCGTTGGCGAACAGTAGATTGTTCTTCCAGTCGTAGTCCATCGGATTCACGAACATCCCGCTGTTCAGGTTTTTATAACCGGCTCCCTGGGGATTGGCTTCCTTTTCCCCGGAGTACAGGTACAGGGCATTATGGTACACGGTCGTGATCTGGATACTGGGCTCGTTCTGGTCGATGAAGCACATGGCTCCATCTCCTCCGGAGAGCATGTCCCTGAAGGTCGGCACGTTTCCCCTCCGATAGAACATCGTGCCGTTATCCTGGAGGCCTCCAATGAAATGGATGCTGCCGGCATCCGGATGCATGGCGCAGGAATAATACTGCAGGGTGCTGTAACTGTTGGCCGATTCGAAGAATTTCATGTTCGCATCCGGTGCACTGGCTGTCCGTGTACCGAAGACACCTCCGTCGGTCCCGATGTACATCTCGGTGTCGCTGCCCGGCTTAAAGGCAAAGACATGGATGTCGGCATGAACGTAATCGTCCGATCCATTGCCGTACATTTCAGCCCAGTTGGACTGTTTGGTCCAGGCTGTTCCTCCGTTGACCGTCCGGTAAGTATCCAACCCTCCCACCCAGATGATGTTCGGGTTGACAGGACTGACGGCCAGGGCAAATGCGTGCCAGGCCAGGGAGGCAAACCCGGCCGGGAAGTTGAGCTCCGTCCAGTTATCTCCTTTATTGGTTGTCTTGAGCAGGAACTGGCACCCGTAGCCGATGAAACCATCGCTTCTCACATAACCGGAGGCGATGATGGCATACAGGATATCCGCATTGGACGGGGATTTAGTAAGCATCACGCGACCCGGATACTTATTGACGCTCTCAACCAGGATCCTCTCCTGGTAGCTTTGGTTCACCGTCCATGCCAGGCCGTCGGTCGAGACCAGGATGCAGGCCGCTCCCGACCGGTCATTGTCGGTAACTTCCGTGTTGACTCCGTAAGTCGTGCCCACAAAAATCCGGGCTCCGTCGGAGGAGGTTTCTATATCGGAAGGAGCGAATGCATAATCCTTTCCGGGAATATTGGGCAGGACCTGGTTCCAGGTATTGCCTCCGTCAGTCGAACGGTACAGACCGTCGCCGGTTTCATTCCGATGGGCAACTCCTTTATAGATACCGGAAACCACTCCGGCATAGATCACACTTTGCCCGTTTTCATCCCGGACCAGGATATCGGTGACATACGCCCAGTTTTGGGTGGAAGGCATGGGTTCCCAAGATTGCCCAGCATCGGTCGACCGCATGATTCCCGTTCCCATTCCCGAAGATTCGCGGTAAATGATCATTGCGGTTTCGCTTTCCCCCGTTCCCGCGTAGAATACCTGGGTGTTGTTGGGATCATAGGTAAGGCAGCTGATTGAGAGGTTGGACCAGAAGTCGTTGAGCGGTGTCCATTGTCCGGCCCCTGTCGGATCGGGATTATACCAAAGCCCACCGGTGACCGAACCGGCCCATAATTTTGAATGCGTGGGATCATTGGGATCGAACATCAAGGTCCGGGTCCTTCCCCCCATGTCGGTGGGGTGAGCAGTCCAGTTCAGGGCATTCCCGCCTGATTTCAGGCTGGATAAAGCTTTTGTCTGGCGGTTGGCATCCAGGATACGCTCGCGCGGTACAGTCCTGGTGGCCGGATCAAGAGTCTTGATGTATTCTGAAAAGGCAGCGAGATCAGGCCTGTCAAGGGCCTTGCCTCCTTTTGCATCCTCCGACAAAACAGATTGAGGCAGGGTCTTGTATTCTGATACAAGGAATTTCTCATAGTCCTCGCGGGAGTCTGCTTTTTGGATTCTCAGCACAGTCACTCCCGTGATATACAGAGCAGCGATACAGATTCCTGTCAAGAGTAAGTGATTGATTTTCATAGATATAAACTTGATTCGTTTCATATTGTCTTGTCTTGTCTCCCCCAGACT
>CAZJNQ010000071.1:9885-14771 GCA_964547475.1 uncultured Porphyromonadaceae bacterium
TGTTCCTCTTTCAATCCGCGGGTGGTGATGGCAGGTGTGCCGACGCGAAGCCCCGAGGTCTGGAATGGGGAACGGGAATCAAAGGGGACCATGTTTTTATTGACCGTAATGTCAGCCCTCACCAAAGCGTTCTCCACCTGTTTTCCGGTAATGTCCGGGACTTTGGTCCGAAGGTCGATAAGCATGCTGTGGTTATCGGTTCCGCCCGAGATCACTTTATAGCCCCGGTGGATGAACGCATCTGCCATAACTGACGCATTCTTTTTCACCTGCAGCTGATAATCCCTGAATTCCGGCTGCAAGGCCTCTCCGAAAGCAACGGCTTTGGAAGCGATGACATGTTCTAGCGGACCGCCCTGAATTCCCGGGAATACGGCAGAATCAATCAGGGAAGACATTTTTCTGATCTCTCCTTTCTTGGTAGTGATACCCCAAGGGTTGTCAAAATCCTTTCCGATCAGGATGATCCCCCCTCGGGGTCCACGGAGGGTTTTATGGGTGGTCGAGGTAACCACATGGGCGTATTTGCAGGGATTGTCCAGCAGTCCGGCTGCTATTAATCCCGCCGGATGGGCCATGTCGACCATCAGGATGGCGCCGATGTGGTCGGCCAGCTTACGCATCCGGGCATAATCCCATTCACGTGAATAGGCGGATGCACCGGCCACGATCATTTTGGGTTTTTCCCGGAGGGCGGTCTCTTCCATCCGGTCATAATCGATCCGCCCTGTATCTTCCCTGACCCCATAGGCGACCGGTTTGTACAGGATTCCGGAACTGTTGACAGGCGATCCGTGGGAGAGGTGACCGCCGTGTGAAAGATCCAATCCCATGAAAGTGTCGCCTGGTTTCAGGACGGTCATGAAAACGGCCATGTTGGCCTGGGCGCCTGAATGGGGCTGAACATTGGCATACTCGGCATCGTACAGTTCTTTCAGGCGGTCAATGGCGAGCTGCTCGGTTTCATCGACCACTTCACATCCGCCGTAATACCGGTGCCCCGGATAACCTTCTGCGTATTTATTGGTCATTACAGAGCCCATAGCCTCCAGCACCTGAGGGCTGACAAAATTCTCCGATGCGATCAGCTCTATGCCATTTTTCTGTCTTTCATATTCTTGCCTGATAACATCAAAAACAACAGTGTCCCTTTTCATAGCCGTTGCATAAAGTGGTTTCTATAAGTGCGCTAAAGATAGGGATTTCCTGTCAGTCGCTTCCGCCATGGCCTCAAAATATCAGTTAAAAGAAGTTAATCAATCGGCTTGAAAAATTAACTTTACGCTATTCATGCGAATGAAAAAAGAAGGCAGGCGTTATAACCTCATGTTCAGGATTCTCCGCTGGAGGATCCGGAACATCTCCAACCGAAACTTTGTCCTGATCATGGCAATCATTGTCGGGCTTTTGTCCGGCATGGCCGCGGTCCTGATCAAGAATTTCGTTTATCTGATCCGGACGAACCTGACACGGGGCTTTTCGGCTGAAGTGCATAATTACCTCTTTTTTATCTACCCGGCTATCGGAATTGCCATTGTGGTGATTCTGGTCAATTACCTGCTCAAGGTCAGGATCGGGCATGGCATACCCGTAATCCTGCATGCCATATCCAGCACCAAGGGAGCCATCAGGAAGCACCACATGTATTCATCCGCCCTCACGAGTGTCATTACAGCCGGTTTTGGAGGAAGCGTCGGGCTTGAAGGACCGGCCATCCTGACCGGAGGTGCGATAGCTTCCAGGCTGGCGCAGGCATACCATATGAATTACCGCCAGATCATCCTGATCATCGGGTGTGCCGTGACCGGAGCGTTGGCTTCCCTGTTCAAAGCCCCCATTGCGGCGATCATATTCGCCATTGAGGTATTGATGCTTGACTTGACGATGTCTTCATTATTGCCTCTCCTTTTGGCATCGGTCAGCGCTGTACTTCCATCCTACCTCTTTTTGAGCCAGGATGTGCTCCATTCACTGAAGATCCACGAGATCTTTGAGTTGAATATGCTCCCCCTGTTCATTCTACTCGGGGTTTTTACCGGGTTCATCTCGTTGTACTTTTCCAGGGTGATCCGCGGATTGGGCGACCTGTTTGAAAGAATAGGGTCGAAATGGATCCGCTGGTTGACAGGTACGATTTTCCTGGGCTTGATCATCTTCCTGTTTCCCAGCCTTTACGGGGAAGGCTATGACTCGATAAACCGGGCATTGAATGGGGATATCGGTTTCCTTTTTGACAAATCGGGATATTTCACCTTCCAGGGAGAAGCTTTGACCACCATACTCATCCTGGCCCTGGTCACTCTCCTGAAAGTGGTGGCGACCGCATGTACATTCGGAGCCGGGGGTATAGGAGGCATCATTGCCCCGAGCCTTTTCACCGGAATGACGGCGGGAATGCTGTTCGGGTCGGCATTGAATTATCTGCTGGGCACCGATTTTTCCATCGTCCTGTTTGCCCTGATCGGTATGGCAGGCGTTTTTGCCGGAACACTTCACGCCCCGCTGACCGGGATCTTTCTGATAGCCGAGCTGACACTGGCCTATAACCTTCTGCTGCCCCTCATGTTGACGGCTGGCTTTTCCTATCTGACCATCAGGCTATTTCAGTCGGTATCCTTTTATCACGTCCAGCTCGACAGGAGAAGGCAGCTGTTTACGCAGGACAAGGATAAGCTGGTCCTCTCCCTGATGAAGGTGGACAAGCTGATCGAAACCAACTTCTCGACCATACGGCTCGACGCTTCCCTGGGCGACCTGGTGAGGGTCATCTCAAAATCCAGGAGAAATATTTACCCTGTTGTGGATGATGAAAACAATTACTATGGCGCTGTCAACATGGACAACGTGCGGGAAATCATGTTCACGCCCGAACTCTACGAAACCATATTTATCCGTAACCTGATGACGAAATCAAAATACTCGATTGAACCTGGCGAGATCATGGAGGAGGTTGCACGTAAGTTTCACCAGTCATCCGACTTCAACATACCGGTCCTCGACCATGGGAAATATGTCGGATTTGTTTCGAGGGCAAGGCTTTTTTCATCTTACAGGTCACTGTTAAAAAAATGGTCAGAAGACTGATTGGGAAGGAGAAAGGAGGAAGGAGAAAGGAGGAAGGTTGGAATGGGTTGGAAGGACAGGATCGGGATTTATTTCAGGTCGGGCAAGAAGCAGCGGATCTACTTCCTGGCTTTGGCCATGGGGGTTGTTGCAGGATTGGCCGCGGTGATCCTGAAAAACGCGGTCCACTACACTCATCTTTTTTTGACCAGCGGATTTACGGAAGGACAGGCCAACTGGCTCTACCTGCTCTATCCCTTCATCGGGCTGCTCCTGACGGTATTGTATGTAACTTACCTGGTCAGGGATCCGATATCACACGGGATCAGTAAGATACTGCATGCAATCAGTAAAAGGAACAGCCTGCTGAAAGCGCACAACATGCATTCCTCCATGATTGCCGGCACCCTCACGGTTGGTTTTGGGGGATCGCTGGGGCTGGAGGCACCGATTGTACTGACAGGTTCTGCGATAGGTTCGAGGCTGGGGCAATACCTGCATCTGCCTTACAAGACCATTACCCTGTTGCTTGCCTGTGGCGCCACTGGTGCAGTGGCGGGGATATTCAAGGCCCCTATTGCCGGTGTGGCCTTCGCGCTGGAAGTCATCATGATAGACCTGACCATGGCTTCCCTTCTCCCGCTGATGATTGCCGCTGTGACCGCGACCTCCGTGGCCTGGTTGCTGATGGGTGATGCCGTTCTTTTCAGTTATGACCTGAAGGATGTTTTCACGGTTGCCGAACTACCTCCATTTCTGTTGCTGGGTCTATTTACGGGAGCGGTCTCGGTCTATTTCTCACAGGGTCTGCGAATTATTGAAGGCCGGATGGGCAAGATCAGATCCGTATGGATCCGGTGGTTGACCGGCGGATCGGTGCTGGCTGTTCTCGTCACCGTCTTTCCGCCTTTGTATGGAGAAGGGTATGACACCCTCCGGCAGTTGTTGATGGGTAATCCAGGGGAGATCCTGTCTCAGAGCTTTTGGTTCGATAAGATCCAGACGCCACGGATTCTTCTGTTAACCATTGCCCTGATCATCTTGCTTAAAGCGGTTGCCACGGCGGTAACCACGGGTGCCGGAGGTGTCGGCGGCGTTTTTGCCCCCAGCTTGTTCCTGGGAGGAATCAGCGGATTCTTCCTGGCACGGCTGCTGAATACGACAGGATGGCTGGAAGTATCGGAAACCCATTTTACACTGGCGGGAATGGCCGGTGTCATGTCTGGCGTCATGCATGCCCCGCTGACCGCCATGTTCCTGATTGCTGAGATTACAGGCGGATACAGCCTGATCATTCCCTTGATGGTAACGGTGGCCATCTCCTATATCACGGCTCATCTGGTTGAGCCTCACTCTGTGTATACCCGCCGGCTGGCCTCCCTGGGCGAACTGATCACTCACAACAAGGATAAGGCAGCCCTGCTCCGGATGAATATCAGAAGCCTGATAGAGCAGGATTTCACAACTGTCAGCCCCGACCAAACCCTGGGAGAACTCGTTCAGGCGGTGGCGGTATCCAACCGTAATGTCTTTCCTGTCATTGATGCGGACAGGAATTTTCTCGGGCTGATCATCATGGAAAAGCTCAGGCCGGTCATGTTTAAAACCGGGCTGTACGATACCACTTACTGCAAAGACCTGATGTACATGCCGGAATACCTGGTCAACACGGAAGATTCAGTCGAAGAGATCGCACGGAAAATACAGGCTTCGGGGAAGTACAACCTGGTTGTCCTGGATCATGGCAAATATGTCGGCTGCGTCAGCCGGGCCCGTGTTTTCTCCAAATACCGGGACAAAATGAAGGAAATGTCGGAGGATTA
>CAZJNQ010000072.1:0-14063 GCA_964547475.1 uncultured Porphyromonadaceae bacterium
GCCGGAAAATTCTGTCTCTGGCCGGTTATCATCCGTAAACTTTTTTTTTCCATTTTTGTATATAATATAGTTACAGAGGAGAACAACCATGTTGAAGCGAAAATCCATTTACCGTTGTGCAATCTGCGGCAATATCGTTGAAGTCCTTCATGCCGGCGGGGGTACCCTGACCTGCTGCGGACAGCCCATGAATTATCTGGAAGGATCAACCGCTGATTCCTCCACCGAAAAACATGTCCCATATTGGAAACAAACGGGTCCGGATTACCTGGTCAAAGTCGGCGAGAACCAGGAACATCCCATGCTGGATGCCCACTTTATCGTCTGGATCGAGCTGATGACGGACCAGGCGACTTACCGGAGATTCCTCCTTCCCGGGGACAAGCCGGAAGCCCTGTTCCAGGTTCCTCCGGGAGAGAAGGTGGTTGCAGCTCGCGAGTATTGCAATCTGCATGGCCTCTGGAAAAGTGACAAGTGACGAGTGACGAAAAACCAATCAATATAAAGTTATGTTCAACGAAAAAGTACAGAAAGCCATTGAGGAGCAGATCAATGCCGAACTCTGGTCGGCCTATCTGTATCTCTCCATGTCGGCTTATTTTGAAAGGCTGAATCTTCCCGGCTTTGCGAACTGGATGAAGATCCAATGGCAGGAAGAGATAACCCACGCGATCAAGTTCTTCGATTTTGTACATGAGCGCGGAGGGGCCATATACCTGAAACCGATTGCCGGTGTGCCGACGGAATGGAAAAATGCCTCCGAAGTGTTTGCCGAAACGCTGAAACACGAACAGCACGTTACTTCCCTGATCAACAACCTGGTTAACATTGCTGTCGCTGAGAAGGATCATGCCACCAACAACATGCTGCAATGGTATGTGGCCGAGCAGGTTGAGGAAGAAGCCAATGCAGATGCAATCCTGGGGCAGTTGAAGCTGATCGGGGACAATGGCTACGGCCTGCTGATGCTGGACAGGGAATTGGCAACCCGGGTGTTTGTGGATTCCACGCAGACTCCCAAACCCTAGCAGGATCCCGACATGGGCAGCAAGTACAAGTGCCGGTCATGCGGATACGTTTATGACCCGGAGGTTGGTGATTTACTATCTGGAATAGAGCCCGGAACTCCCTTTGAAGAGGTACCCGGCGACTGGGTTTGTCCCCTCTGCGGAGTCCGGAAGATGGAGTTTTATGAACTAACCGAATAAACAATGAAAGCCGTCAAAATCAAGGAGGGCATTTACTGGGTCGGGGGGATAGACTGGAATCTCAGAAACTTCCACGGCTACCTGACGCAGAGAGGATCGACCTATAATTCCTATCTGATACTGGATGAGAAGATCACCCTGGTTGATACTGTCAAGCATTATCTCACCTCCGAGATGCTGGAAAGGATCGGGTCGGTGATCGATCCTTCCCGGATTGATTATGTAATAAGCAATCACGTCGAAATGGACCATTCCGGGTCACTTCCCGAACTCATGAAGATCCTCCCGAATGCCACCGTTTTCGCTTCGCCCAAAGGGGAAGCGGGCTTGCGGGAACATTACAGGGAAAACTGGAACATCAGGGCCATGGAAAGCGGGACAGTCCTCAGCCTTGGCAGGCGCAGCCTCCATTTTGTCCTGACCCCGATGGTCCACTGGCCTGATAACATGGTGGATTACATGCCCGAGGAAAAAATCTTGTTCTCAAATGATGCCTTTGGACAGCATCTCGCTTCATCCGAGCGGTTTGACGATGAATATCCCCTGGACATAACCATGCTGGAAGCCAGGAAGTACTTTGCCAATATCGTGCTTCCTTACTCCAAGCAGGTACAGAAAGCCCTGGTCGGTCTTCAGGACCTGGATATCGGACTCATTGCTAACAGCCACGGGATTATCTGGAGAAAACATGTAGCCGGGATCCTGAAGGAGTACCAGAGGTGGGCCAGCAACGAAACAAGGAGACGTGCCCTGGTCATTTACGACACGATGTGGAATTCGACCGAAGCCATGGCACTCGCCATCCAGGATGCCTTTGAGAGCCGGGGTTACCTGACGACCCTTTTAAGTCTGCAGACGAATCACATCTCGGATATCATGACCGAGGTCATTGACGCGGAATACATTTGTCTGGGTTCTCCGGCGTTAAACGGCAGGATGATGCCCACGATGTCGGCTTTCCTGACTTACCTGACAGGCCTCGCTCCCAAGGACCGGAAAGCCATTGTTTTCGGTTCCTATGGCTGGGGTCCCCGCCAGATAGACGAAATGGCAGGGATCTTGAGCGATTCAGGGTTCGGTGTCGTGGCAAAGGAGAAGATCAAATACGTTCCTTCACGTGAAGACCTGGCCGGTCTCAAAGAGCGGATTTCAGCCCTGTTAATCTAGCGTTCACTTGCTTCCCAACAGCCGGAGCGCCAGGTAGGCCATCATTCCCGTACCTGCGGGTATAGCCGACTCATCCACATCGAACTCGGGATGATGCACGGGCTTGGTGTGTGTGCCGTTGCTGGTGCCCAGCCGGTAAAACAGGGCCGGAAACCGCAGGGCATAGCGGGCAAAATCCTCCCCTGTCATCCGGGCGGGAATATCTTCAATCCGATCCGCCCCGGCATATTCGCGTGCAAACTGAACAGCCTGTTGTGTCAACTCAGGATCGTTGGAAAGGGATGGGTAGCCTTCAACGATCCTGCACTCCACTTCGGCTCCCATGGACTTGGCCACACCGGTAGCCGTCCGCCGGATCTCCTCATGTGCGGCCTTTCTCCAGTTTTCATCCATGATCCGGAAAGTGCCTTCCAGGTGGGCCACTGCCGGGATCACATTGGTCGTCCCCCGGGCATCGAATTTGCCGAATGAAAGGACAGCCGGTACATCGGGCGGAATTTTGCGGCTGATCACCTGCTGAAGGGCCACGACTATATGAGAGGCGATCAGGACCGGATCGACCATCCGGTGAGGGAGCGCCGCATGGCCTCCGGTTCCCCTGACCTCGATATAGACCTCATCCGTTGACGCCATGTAGGGCCCAGCCCTGAAACCAAAGTGACCGGCAGGCAATTCGGGATAGACATGCTGGGCCAGTATGAAGTCGGGTTCAGGCCTGTCAAGCAACCCGGATTTTAGGACTTGTTCCGCTCCGCCGGGCAGGAGCTCCTCACCGGGCTGGAAAAGGAACCGGACAGTGCCTGTAAAATCCTGTTTGCGCATGGCCAGGATCCGGATCGCGCCAAGCAGGCAGGCCATGTGCACATCGTGCCCGCAGGCATGCATGATCCCGGGTTGCACCGAGCGGTATTCTGTTTCATTCGCCTCCTCAACCGGCAAGGCATCCATTTCAGCCCGCAAAACCACATAACTTCCTCCAGAACGGCCCTGTACAACTCCGGTGATACCGGTCACGGCCGTCCTTTCATGGATGATTTCCCAGGAATCCAGAATCCGGCCGATAAAATCCGCGGTGTGGTTTTCCTGAAAAGAGAGTTCCGGGTTGGCATGCAAGCTTCTCCGGATGGCTGTCAATTCAGCACCCATTTCCTCAGCCTGCTTCCTGATTGATTCTTTCAGCATAGGATGTATTAAAAATCAAGACTCAGCGAAAGGTAGCAGATCCCCGGCTGGATCTCGTAATTTTCGACTCCCCAGGCATAGTCAAGCCTGACAAAATACCCGAGAAGCCGGCTCCGTACCCCCACCCCGTATCCCGCCACAAACGGGTGGTTGCCCTGGTCTATCACGATGTAAAACGGTCCGTTCTCGATTATTTTCCTGTTCAGGTGATTGCGCTTGCTCCAGGGAGTGGGCCCGCTCCATGCGCTCCCGAAGTCAAAGAAGCCTATGACCTGGAAATTGTTCAGGAAATCCGAGTTGAGGGGTTTGTTGGCAAAATACCTGAATACAGGCCAGCGCAGTTCGGTATTAAATACTATGAAATTGTTCCCGTTCCGGATGTTCTGGTGGAATCCCCGCATGTTGGTAGCCAGCGCCTGGTAGACAAAATTCTGGGTGGTATCGATTGGATTGCTCCCGTCAAAAGCGGATCCGGTCCTTGATAAATACATCCAGTTGTCCACTCCACCCATGTAATAGATCAGACGGCTACCGCCGAAAGAGGTGCTTCCTGCCAGGCGGTTAGCCCAGATGAGCGATCGGTGAAGCGGCAGGTAATGACGGAAATCGGCTCCCAGGATAAATACATCGGACCAGTTGCCGTTTACCTGCTGGTAATACTCCCCGAAAACCTTGTACCTCATTCCTTCGAACAGGTTCAGGGTGATCATCCGGGTATTGTCAAACACATACTCCAGCTTGGTTCCCGCCCAGAATTTGGTTATGCCGTCCCTGATCAGGTTTTGCTGGTCGGTTGACATGAACTGGTAATCGTCGATCCTGCCGTTGAATGTACCCCTGATTGAACTGACCTGGCTGAATGGATATTTCAGGATGAAAAAAAGTTCCTGAGTGGCTGCTTTCACGACGGAATAATCATCCGTATAGGCTTGGTAAACCTGCCTGTGGAAAATGATCTCCTTGTCCAGCCGTTTCTTCAGGTTCTCGAAACTTAACAGGTACTCGTTGGAGTTAAAGTCGGTTCCGAAACGAACGCCGGCCACCAGCTTGTAATCCTCAAACAGGTCCTGGGTGCCCACCTTGAAGAGCATGTTAAAACCGGGATTGTAATAGGGAGCGCCTCCGGTAAAGGCCTGGTAGGAGGCATTCAGGAAGGTGAAATCCACCTGGGAAGCCAGGTAATTGATATAAAAACGGGGCTGATAGATCCTGACGGCCGGAAGGTAAAACTCCCTGCCGGTGAGGGGATCTTTGGCTTTTGCGGCCGAAACCTGCGCACGCCGGGTCAAATCCCGGTTTAACGCTTTTTCGGATTCAAAAATGTAATTATTGACATTGATCTCCTGGTTTGAGGGTTTGGCGGAATCCTGACCCAGCAAGGCCAGCCGCCGGGGGGGAGTGGGCGTGATGACCGGGCCCTGTGCGGGCAGGTGTTTCAAGCTGTCGGCCTGTTCAAGGTCACGGTTTAGTTTCTTCCGGTAAGCGGTAGACTCGAGCCCACCGCCAGCCAGAGGATTGCCGGGTATCAAACCCCGGAACAACTGGTATTTGCCATTTATGTAAAGGAGTTCAGACAGGTCACCTTCGGGTGACACCGATTGATCCAGAATATTTCTTGAATAATGCGTGAGGGGCCGGGTTACAGAATAAAAGGAATAATGGACCGTGGTGTCGATGGCAATCACCGTGCTGTCATACCGTGCCTGGTAGCGGTTCAGGATGCCGTTGTCATCACCCAGGTAGTAATAATTCCCATCTACCGGACGGTAAGGCTGCATGCGTTCCGAGAAACCCGGTTCGTCAATTCTCGTCAACAGGTCGGATTTGTTCGTGTAATCATAAACGAACATACCGTTTACCAGAGAAATCTCCCGGCTTTCTTTCTGCCCTTCCAAAGAGAGATCGGCGCGGTTGCTCAGAAAAAGAATCTTACGGGAATGATCAATAAAACGGGGATTGAAGTCGCCGGCTTCATCGTCGGTTATCCGTTCACTTGTATTGGCCATCAGGTTGTAAACAAAAATATCGGTATGTCCGTTAAGAACAGCCGAGAGGACCAGGTTCAGGCCGTCATCGGAATAATTGAAATCCAGGATCTTGTCATAATTTTCAATGAGCTGGTGTTCCCATTTACGGGTTTCGAGGGGGAAGAGGCTGAGCCTGACGACTCCCTTGAAATCCATGATCATGGAGAGCAATTGCCCGTTAGGGTGCCAGGAGAGGACCGGGAACGTCAGGTCCTCTATCTGGCCCAGCTTGGCTCCCGTCTGATAGATCTTTCTGGATTTGCCAGTCTGCTCATCATGCAGAAACACACGTATCTGGCCCTCGCTGTTCGAAGCATAGGCAATATACCTTCCGTCAGGACTGATCCGGGCTCTCAGGTATTCAGTCCCTTTCCGGTTCCTGATCTTCAATTGCGGGTATTCAGGAAGGCTTCCCTGGTGAGCCGGTTCGGCAAACCGGGTTTTATAGAAATGCTGCCATTCATAGCTCAACGCGTTGAGGGAGGTTCCCAGGACATTGAGGAAACCGGCCGAGGCATTCCTGTTGATCCGGGTAAAATAGATGATGGTCGGGATGACCGACCGGCCGAACGACTCTGAGATGAAATACCAGATGGACTGACCGGCATAAACCGCATCCTGCCCTTCGAGCCGGTTGAACTTCTTGTATTTCCCCGACAGGATGCCATCCTTGACCCGGTTTTCGGTTTCAATATCCCAGCCTTTTGACAGAAACGCGAAGAGTCCCTTGGTATACCAGTCCGGAAGGTTCAGGAGGGCCGAGGAAGTCATGCGGTCGCGTACATTCCCGCCGTAGAGCATTTCAGTGAAAATGACTTCGGCAATGGCTGAGAGGATCTGCTGGTCAAACTTCCGGTAGTCCCCTTCGAAATAGAGGAAGACTTTGTTGTCCAGTATCTTGGTCACCCCTCCGATATTGGTCTCCTCCCTGCCGGAAATCAGGCCGATGTTGCTCTGGCGGTATGCGGACAGCTTATTGTAAACGATAAAGATGATCCGCTTGTCCAGCGTGTATTCAAGGAAATTTTCAAGGCGGTTGATCTCGCGGAAGGCAAAGCGGCTCACATATTCCGCCAGTTCGCGTCCGTTCGGGTAAAAATATACATCGAACCGGTCATGCCGGTAGAAGGAGGCAAAGAACTCACTTTCAAGAATGTCCCCTCTCGGATACTGTATCCTGTTCTTGCCGAAGTTCATGCTCAGCCCGTTGTAGAACTGGGCGGTTGCAGGATTGACCGCCAGGAGGAGGACTCCGGCCAGGAATCCCAGTTTTATCAAGGGTTGTCTGAGCATCGTAAATTGACGGTTGAAATTATTAATTTTGGTTGGTTTTTTGATAGAAGCCCGATAATATGAAACAATTGGCACTAATCATTTCCTTGTTCGTCCTGGGCGGATGGGTCTGCAATAATTATGCCCAGTTCTCCGAACCTTCCATCAGTTTTAACCGGACCAGCCATAATTTCGGCAACATGAACGAGCTCGACGGGATTAAAAGCTGCGAATTCGAATTCATCAACAATGGTAGTCAGCCCTTAATTCTTTTTGACGTGACCACGACCTGCGGATGCACGGTTCCCGAATGGAACCGGGAACCGGTCGCTCCGGGTGCCAGGGGGTTGATCAAGGTTGACTTCGATCCCCTCGGAAGGCCGGGAGCCTTTCGTAAAAGCATCACGGTTAAATCAAATGCCAGGGAATCAACGGTTCAGCTTTACATTGTCGGATTGGTCAATCCCAAGCCCAAGACCATCGCAGATGACTTTCCGATCCGGATGGGCAAGATCCGGCTTTCCACCAATCACCTTTCCATGGCGACGATCTTCAAGGACCAGGTCAAGACTGCCACCCTTGAATTCTATAATGATTCTGACTCGGCTGTGGCAGTAACCCTGGTTGATCTTCCACCCCACCTGGCTGCCCGGATCGATCCCGTCAGCCTCGAACCGGCCAAAAAGGGAGTCATCAGCATCACCTATGATGCAAACAAGAACAGTGATTGGGGATTTGTCATGGACCGCCTGTACCTGACGGTTGATGGTCAGCTCTACCCGGATAATATACTGGCTGTCAGTGCTCAGCTGGATGAAGACTTCGGAAGCTGGACCCCTGAGAAGAAAGCCCGGGCGCCCAGAGCCGTCCTCAGTGAGGACTCTTTCAATTTCGGAACGATAACGGCAGGGCAAAAGATAACGCATGATTTCATCCTGAAGAATACAGGGAAGGATCCCCTGGTGATCAGGAAAATCTCGACCACCTGTGGCTGTACGGCATCCAAACCCGAGACCTACGAGATCCAGGGCGGAAAAGAGACAACCATCGCCTGCTCCTTTGACAGCCGGGGAAAAGCAGGGAAGCAGTTCCAAACGGTTACGCTGATCCTGAATGATCCTTCGGCTTCTTCCCTCGTCATTCGTCTTATCGGTACCGTTTCCTCCAGCGGAAAATGATCTGACATGGCAGAAAAAGGGAAAAAGCACGGAACGGCCCTGAAAGTCAATCCCGGGATCGAGCAGCCTCCTTCGGTGGATCCGCAATCGGCCGGAAGATTCCTGCGGAAGAGAAAGCCTCCCCTGACAGCTGAAGAATTGGCGCGTGGCATCCTGGCAGGCAACCGGACCTTGCTGAGCCGGGCCATCACCCTGGTGGAAAGCCGTAAACCGGAGCACCAGCAGGTTGCCCAGGCAATCATTTCGATGTGCCTTCCGCATGCCGGAAAGTCCGTCAGGATCGGAATTACCGGTGTCCCCGGAGTCGGGAAAAGCTCATTTATCGAAGCTATCGGATCGCATCTCACCCGGCAAGGCAAAAAGCTGGCCGTATTAGCGATCGATCCCAGCAGCCTCAAGTCAGGGGGAAGCATATTGGGAGATAAAACCCGGATGGAGACCCTGAGCGGCGATCCCAACGCTTTTATCAGGCCTTCCCCGTCAGCCGGTTCCCTCGGAGGGGTGGCCCGGAAAACCCGCGAAACGATGTTCCTTTGCGAAGCAGCAGGCTTTGATGTGATCTTTATCGAAACGGTGGGAGTGGGCCAGTCAGAAACGGCCGTACACTCGATGGTTGACCTTTTCCTTCTCCTGATGCTCGCCGGGGCCGGGGACGAAATCCAGGGGATCAAGCGTGGCATTATGGAAATGGCCGATCTGATTGCCATTACCAAGGCCGATGAAGATAATCTGAAAAAGGCTGAGTCAGCCTGTATCGAATACCGCAATGCCCTTCACCTCTTTCCACCGACCGAAAGCGGCTGGATACCCCGCGTGGTTGCCGTCTCTGCGAAGGAAAATAAAGGATTGACGGATCTCTGGAGCCTCATTGAGGATTACCTGCGGCAGGTCAAGACAAACGGATTTTTTGAGAGGAACCGCCTGGACCAGTCACGTCACTGGATGTACGAAACCATACGCGAGGATCTGCTCCACCATTTTTTCAGGAACCCATCCCTGTCTCACCAGATCAGGGAAACCGAATCCCTGGTTGCCAGCGGAAGATTATCTTCCTATCAGGCAGCGGGCCGGCTACTCGACCTTTACTTCAGACAGCTCAATCCCGGCGTCGAGCCAAGAAAAGAAATCCACCGGGGTTCCGTTGATCCTGTCGTCTGAACGTTTGTGCCCGAGCCTTACTATGACCGTTTGAGTGGCAGGCAAAATGATCACGTATTGGCCGTTGAGCCCCCGCATATAATAGACCTGCCTTCCCTTGTAGGTCATCATCCACCATTGCCACCCGTAGTAGTCGACCGGCTTTCCGTTCTCATCGGTCAGATGGGAAACCGGGGTGAGCGCCTTGGTGAGGAAATCCTTTGACACCAGCTGCTTCCCGTACCAGTTCCCGTTAAACAGGATCAGCTGGCCGAAACGGGCAAAATCGCGGGCGTTGGAATTAAAACAGCAATAGGCCTTTTCGATCCCGTCGGGTTTGTCGATGCACCACCAGGCATCGTGGCTGGCGCCCATCGGCTTCCAGAGTTTTTCCGAAGCATAAGTGCTCATTTTCTGGTGAGTGGCCTTTTCCAGGATCAATGCGAGCAGCTGGGTGTTTCCGCTCTTGTAATCGTGATAGGTCCCGGGTTCGCGCAGAACTTCCTGGTTTAGAACCAGTTCAGCAAGGTTCCGGCCATAATAACCCTTGGTCGTCATGGAAAAAGCGCTCGAATAAGCTTCGTCCCAGCTTAAGCCGGAACTCATTTCGAGAAGGTGCCGGATGGTCACCTTGGCCTTCTCCCCTTCCGCGAACTCCGGAAGAAAATCGCCAACCGGCTGGTCAACACTATTGATATATCCTTCATCGAGGGCAATTCCGATAAGAAGGCCCACGATGGATTTGGCCATTGAGAACGAGTTCGACCGGGAATCCGCAGAATACCCGTCCCAGTATTTCTCGAAAACAATTTTTTCATTTTTCACTACCAGGAAAGCCACTGTTTTAAACTCCTCAAATGACTGGCGGTACAATTCCGGCACTTCCCTCTTGTCGAATCCTGCCATTTCCTCCCATGGCTGCGGATTACCGGCAGTAACGATCCGGTTGTCAAATATCTTGTAATCGTCTATATCCACCTGCTGGTAGATCAATGCTTTTCTCAGATATTGGGGGCACAGGGCCCAGGCAGCAGCGAGCACCACGAGAATGATCAAAAGGATGCTAGTAAACCTGAATTTTTTCATGAATCAGTATTTTAGGTTATTATGGTCAGCTGCACTCCGGTAATCTTGTATCAAGGAGATCACCGGGATTGAAAATTACAATAATTGGACCTAATTTTGCAAGTTTTGGTGCCACATATATCAATAACTGCGATTTGACCGTCATTGGCAGCCGCCGCATCCGGTCAGTGATTCATCAGCAGGAACGGAATGAAGGAAAGCCGGAATATTGAAGTCACGGGTGCGCGGGTGCACAACCTTCGCAACATTGATGTTTCCATTCCCCGGAACAAACTGACGGTGATCACCGGCCTGAGCGGCAGCGGCAAGTCATCCCTGGCCTTTGACACCATTTACGCCGAGGGCCAGCGCCGTTATATGGAAACTTTCTCGGCTTATGCCCGGCAGTTCATTGGAACCATGGAACGGCCCGATGTGGACCAGATCACCGGACTGAGTCCGGTCATATCGATCGAACAGAAAACAACCAGCAAGAATCCGCGAAGTACGGTTGGGACCACCACGGAGATCTATGATTTTTTGAGACTTCTTTTTGCCAGGGCTTCGGAAGCCTTTTCCTATGAAACGGGGGAGAAGATGGTCCGGTATTCGGATGATCAGATCCTGCAGCGGATCCAGGACCGGTATACAGGGGAAAAGATCCTGATCCTGGCTCCTCTGATCAAGGGGAGGAAAGGCCATTACAAGGAACTGTTTGAACAGATCCGTCGCAAGGGGTACATTTATGCCAGGATCGACGGCGAGATCAGGGAGTTGATGCCCGGTTTGAAACTGGACCGTTACAAGACCCACACCATCGAAATGGTGGTTGACCGGATGGTCCCTTCCGAAGATTCATTGAAACGTCTGAAGGATTCGATCCAGACCGGGATGAAGGAAGGGCATGGAGTTATCCTGATCTCCGGTTTTGAAGGGGATTCGCCCGTTTATTTCAGCCGCCACCTGATGTGCCCGACAACCGGGATGTCCTATGATGAGCCTGCGCCGAACAGTTTCTCTTTCAACAGCCCGCAGGGAGCCTGTCCGGTTTGCAAAGGGCTGGGTTATGTACATGAAATCGACCATAATAAGATCATCCCCGACGACCGGATCAGCATCAAGGACGGAGGGATCGTCCCGCTTGGCAAGTACCGCCAGGGAATGATCTTCTGGCAAATCGAGGCCATAGCTCGCAAATATGGTTTCGAGCTGGATGAACCCATCCGGGATATACCTGAGGAGGCCCTCCAGGTGATCCTCCTGGGGTCGGATGAGTCATTCAAGCTGGAACATACCCCGCTGGGACTCTCGTCCAACTATTTCCTGAGTTTTGAAGGCATCGTCACCTATATCACCCAGCAAAAGGATGATTCGGATTCCAAAAAAGCCCAGAAATGGGCTGATCAATTCATCCGTACAGCCACCTGCCCGGAGTGCGGTGGTTCCAGGCTGAAGAAGGAGGCCCGTTATTTCCGCATCGGCGGAAAGAACATATCTGAACTTACCGGGATGGACATTGCTGCCCTGCTGGAATGGATGGAAGGACTGGAGGAACGTCTCTCCCTCACGCAGCGGCAGATAGCACGTGACATTCTTAAAGAGATACGTTCCAGGCTCAGGTTCCTGGTCGATGTGGGATTGAATTACCTCTCCCTGAACCGTTCGACGCGGAGCCTTGCGGGAGGCGAGGGACAGCGTATCCGCCTGGCCACCCAGATCGGCTCCCGCCTGGTCAACGTGCTCTATATCCTGGATGAACCGAGCATCGGGCTTCATCACCGCGACAACCTGAGATTGATTGACGCCCTGAAGCAGCTCAGGGATATCGGCAATTCCGTCATCGTAGTGGAGCATGATGAAGACATGATCCGGTCAGCCGATCACGTCATTGATATGGGACCTCATGCGGGTCAGCACGGTGGCATGATAGTGGCCTGCGGGAAACCCGAAGATATCATCAGGGGTAACGGCCTGACGGGATCTTACCTGAGCGGGCAAAAGCGGATCGCCATCCCGCCGGCCAGACGACCCGGGAACGGCAAAGAGCTGGTGCTCCGGGGCACTTCGGGACATAACCTCAAGAACGTCGACCTGAAACTTCCGTTGGGGCGGCTGATCTGCATCACAGGGGTATCGGGAAGCGGAAAATCAACCCTTATCAACGAAACCCTCTATCCGATCCTGAGTCAGTCATTTTACCGGTCACTTCAGGATCCCCTTGAATATCAATCGATTTCCGGCACGGAGCATATCGACAAAGTGATAGTGGTTGACCAGTCCTCCATCGGGCGCACGCCCCGGTCCAACCCGGTAACCTACACGGGGGTCTTCAGCGAGATCAGAAGCCTGTTCGCTAAATTGCCCGAGTCCCTGGTCAGGGGCTATCAACCCGGCCGGTTTTCTTTCAACGTCAAGGGGGGCCGGTGTGAAACCTGCCAAGGGGCCGGAGTTCGCACCATCGAAATGAATTTCCTGCCGGATGTTTATGTCCATTGCGAATCCTGCAGCGGGAAGAGATATAACCGGGAAACATTAGAGGTGCGCTACAAAGGCAAATCCATCTCGGATGTGCTTGACATGACCATCAGCCAATCATTGGAGTTTTTCGAAAACCACCCCCAGATCCTTCGGACACTCAAGACGCTCAACGATGTCGGGCTTGGGTATATCACCCTGGGGCAATCATCGACCACCCTGTCAGGCGGAGAATCACAAAGGATCAAGCTCGCTGCCGAGCTGGCCAAGAAAGACACGGGACATACCCTTTACATCCTCGACGAACCTACTACGGGACTCCACTTCGAGGATATCCGGGTTTTGCTGAACGTGCTGAACCGCCTGGTCGACAAGGGCAATACCGTGGTGGTCATCGAGCACAACATGGAAGTGATCAAAGTGGCCGACCATATCGTGGATCTCGGTCCGGAAGGCGGGCAGGCCGGCGGGAGGATCATCGCCGAAGGCACCCCCGAGGAGGTCGCATTGAATAAAGATTCCTATACGGCCAAGTATCTGAAGGAAGCATTACTTTTGACGAATCAAACGAGTTGATGACCCATGAATGAAGATGACAAGATCCGGGAAGCTTTCAAGCACAAATCCTGGAACGAGATCAAGACCGAGAATTCCTGGCAGGTCTTCAAGGTGATCGCAGAATTTGTGGACGGATTCGAAAAACTGGCGCGGATAGGTCCCAGCGTTGCTGTTTTCGGTTCCGCCCGGACAAAACCCGACAGCCCCTATTACCAGATCGCCGAGGAAGTCGGTTATAAACTGACGCAACTGGGTTACGGGGTGATCACCGGCGGGGGCCCGGGGATCATGGAAGCTGCCAATAAAGGAGCCCAGCGGGGCCATGGAAAATCGATCGGTATCAATATCGATCTTCCGCAGGAACAGAATCCCAACAAATATATTGACGCCGATAAGCTGATCAGCTTCGATTACTTCTATGTCCGCAAGACCATGTTCATGAGGTACTCCCAGGGTTTTATCGTCTTGCCCGGGGGCTTCGGAACATTTGACGAGCTGTTTGAAGCCCTAACCCTCATCCAGACAGGCAAGATCGGCCGGTTCCCGATTGTGCTGGTCGGCAAAGAATACTGGGGCGGGCTGATCAAATGGATCAAGGAGGTCATGCATTCTCAGGAGCACAATGTCAGCATAACCGATTTCGACCTGTTCCGTCTGGTCGAGACCGCCGACGAGGCAGTGGATGTGATTGACCAATTCTACGCCGAGTTCCTGTTGAGCCCGAACTTCTAAGCGTGAATCGTGAATCGTGACTCGTGAATCGTGACTCGTGAATCGTGACTCGTGAATCGTGA